>NZ_LAPT01000172.1 GCF_003194385.1 Pokkaliibacter plantistimulans
GGGTATAGGTGCTCATGGCGGTCTCCCGAGGGTGTCATCTTGCACATATCGCTGCGTACAGCCTCAAATTCAGCAGTGTGCAGACGTGCATACAGGTTCAGGTCGAACAACAGGTTCGCCTGTGAGGCAAAGAGGATCGATATGGAAATCAGCGGTGAATCTGAACTTAACAGGCTGTTGAAAAACGTTATCGAGGCAGCCGAGACAAGGAAAAAGCAGGCGAAAAAGCGGAGTTTAGTGAACTAAATGAGCATTTTGAGCCTGTTTTTGACGCGGTATTCGGCAACGCAGATAGATTTTCAACGACCTGTTAAGAGGCGTGTACCGGGCAGTCTCACCCTTGAGGAGGTGAGGTCAGCATAGCGACGGGCACACTGTGGCAGGCAGTGTGCCTGCCACAGTGCAACCTGTCAGCATCACTCAGAGCTTGCTGGTCAGCTCCGGTACCGCAGTAAACAGATCAGCCACCAGACCGTAGTCAGCTACCTGGAAGATCGGTGCTTCTTCGTCTTTATTGATAGCAACGATGACCTTGGAGTCTTTCATCCCGGCCAGATGCTGAATGGCACCGGAGATACCCACAGCCACATACAGCTCAGGTGCCACCGTCTTACCGGTTTGTCCGACCTGCATGTCGTTGGGTACGAAGCCCGCATCCACTGCAGCACGGGAAGCCCCTACCGCAGCACCCAGCTTGTCTGCCAGTGCATAGATCACACTGAAGTTCTCGCCGGAACCCACACCACGACCACCGGAAACCACCTTGCTGGCAGCGGTCAGTTCCGGGCGATCAGACACCGCCAGCTCTTCCTTCACAAAGCGGGAAGCCGCAGACGCACCCACCACCGCCACAGGCTCGATGGTTGCCGTACCGCCAGTAGCAGCGACAGGCTCAAACGAGGTGCCACGCACAGTCATGACCTTGACCGCATCGGCTGATTTGACGGTTGCAATAGCGTTGCCAGCGTAGATCGGGCGTTTGAAGGTATCAGCCGCCAGGACCGCAGAGACCTCCGACAACTGGTTGACGCCCAGCAGTGCAGCAACGCGTGGCAGAAAGTTCTTACCGGTGGTGGTCGCGGCAGCAAGGATGTGGCTGTAGCCTTCCGCGGCAGACAGCACCAGATTGCTCAGGCTTTCAGCCAGCTGATGCTCGTAGGCGGCGTCGTCTGCCACACGTACTTTACGCACGCCGCTGATGGTCGCTGCCGCCTGGGCAACCGCCTGACAGTTATGGCCTGCGATCAGCAGGTCTACATCACCGCCAATCTGCTGGGCAGCAGCCAGTGTGGTCAGGGTAACGGGCTTCAGGGATTGGTTATCGTGTTCGGCAATTACCAGAATAGTCATCACAGCACCTTCGCTTCGTTACGCAGTTTTTCGATCAGCTCATCCACAGAACCTACTTTGATCCCCGCCTGACGCTCTGCAGGAGGCTCGACCTTCACCAGGGTCAGAGCATTGCCGACACTGACGCCCAGCTGTTCAGGGGTCAGCACGTCCAGTGGTTTCTTCTTGGCTTTCATGATGTTAGGCAGCGAAGCGTAACGTGGTTCGTTAAGGCGCAGATCGGTGGTCACCACCGCAGGCAGACTGATCGCCAGCGTCTGCAGACCGCCATCCACCTCACGGGTTACCTGAGCACTGTCGCCCTCGATAACCACTTCCGAGGCGAAGGTTGCCTGCGGCCAGTCCAGCAGTGCACCCAGCATCTGGCCGGTCTGGTTGTTGTCTGAGTCGATGGACTGCTTGCCGAGAATGATCATGCCGGGCTGCTCCTGCTCGGCGACTTTGGCCAGCAGGCGGGCAATAGACAGCGCATCGATATTTTCCGCCTCCACCTGAATGCCGCGATCAGCACCCAACGCCAGCGCAGTACGGATTTGCTCCTGACAGGCTTTGGCACCGATGGAAACCACCACCACTTCGGAGGCGACGCCTTTTTCCTTCAGGCGCACGGCTTCTTCAATGGCGATTTCACAGAAGGGATTGAGAGCCATCTTGACGTTGGCCAGATCCACATCCGACTGATCAGCTTTCACCCTGACCTTGACGTTGTAGTCGATGACTCGTTTTACGGCGACCAGTATTTTCATCAGCAATTTTCTCTTGTTATGCGAAGCAGCGCGTTCCTGCTGCCCCTGTGTAAGCCAAAAAGTTGTGTGCCAGAACCCAGGTCTTTCAGTTTTGCGGTAACGCTGATGCGCTGGTTGCCAGCGCATCAGCGCTCCTGGAACAGGTCATAGACACGTTACTGCACAGGAGTCAGACAACCGCAGTGCTACGCAAAGCACCCAATCGTGTCCGGCCTATCCGAACGGCTTGTCTATCATGCAGACGCCTTTCGGTTATAACCAGAGCTGGCAGATGGCGCTTCTAGATCAATAAGTTATGTTCTAAGAGCATTCGTTATATTTGCTCCCGAATCCTTCCTGATCGCCCCCACGTAGCTGCACTGACTCCATAATCACTGCGTTATTTGCATCGTTGTCACAATGTAACTCTGCCCAGAAGACAGCAAATCACCACGAGTACAGCACGCGTAACAACCGCAGTGCTTAAAACCTGTTCATGCGCTTAACGCCCTTTAAACGCCGCCGGACGCTTCTCCAGAAAGGCCGTCATGCCTTCTTTCTGATCTTCCGTGGAGAAGGCCAGGGCAAACAGATCACTCTCCAGTGCACAGGCGGCGGTCAGATCCAGTTGCGGACCGCGATGTGCCAGCTCCTTGGTCAAACGCACCGCCACCGGGCCGTTGGCAGCAATCTTCTGCGCCAGCTTCATGCCTTCTTCCCGCAGTGCTTCTGCGGCGTAAGCGTGGTTAGCCAGACCGATGCGTACCGCTTCGGTGGCATCGACCATGCGGCCACTTAGCAGCAATTCCATGGCCATGCCCCGCCCAACCAGACGGGTCAGGCGCTGACTGCCACCAAAACCGGGCGGTACGCCCAGCGTCACTTCAGGCTGGCCAAAGCGTGCCTTGTCGCTGGCCAGAATGAAGTCGCAGCTGAGGGCAAGCTCACAGCCTCCCCCCAGAGCAAAACCATTGACCAGCGCGATGGTGGCAAACGGCAGGCGTTCCAGTGCGGCGAAGACCTCATTGCCCAGTTGCGAGAAATGGCGGGCTTCCAGCGCATCCAGGCCACTCATCTGACTGATGTCAGCGCCGGCCGCAAAGGCCTTCTCTCCGGCGCCGGTCAGCAACAGCACCCGCACATCCTCAGCGCCCTGCAGAAAGCGAATGGCCTCCATCAGCTCATTGAGCATGGTGGAATCAATGGCATTCAGCTGCTTCGGGCGGTTCAGTTCCAGGGTATAGATGCCTTTGTTCGGCTCACTCAGTAGCAGTGTCGAAAAGGCAGGCAGAGCCAGTTCGTTGTCACTCATAGCTGAAGAATCCTCTTCCTGATTTCTTGCCCAGCCAGCCTGCCGCTACGTATTTGCGCAGCAGGGGTGCAGGCCGGTATTTGTCGTCACCAAGATCACGGTGCAGTACTTCCATGATGGCCAGACAGGTATCCAGACCGATAAAGTCTGCCAGCGTCAGCGGCCCCATGGGATGAGCACAGCCCAGTGTCATGGCAGTGTCGATATCCTTAGCGCTGGCCACGCCCTCTTCCAGCACGAAGCAGGCCTCATTCAGCATGGGCAACAGGATACGGTTGACCACAAAGCCTGCCTTGTCCTGACATTTGACCGGTGATTTACCCAGCTGTTCAGCCAGCGCGATGACCTTGCTGAAGGTATCGTCACTGGTCGCCAGTCCGCCGATCACCTCGACCAGTTTCATAGCAGGCACCGGGTTGAAGAAGTGCATGCCGATGACCTGCTGCGGGCGTCGGGTGACGGCAGCAATCGTGGTGATGCTAATGGAGCTGGTGTTGGAAGCCAGAATGGCATCCTCATGGCAGATACCGTCCAGTTTGCGGAACAGTTCGAGCTTGAGGTCGACCCGCTCACTGGCCGCTTCAATCACCAGCTGGCAGTCAGCCAGTTGCTCCAGCTCACCTACTGCGCTGATACGCTGACTGATGGCAGCCGCGTCGTCAGCCTGCAGCTTGCCGCGGCTGACCTGTGAGTCCAGCCGCTTCTGGATCGCTGCCAGCCCTTTTTGCGCCGCATCCAGACTGATGTCAGCCAGCACCACACTGAAGCCAGATGTCGCTGCCACCTGAGCGATACCACCGCCCATCTGCCCTGCGCCCACGATTCCAATTTTCAACTCAGCACCTACCTTGTCGTTGCTCATTAGCCGGTCCTCGCTTGTGCTTTCCTGCCGCCGGGACGATGTTGCTGCCCTGCGGCATAAACAGCTCAGTTATACCCCTCTCAGAGGTAAACACAACCGCTTGACCGGCTGATGACCATTGCACTCGCTCTCTGTCTGTTCAGAGAGTTAACTCAGCTCGTCCACCCGGATCTGGCTGGGATCTTTGGCCCAGTCACGCAGCACGTACTTCTGAATCTTGCCGGTGGAGGTTTTGGGCAGGGGCACAAACACCACACTGCGCGGCACCTTGAAGTGCGCCAGATGCTCGCGACAGAAAGCGATGATGTCTTTTTCACTCACCTCCTGATGATCGGCCTTGAGTGTGATGAAGGCACAGGGTGTTTCTCCCCATTTTTCATCCGGCCGCGCCACCACGGCGGCTTCCAGCACCGCCGGGTGTTTGTAGAGGGTATCTTCCAGCTCAATGGTGGAAATATTCTCCCCACCGGAAATGATGATGTCTTTCAGGCGATCCTTGATTTCCACGTAACCGTCGGCATGCCATACCGCCAGATCGCCGGTATGGAACCAGCCACCGGCAAAAGCTTCTGCTGTGGCCGCCGGATTTTTCAGGTAACCCTTCATGATGGTGTTACCCCGCATGAAGATCTCCCCCAGCGTTTCGCCATCGCGCGGTACGTCCTGCAGGGTGGCCGGGTTGGCGACTCGCAGCCCGTCCAGCGTGAGGTAGCGTACCCCCTGACGAGACTTGATTCTGGCGCGCTGCTCCAGCGGCAGCTCATCCCATTCACCGTGCCAGGCACAGACCGTGACAGGGCCGTAGACTTCAGTCAGACCATAAACGTGGGTGACATGGATGCCCATTTCCTCAATCGAGCCAATCACTTTGGCGGGTGGCGCAGCCCCCGCGGTCATGGCCTGCACCGGATGATCAATAGCCGCCTTGGCTGACTCAGGCATGTTGATCAGCGCATTAAGCACGATGGGTGCGCCGCACATATGGGTCACCTGCTGCTCGCGAATCAGGGTAAGAATACGTTGCGGGTCCACCTTGCGCAGGAAGACGTGTGTACCGGCACAGGCGGTGACCGTCCACGGATAGCACCAGCCATTGCAATGGAACATGGGCAGCGTCCACAGATAGACCGGGTGCTGGCCCATGGACCAGACCGTGGTATTGCCCAGTGCATTCAGGTAAGCACCACGGTGGTGATAGACGACACCTTTCGGATTGCCGGTCGTGCCTGAGGTGTAGTTGAGCGAAATGGCATCCCACTCGTTGTCAGGCAAACGCCAGACAAACTCCGGGTCGCCCTCGGCCAGAAAGGCTTCGTAATCCAGCGGACTGATCGCTTCTGCCGAGCCCAGCTCAGGGTCATTGACATCAATGACCAGCGGCGGCTGGTCAAGCATCGCCAGCGCCTGCGCTATCACCGGGGTAAATTCACGATCAACGATCAACACCTTCGCCTCGCCATGCTCCAGCATGAACGCCAGGCTCTCGGCATCGAGACGAATATTCAGGGTATTGAGCACGGCACCGACCATGGGCACCCCAAAGTGCACTTCGAGCATGGCCGGAATGTTGGGCAGCATCACCGCGACGGTATCCCCCTTGCCGATTCCCCTGCCCTGCAGGGCGGAAGCGAGACGGCGGCAACGCTGATAGGTTTGCTGCCAGGTGAAATGCTGACTGCCGTGAATCATGGCGGGCCGGTGCGGGTAGACACTGGCGGTACGCTCGATAAAACCCAGAGGAGACAACGGCACATGGTTGGTGGTGTGCTGCTCCAGATGCTGATCGTAGATGGAGGTCATGGCTGTTTCCGCTAGCTGTTGTTGTTATGCACTGCGTGGCTGTGACTACCGCAACACAGGGGCTTAGCGCCCACTCCTGATCGGACTGGCGTACTGCACTCCTGTTGGCTGCTGTCTTTTATAGGCAATCACCAGAAAAAATACAATTATCACTATAGTGGTATAGTATTTTTACTATATAAAAATACCGCACTAGACTAGAATCCTGTCACTACGCTCAGCATCACTCCGGAAGCCACCCTTCTATGCTGCTCTACAACGACCCTCAGCCCGGTGCTGTGCTTGATGCCAGCGCCCATCCCCTGCAAAGCAATCAGGCGTTGCAGCATCTGCTCGGTGAACTGCAGGTCCCCCTCATACAGCTGCTGCCCTTCAATGTGGCAGCACTGGTCAGCGCCAGCCTGCGTCAGCAACGAGCGATTGAGGACGTTGAGCATCAGGTCGAGGAGCGCATTCTGCTGTGGAGCTTCATCCCTGAGCTGGCCAGCCAGCAGGTGCTGGCTCGGGGACGCGACGCTACCCGCGAGCGGCGCAGCGTGAAGGAGGCCGCAGAGGCGAGCCGGCTTTATCGCCTGATCACCGAAAATACCAGTGACATGATCTCCCACCACTCCCCGGACGGCACCTTCCTTGATGCCTCTCCAGCCGCCTGGACGCTGCTTGGTTACTGGCCGGAACAGCTGCGCGGAATTCAGACCAAACACCTGCTGCATCCCGAAGACCGCCACCGCCTGTTCACCGCCCGCGAAGAGCTGGAAATTACCGGGCGGCACACCATGACCTATCGCATAGGCCATCGTCAGGGGCACTATCTGTGGTTTGAAACCGCCAGCCACGCCATCCGTGATGCTTACTCCGGTGAGGTGATCGAAGTGGTCAGTGTCAGCCGTGATGTCACCGCGCGCGTCAAGGCCGAGGAGATACGTCATCGTCTGGCCGACGTCATTGAGGCCACCACGGATCTGGTGCTATTTCTCGATGGTCAGGGCGATCTGACCTATATCAATCAGGCAGCGCGACGCGCGCTTTGGGTCGAGCCGTCAATCAATAGAGATGGCGATGGCGATAAAAATACTCAGCATGGCCAGCAGCCACTCCCCACGCTGAACAGCCTGCTAGATGACAGCAGCCGTCAGCGTCTGCTGGACGGACTGGAGACGGCGCGGGAGCAAGGGGCATGGCGCGCAGAAATGTACCTGCACCATCATCATCGTCATGCTCTGCCGGTATCACTGGTGCTGCTGTCACATACCGCGGCCGATGGCGTGCGCTACTTCTCTGTGGTGGCACGTGACATGACCGAGCGTGAACTGCGCGAAAGCCAGCTGCGCCGCCATCAGGAGGAGCTGGCTCACGCCAGCCGTCTGACAACCATGGGAGAACTGGCATCCGGCATCGCTCATGAGATGAATCAGCCCCTCGCCGCCGTAGTAAATTACGCCGGTGCCAGCCTGCGTTATCTCAAACGTCTGCCCCGACAGGATCAGGTACATGACAAGGTGGCTGAAGGGCTGACGCGTATTACCCTCCACGCCAATCATGCCGCCGAAGTGATCAAACGCTTGCGGGCCTTTCTGCGCAAAGGTCAGCCTCGCCTGCAGAAACTGGATGCCAACGGCGTGATCAGCCATGCCCTGATGCTGTGCCAGTGGGATGCCAACGAAAAACAGGTGCAGCTGCTGACAGAGCTTCAGGCCGCCCTGCCTGACATTTTTGTCGATCCGGTGCTGCTGGAGCAGGTGCTGATCAATCTGCTGCGCAACGCCATCGATGCCAATCGCGAGCGCCATGGCCACAGCGGATCTCAGGTCACCGTGCGTAGCTATCGCTGTCGGGAAAACTGGGTCTGTGTGCAGGTCATCGATCACGGCCCCGGGCTCAGCGAGGAGCGTCTGGCGCAGATCTTCACCCCATTCTTTACCAGCAAGGCCGATGGCCTTGGTCTTGGCCTGTCCATCAGCCGAACACTGGTGGAAGGTTTTGGCGGTACGCTGGAGGCGCAGACTCACCCTGACGGGTTAGTGTTCGAGTGCCGCCTGCCCGCCATTCACGCCGACAATGCCTTCACAGACAAGCAGTGATATGCCTTCTGTTGAACTATCCCAAGGAAGCAAAGTGACGACGAACAATACAACCACATCACAGATCGTTTACGTGGTGGATGACGATCAGGGCATGCTCGACTCGCTGGTCTGGCTGCTCGACTCAGTGGGGATTGAAACGCGCCCCTTTACCAGCGGGCAAAGCTTTCTGGAGCAGTGCGACGCCAGCATCAACGCCTGCGTGTTGCTGGATATTCGTATGCCCGGCATGGGCGGTCTCAACGTGCTGGAGGCCATGCGCCAGCGGCAGGTACAACTGCCGGTCATCTTTATCAGCGGTCATGCCGACGTGCCGCTGGCGGTGCGGGCTTTCAAGGCGGGCGCCTGTGACTTTCTGGAAAAACCCATCAATGAACAGCTGTTGCTCGACAGCGTACAGCAGGCCTTACAAAGCCACGCCGCCCAGCGGCAACGGCAGCAGCAGCTCGCCAGTATTCAGGCACGTCTGGCGGACATGACACCGCGTGAGAGTGATCTGCTGCTGCCACTGGCCAAAGGTTTCAGTAACAGGGAAATCGCCGAGCAACTGGATATCAGCGTCAAAACCGTCGACCTGTACCGCGCCCGGGTAATGAAAAAGCTCGCCGCGGACAGCCTGCCCGAACTGGTCGCCATGGTCATCGCCACCGGAATGCTTGATCCTCTGGCAGCCAGAGAGTGAGCTGGCGGCTTGGCACCTGCACAGGCGTTCGGCAGCTGAGCCTCTGCATCGTCAGCGATCCACTTTCAGTTTACGAAAGTGCTCGGTGACAGCCGTAATATCCTGTTCAGCAGACATGGCGTGCTGGCAACGTGCCAGCGCCTGCTCAGCAAACGCCAGCGCCAGCCCGTGGAAAGGCGCGAAGCCACAGCCCTGTAGTCCATAAAGGGCCTTTTGCAGCCAGATCCCGACCTCCACAAAGGCAGCGCCATCACGGGAAATCGGTACAAACACATCTCGGAAAAAGTCCTCTTCCGCCAGTGCCCGCACGTAAATGCGATCATATTCCGGCTGATAGCCGCGTGGCTGGTGTTGCTCCTGCATCGCCACAGCGGTGCTCGCCAGCTGTCGCTCTTCTGCCCAGGTGTGCAGCAGCCGCACACAGGTTCCGATGACGTCAATGGCCGTGCCGGGATCATTGATAGCAGGCGACAACGCCCGGATCGCAATCTCGTTAAGCACTATCAGCCCGAGGCGCGGATCCTGATGATAGGTGCGGGCATCGCCAATCACGATGGCTGCACGCACCGCCTGACAGAGTGCTTCAGCGGGAGTCGTATCGACACTGACCAGCGGCTGGCCGGGCACCAGAAACTCGCCGGGCTGACTCTCCAGATGGATGCGGCACTGGTACTGCTCAGCCAGTACCTGCAATTTACCCATGTCGACGTACTGCACATAACCCACCAGCAGAGTATTGATGTGGGTACCGGCCACCGGGCTCTGCTCATAGGGCTGACCACCCAGATAGGGCTGACGTGCCCGGCGGATCAGCGACTCACGGGTGGTGGATTCGACCAGATTGACGGTCTCCCCTACCCGGCCAAGGTGCGATATCTGATCGATCCAGCGCAGCAGGGTCACCGTGATCAGCACAATCACCAGCACCGTGACACCAAACAGCACCACCCGTCCGCCATCAGCGTAGATATCCGTGCTGAGCGCCACAATACCGACGATGGCGTACAGAAATGCCCCCAGAAAGGTCGCCAGCGCACTGTGTACGTCGGCGTTTTCGATCAGCAGTTTGGTCGCTCTGGGTGTGGTGCTGGAGGATGCCGTAGCAAAGGCGGATACCACCGTGGTCAGAGAAAAGGTCGTCACCGCCAGCATGCTGGAGGCGAGAATATTGAGAATACTGTCGATGGAGGAGGCACCGAGCACGGTCGCCCAGTGCCCCGGTACCCAGCTGTTCGCCAGCGGGCTGATCAACACCGTACCAATGGCCAGCGCACAGTAGAGGCTGGCGCGGAACCACATACGATGTGCCATTTCCCGCAGGTAAAACATCCATTTGGATGCGATGACATCCCTGTCCTGAGCCATATCGTTAACCTGAGTGCCTGATGCTGATCAGGCACTTATGGCGTTGATAACGTTCAGAGTCAAAGTCCTTTGCCTGTCAGCTGCCGCTTTCTTCACCTTTTCCGGCGTTCGCAGCAGGTGTTTTAGTGGTCGTCGTAGCAGGCTTGCGACGGCTTCCTGCTGTCGACGTTTTGCTGGCGACAGGTGCCTTTCTGGCTGCGGTGGTTTTAGTGTTGCTGCTAGCCGTTGTTTTGGCAGCACGGGTGGCCTTGGGCTTACGTGCAGTGCTGGCACGGCGAGGTGCCGGAGCAGCTTCAGCCGCAGCACTCGTCTGGACAGGCTGCGCGATTACCTCAGCAGCGACACCCGCCTGTTCCTGCCCTGCAGCAACACTGTCATCACTGACTTTCGCCACCGCATCGTCCGCCTTGACCTCAACCACGGCGGGATGACTTTCCGCCAGCACGGCATCGCTACGCTCAAGAACCGGCCTGGACTTGCCATTGATCACTGGTTCGGCCTTCGCAGCAGTTGCCTCTGCCTTGGCCACCTGCTCACTGATCACCCCCTTGAACAGGGCAACGATTTCGTCGTAACGCACCTGCGCCTCGGCTGGCAGAGGGCCAGGGGCCGTCAGCGTGGAATGCACCAGTGCCAGCGTCTCTTCGATAGTGGCAGCCGGGACGCCCTGTAACAGTGAGGGAATGGAAGCCACGGCCAGCGGCTCGTCCAGCCGCAGCATCAGGAACTGGTCACGCAACAAGGCTTTGAAATCGTGCAATGACAGGCGCTCGGCATGAGCCTCGCGGAACTGCTGCAGCACATGGAAACTGCGTTCATCGGTGACCCGTGTGGCCAGCGCCACATAGATCAGCGAGCGCGTCATGGCTTCGCGGATGCCACCGATAGTCATGTGCTGACGCAATGTCTTGTGGTGGAAATCGAGATAGGCACGGAACTCAGGGTCCGCACCGGGATGGGGGCGCACCTCGGCGTCGCTGGCGCTCAGGCCCAGCATGGCCTGCAGCAAGGGCGAGCCGTAAAAGGCCAGGAATATCTGCTCTTTGAGCATGTCTCGATTATCGCGATAGCGGTCCAGAGCAGACTCCAGCCAGCCAGACATCTGACGCTCGATCTGGGTGAAAATATTGTCTTCCGTCGTGGCAAGCCGGTTGCCATCAATGAAGGATGCCATCCAGCGTACAGGGGTCATCCACGGGTTAATCTCCGAGAACATTTCGTAGCTGACCCGTAAAGGGTGCAAGCGGTGCATGACAGTAGCCGACACATCATTACTGATGGCTCTGACCCAGGGCTGCATAAACTGGCGGTACAAGCCCAGATTGATCTGTGACAGGCGGTCTACCGCGGCAAAACGCCGGTTGTCATCCTCACGCTCCTGCACCACCGCCCGGATGTCATCCATGCCCCGACCGGCGAACTCCAGAATGTAGTCACCATGTGCCAGTTCGGCATTCGTGGCATCCGCCGCCTTGGGCGTAATGATGGCTTCATACAAGCCCGGTGGCATGACATCGATAAAGTCGATATTGGAAGCAAACTCGTTGTGCTCTTTGCGGGCGATCTTGCCGGAAACAAAAATGCCGAGGTGACCGATGCTGTCGTGAATGGCGTAAATGATGGTCTGACCGCGGGCCTGCACATCGGTGCCGCTGTCGTACAGATCGGAAATCCAGCCCAGCGCCTGCTGGGGCGGGCTGATGTTATCGCCCTTGGAGCAAAACACGATAATGGGCGAACGAATATTACGCAGATCAACCCGGGTGCCATCCGCCATGACCATCTGGTTGGCTGTCAGGCGGTTACCGATGAACAGATTATCGACGATGTACTGCATCTCACCGCCGTTAAGGTAGACGTGACCGCCCCACCACTTTTCAAACTCCAGATAACGGGCCGGTTCGGTATCGATATTGGAATAGAGATGATACTGCTTGGTCCATAGGGTATTGGCGGGGTTCAGACTCTCGAAGTTCTGCACCAGCCAGGCGCCATCAAAGACGCCTTTGCCCAGATCACTGGTCAGCGCCGTCATCCAGGAGCCGCCCAGCAATCCACCGGAATAGCGCATGGGATTCTGCCCGCGCACACCCGCCCAGTAGGACAACGGCGTACCGGCGATGATCAGCGGCCCGAACAGCTCTGGCCGCAGGGCAGCGGCAATCATGACCTGCCAGCCAGCCTGACAGTTACCCACCACCACCGGCTTGCCTTCCGCTTCGGGATGGCGTGCCCGTACGACTTCCAGAAAGTGATGATGCGCACGAATAACCGCTTCAATGGTCTGTCCTTCCAGCGGGTAGGTCAGAAAACCGATGAAGTAACAGGGATGCCCGGAACGCAGTGCTACACCGATTTCGCTGTCGGACTTGAAACCACCAATACCGGGGCTGTTACCCGCGCGGGGATCCACCACCACGAAAGGTCGCTTGCGCATGTCCACTTCGATCCCTTCGGGCGGCACAATAACCGCCAGACCATAGGCTGCCGGATCAGGCAGCTCGCGCCCATCGGCAACCAGATCGGCATCAAAACTGAGCACATGGGGTACACGCATGGCCATGTGCTGGTGGTAGCGCTCCCCGCGTTGGCGCAACACATCGGTAAACAGCACTGAGCGCTGGATCGCATCCACGCCATAGCTGAGCCCGTCTGCCCAGACATTCCACAATGAACCGAAGCCTTCGGTATTCAACATAAACCACTCCTGTGAGCCCGTTACCGACATGAACGGGAGCTATCAAAGAGAATCGGTGACGTTGATACGGCTCACAACTTCAGGCCGCCAGCGCCTTACCACCTGGTCCTGCACGAAAGGGAGGTAAACCCTTCCTGCCCGCCAGTTCGCCGGCGGGAGATGTTGCTGGTGGACTACACCGCTCACCGGAAAGGTCAGAATCGTATTTCTGACTCCTGGCATGCAACATTTATGCTGCACTGCACACAACAATGCTGATACTAGAGGCGAATCAGGTCAAAACCCAAGCATCCTGTTGAGGAAGTTTAATAACCGTTCGTTACAGCCAGAGGGCAAAACCGCGAAATGTGGTGAATCTGGCGATGTGGTGTTCGCCAGATTCACCTTGGGAGAAAGGTAATACGGGGAGCAATGGCAGGCGTTACTGCTCCAGCATGCCGTCCTGCACGGCACGCATGACCAGCTCAGCATTATTGCGAACATCCAGCTTACGCATCAGATTGGCGCGGTGGGTATGGACGGTCTTCACGCTGAGGTGCAGGGTATCCGCCACTTCGCTGACACTGAGACCGCGAGCCATCAGCTCATATATCTGGAACTCACGGCGGGTCAGCGCGTCACCTTCGCTGATTTCCCGGGACTGTTTTTTCAGGATGGAGCGCACGTTGGTGGCGTAATACTCCTGTCCGTTGGCCAGTTTGTTGACCGCTTCCAGCAACTCCTCAGGAGCACAGCGCTTGGTCAGGTAGCCTTTGGCACCTGCGGCAATCGCACGCTGCGGAAAGGGCTCATTCTCATGCACAGTGAGCACCAGCACCCTAGCGTCCTGATGATTGCTGCAGATGCGTTTAATCCCCTCCAGTCCACCGAGGCCGGGCATCGACATATCCATGATAACCACATCGGGCTGCAGCTGCGGGTACTGCTGTACCGCCTCTTCCGCCAGACGCGCTTCACCAATCACGCGAATATCACCGGACGACTCCAGCAGCCGGGAAAAGCCCGCCCTCACAACATCGTGGTCATCGACCAGCATGACTCGTATCGGATTCACTCTTCTGCCCTTGCACTGACGCTGCTGTTGCAGCAAAGGCTCACTTCAAGGCTGGCAGGCAGAGGCGACTCCTCTGCCTGCCAGACACGACGGGCCCTGCCTTTAGCAGGCTGTTGAAAAACGTTATCGAGGCCGCCGAGACAAGGAAAAAACAGGCGAAAAAGCGGAGTTTAGTGAGCTAAATGAGCATTTTGAGCCTGTTTTTGACGCGGTATTCTGCAACGCAGATAGATTTTCAACAGCCTGTTAGGCAAGACCATCAAGCACTCACAGTGAGAAGGCGCTGAAGCCTGCTTCCTGCAGTTGCTTCTGCCCCTGCTCGTGGGTCACCACGGCAGCACTGGCCTTT
>NZ_LAPT01000173.1 GCF_003194385.1 Pokkaliibacter plantistimulans
TGAGCCTGTTTTTGACGCGGCATTCGGCAACGCAGACAGATTTTCAACGACCTGTAAAAGCATAGATGCAATCGCCATAACCGCCACAGTTAGCAGTCAGCATCCGTCTGGCCTGTATCAGCGTGCTCCGATGCACTCCTGCAAGCAGGCCTCCCACTCAGGCTGCTCACCAAAGCGCTGACTGAGAAAATCAATAAAACGCCGCACCCGTGGTGACAGGTGGCGGGTAGGCGGATAGACGGCATACACCGCCATCTGATACCAGCGGTAGTCGAGAAGCAGCGGCTGCAGCAGCCCCTGAGTGATGGCTCTGGAGGTGATAAAGCTCGGCTCGCAGAGAATACCCAGCCCCGCCATGGCCGCATGGCACAGCGCTTCGCCGTTGCTGGATCGCAGCCGAATGGGCACGCGCACCGTGCGTTTATTGCCCGCTGCATCAAAGTAGACCCACTGCCCCGGCGACTTGAGGTTGGCGTAACACAACCCTGCATGCTGGCTCAGGTCATCCGGGCTTTGCGGATAGCCATGTTGCTGCAGATAGGCCGGTGAGGCAGCCACAATATGGGAGACAGGCGCCAGACGACGCGCCATCAGGCTGGAGTCCTGCAGCTCGCCGATGCGAATGGCAATATCAATGCCTTCCGCCACCAGATCCACCCGGCGGTCATCCATGTCGAGATCAACCCGGATCTCCGGGTGCAACTGCATAAATTCGGTCACCGCAGGCACCAGATACGACACACCAAAGCTCCAGGGCGTGGCGATCCGCAACGTCCCCAGCAACTCCTGCGAGCGGCTGGATACCTCGCGATCAGCTTCCCGCAAGTCCTCCAGAATCTGTACACAGCGGCTGTAATAGGCGCGACCGTCTTCGGTCAGGGCCATGCTGCGCGTCGTGCGATGCAACAGTTCGGTCCCCAGACGCTGCTCCAGTTCCTTCAGCCGGCGGCTGACTGCGGAGGTCGCAATGGACATTCGCCGTGCGGCCTCAGTGGCACTGCCCGCCTGAACCAGTTCAACAAAGATTCGGATTTGCTCAAGCTGGCTCAAGGCAGGTTCTCCACAGCGATCAGGGGTAGGGTTATTTTTCTACATATAGCAAAGGTAATTTGAAATTTAGCTTATTTTTCCCATTTCAAGAATCACCTATTGTGTCTCTCACCAACCAAGATCACCCGGTCAACAACACCGGATCACATTTCAGGAGCACACTTCATGGCCACATTAAACGGCAAAAAAGCACTCGTTCTTGGCGGCAGCCGCGGTATCGGCGCAGCCATCGTTCGACGCCTGAGCGCAGATGGCGCCAACACCACCTTTACCTATGCAGGCTCCGCTGCCGCCGCTCAGGCGCTGGCCAGCGAGACCGGAACCACCACCGTGCAGGTTGACAGTTCTGACCGCCACGCACTTACCCAGTTTATCCAGTCTCAGGGCAGCATCGACATTCTGGTGATCAGCGCCGGCACCCTGGTAATGGGAGACCCACTGGAGCTGGATGCTGACGCCATCGACCACATGATCGACGTCAACGTCCGCGCGCCCTATCACGCCGCAGTGGAAGCCGCCCGCCAGATGCCAGACGGTGGCCGCATCATCGTTATCGGCTCGGTCAATGGTGACCGTATGCCTATGGCCGGTGCAGCCGCCTATGCACTGAGTAAATCTGCGGTTCAGGGTCTGGTTCGCGGTCTGGCCCGCGACCTGGGTTCACGTAACATCACCGTCAACAACGTTCAGCCCGGACCGGTCGATACCGAAATGAATCCAGCCGCAGGCCCGTTCAGTGAGTTCATGCATAGTTTCATGGCCATCAAACGTCATGGTCGTGCCGATGAAATCGCCGGTTTTGTCGCCTACCTGGCTGGCCCTGAGGCAGGCTACATCACCGGTGCACAGCACACCATCGATGGCGGCTTCGGTGCCTGATCAGCCTTCACTGACCCAGGAGTATGTTCACGATCTGATATCAAACAAGGTGAAAAGTGCTGAAGAAGCGGAGTCAATTGCTCCTGAGCGAGCCACTTAAGGCTTTTCCCACAGGATGTGGTCAGCGCGCCACAGAGCGTGAACACACCCCGGAATGACCCTGCCCCCCCCTGTGAAACACAGCGGTGGCCAGGGTCTTTTTACTGCCAGCGAACATGGCAGGGAAACACATTACACCGATAAGCCGCTGCCCGGCAGCGGCAGACTTTCCACCCGCTGACGGGCACGAATACTGGCACTGTCACGCACGGCCCAGCGCAATACAGCGGCCGTCGAGCTGACACTCTGCCGCACCATACGGCGCCTGAGCCCGCTCATGGGCAAGTCCAGCAAGTCAGCAGCCCACACAGGCAACAGGTCAACGCCCGCCGCCATAAACAGCTTGAACATGGGCACCAGCTGCGGTGCGCCAGCAAAACCACGCAGCAGCACGTCACGCACTTCCGCGGTACGCTCATCACAGCGCAGCCGGGGGCGCATGGCCTGCAGATAGTCTTCCACCTGTACACGAGTGGTCGGAATATCTTCGGCCCCCAGCAGGCGTGCGGTCAGTGCCGATTCCGTCAGGTAACGATCCTGCTCTTCGTCACTCAATGTCCCTTTGTACCGCATATAACTCTTAAGAAAACTGCTGACTTCGGTGACGTGCACCCAGGTCAGCAGCTGTGGATCATTGGCGTAGTATGGCCGCCCATCGGCACAGTGCCCGGCGATATGACCATGGATTCTGCGCACCTTCTCCACCAGCGCCAGCGCATCAGAGCGCGGCCCGAAGGAGGTGCCGGAAATAAACTGAGCGGTACGACGCAAGCGCCCCAGCATGTCCTCGCGGAAGTTGGAGTGATCCCACACCCCGGCCAGTGTCATCGGCTCAAGCATTTGCAGCAGCAGTGCGGAAACACCCCCACACAGCATGGACGTAAAGTCGGCATGTACCCGCCAGACCATGGAGTCAGGCCCGTACAGGCCAATATCACCGCGTGGTTCATGGTAGTTGACGCCTTGCAGCGACAACCCGGTTAACCCCAGAACCTGTTTTTCAATCAAACGCCGCACACTGTCCCTCGTTGTCCTGAACTGATTCTTGTTTGCAGGATGCATTTGCCACTTTTATAAAGCTCGCTGTTGATAAAACAAGCAAAACTGCTCATACAGCGCAGGGTGGCTCTGTTGCAAGCGGTGGGGTGCGGTATAGAAGCACTCGGTTACCACCGCAAAGAACTCTGCCGGATTAGTGGCGCCGTAGGCGGGAATGTCACTCGCCAGCCCAAGCTCAACACTGCGGCACAGATGCTGGTATGACTCGCTCAGCACCTGCGTCCAGCGGGTGTGCGACATGTGTCGCCGCAAGGGTGGCATACCGTTGGCGGCCCCATTGAGGCCGTCGAGTTTGTGGGCAAACTCATGCAGCACCACATGATGCCCGGCGTGGTAGTGCTGGCTGTCACGCTCCACATCCTGCCAGGACAGAATCACCGGCCCGCGCAGCCAGGCCTCGCCACTCAGGGCGCTGGCCTGATCATGACTGACACCATCGCTGTCCTGCTGATCGCGGTGTACGCGAAAAGCACCGGGGTACAACACGATTTCCACCCAGCCACGGTAGTAATCCAGACCCAGGTGCAGCACCAGCAGACAGGCCTGTGCTGCCACGACCACCTTCATGCGTTCAGTGATCAATAAGCCATGGGCCGCGCTGAAGCTTTTCTGCTGCAGAAACAAGGTCGTCAGCTCGCGCAGATAGGCCCGCTCCACGGCATCCAGTTGCTGCAACAAGGGCAGTTGATGGACCACCTCCAGCCACAGTCGGTGGTCAATAGGGTGACGCTTGAGCACACGCCGCACCCGCCAGTGTGACAGCCAGTGGAGCCAGGACATAGGGAACTACCTGTGACCAGAAGGAATGACGGATGATCAGTCGCTGACCATCAGTGTCTTGAACTCATCGTGGGCAAACTGATCGGTCATGCCACTGATAAAGTCCTGCAGCATCCGACAGCGATGGTAACGCTCCCACAGCACAAAATCGGCCTCGCTCTGGCACTCCTTCACCGCCTGACGATACGCCGCCACATGCATGGCTGGCAGCCGTCGCTTCAGTCGTAGCAGATACACCGGCACTCCGCGCTGCTCATCCAGCAGCGCCATGAAGGTACTGGCCGGGACGCTGAGCAACGGTGCATACAGATCAAACAAGCCATAGATGATACGGTAGCCCTGCAGCTCCAGCGTCTCCACTTCGGCATGGTTGAAGACATGCCGCACCGCCACACTTTTCAGCATCTGGATGATAGCGCTGTAGATACTGCCGTCCTCCAGCAAGGCCCGGTTCAGGGTGCCTTTGCAGATCGCCCCGCTGTTATCGATGAACTGTCGTGCCGCATGATTGACCAGAGGATGCACCAGCTGCACCCGCAAGCTGATAAAGAACTCACTGACCTTGTTGACCTCTTCCTGTTCGGCGCATTTCTGCACATAACCGAGGATCTCGTCGAGACTGCGCTGCTTGCCGAAGCTCTCTATCTGCCGGTCCTGCAACTGAAATCCCTGCTCCTCAAAGGCTTCCCGCAGATAGCCACAGAGCTGACTGATATTGAAGATGCCTTTCTCCACCGCATCCTCGATGTCGGCCAGACAGTAGGAGATGTCGTCAGCGGCCTCCATGATGTAGGCCACCGGGTGGCGCGTCCCCGGCTGCATATTGAGGTTTTCCCACAGGTCGGTAACGAAGGCTTCTTCCGACAGGTAATACCCCGGCTTTTTGTGCAGATAGGATAAGGGCGCCTGTTTATCGGGCTTGGGCTTATAGGCGGGCCGGACATACTTGAGCAGCCCGGCCGTCTGCACGTAGGTGAGATTGAGCTTGAGCAGGCGATGAGTCAGTCGAATGGCCTGGGCATTCCCTTCAAAGCTCTGCAAGTCCTGGCTGAGCTTGTCACGCAGAGCGGGATGAGTGCTGGGCTCGGCAGGGTCAAAAGGCGTCAACGTCCGCAGGTTGGCATCGAACCAGTCGGTGATGGCACTTTCGCCGAAATGCCCAAAAGGAGGATTGCCGACGTCGTGCAACAGGCAGGCCATTTCCACCAGTGTCTCCAGCGCCCGCTCCAGTGAGTGCAGGCCGACATGCTCCGCCCAATGAGGTTTGGCCAGTTTGAAAATGGTACGTACGATAAAGCGGCCATTCTGTTGCACCTCCAGCGAATGGGTCAGCCTGCTGCGTACCGCAGCATTGCGTTCCAGCGGGAACACCTGGGTTTTCTGTTGCAGACGCCGCACTGCCGCCGAACTGATGATGCGCCCACGGTCACTTTCCAGCTGGGCAAGCAACACCTCTTCACCACAATCCGCGACCAGATGGCGGCCATAATCCGGCTTTTGCAGCGCCCGTCGCTTGCTGAATTTACAGGCAAATCCCAGCGTGGAATCCATGGTGGCCACTCCTTATTGTCCGTTACCAGCGATGTTCCTTTTCCTGACAGTATAAGCCAGCAGGGTGACAGACAAGGGGCAAGGCAGGGAGTGCGGAACAGGCAGGCTCATCGGGCAATAAAAAAAGCGGGACAACAAGGTCCCGCTTAAGCACAGAGTCAAGAGGTGAATCATAGAGAAAAACAGAGCGAAGGGCCGTGATCCTCCCTCTGTCAGACAGACTTGGCAGTCTGCCGCCTTGGGCAATTCAGCCTTCCCACGATGTGGCTGAATCGCCTAAGTGAGGGCGCCAGCTGTGACACATCACAGGGCACACAAAATCTCAGTCATCGATACGACTCAGCCCCTCACTTGGGACGCTGATGGTGGTCGTTATCTTTCTTGATGAAATACGCCAGACCACCGAAAAAACCCAGAGCCATGACGATGACGGCTAGGCCCGCGATGACAACAGTATCCATGTACATAGCTCGGTCTCCTGTAGGGTTGCCTTGCTGTATGTACGTACTCTACCCCTGCCTGAGCGGATAAAAATTGATCCGTATCAACCCTGAAAAAGGGGAAAATCGCCCAGCCTCAGCGCCTGTCTCAGATCAATATTTCGCGCAGAAAAGTTGCAATCTGCTGGATTTCTTCAACAGTCACTTCATGCCCCATATGACGGAACGCCCGCCATTGCGGTGTCAGTCCCCAGCCCTGTAGCGTTGATAGCGCCTGCTGGCCCAGCATGAAGGGCACAACGTCATCCGCCTCACCATGCATGATGGCCACCGGCAGGGACCGCGGCAACGCGGCCTGCGCCAGCTGCAGCCTGCCCGGTGAGGCAATATAGGTCGACAACGCCACAATACCGGCAAGCGCCTGTGCATAGCCCAGGCCGGTGTGGTAGGCAACGGCACCGCCCTGTGAGAACCCCACCAGTGCGATGCGATCATAGGCAATACCGCCCTGATGCTCGGCCTCGATCAGGGCGCCGATCCAGCCTGCGGCAGCATCCAGCCCCTGCTCATCCACTTTCCGCTCAGGCAGCGTTTCCAGAATGTCGTACCAGGAGGGCATCAGGTAGCCACCATTGATGGTGACCGGTTGCACTGGTGCGTGGGGAAGAATGAAACGCACATGTTCACTCAGCCCCAGCAGCGGAATGACCGGCACAAAGTCATGCCCGTCAGCACCCAGTCCATGCAGCCAGATCACACTGGCACGATGCTCTCCACGTGGTTCAACCACTTCGTAATTCAACATTCAGCTTTCCTCTTGTCCTGTTTAACAGGTCGTTGAAAATCTATCTGCGTTGCCGAATACCGCGTCAAAAACAGGCTCACAGCCAAAGGCTGAACGTGCTTTAGCACGGCCCCAAAGGGGTGAGCGGGGCGAGTCAAATGCTCATTTAGTTCACTAAACTCCGCTTTTTCGCCTGTTTCTTGTGCCCTCGGGGTATTTCCTTGTCTCGGCTGCCTCGATAACGTTTTTCAACGA
>NZ_LAPT01000174.1 GCF_003194385.1 Pokkaliibacter plantistimulans
CAGCAGTCTCAGCAGTCTCAGTAGAGGCTGTCAGTTGCTCAGGTGCAATCACTTCCGCGTGTTCAACTTGCTCTGCTGCTGGATAGCTCTCGCTGTCGGCAACAACCAGCTCAGTTGCCGTTGACTGGTCAGCAACAGCTGCTTCTACAGCAATGGCATCTGCTGCCACTGCAGAGTTGACCCCGGTGGAGTCTGGCAGACTGGTGGGCTCCGGCTGATGCGCTATTTGTTCATCAGAAATGGCGTGCGCTATTTCTGGTGCAGTATCACTTGCAACAGCCACGGCATCGTCAGTGGCAACCTCAGCGTTAACAGCTTCTGCAGACTTGTCGTCTCTGCGGTTGTTGTTGCGTCCGCGGTTGCGGCGACGTCGCTGGGGGTGTTCGTCCTGATCGTCGCTAGCGTCTGAAGCGGAGATAGCTACGTTGCTTTCGTCAGTGCTTATCACCTCGTCTGTGGAAGCTGCGGCTACATGGGTGTCTGCTGAGTTTGCAGTCTCCATTACCACAGCGTCAGCAGCGACGACGACAGCTAGCTCATTAACTGATTTTTCATCTTCTGTCAGGGCAGGCTCGGTTTCTTCACTGATTGCCTGAGCTTTTAGATGATCAGGTAGTGGGGTGCGCTTCGCACTGCGATCACGTCGACGGCGCTGACGTCCCCGGCGACGATCATCACTGGTTTGCTCAGGGGCGGATTCGTTTGAACCCTCAACAACGGTTTGGGTTACTAACTGCTCATTGCTTTCAGTATCTACTTCGGTTTCGCGAGTGGTACGTTCATTGCGGCTATTACGCCGACGATCACGTTGACCTCGATTGTCCCGAGTATTTCGCTCGCGATTGTCGTCTTCACGTGCGGCGCGATCTTCGTTGTCGACTTTGCGTTCTGTATCGTTACGGCGATCATTGTCTCGGCGTTCATTGTCGCGACCTCGACGATTGCGATCATTCCGCTCATGACGACGATTGCTAGTTTCACGCTCACTGCTTTCTGGTTTCGGCTGGACTGGCTGTTCTACGGTCGGTACTGTTTCATCTTTTGTCTCTCCTTGGAACCAGCTGCTGAAAGCCTTTAGTAGTCTGCGGCCGAGTCCTACAGAGGGGGCTTGATTTGTGGCCGCTGCTGGAGGAGTCGAGACGGTTGGCAACGGAGCAGATGCCGCTGGAGGCATGCTCTTGACTGCTGCTTCCTCGCGTGAATGTTGCGCAGCTACTGGAGTAGTCTCGTCGCCATGTTCTTCTTCAATCAATTCATAGCTTGCGTCGGTGGAGCGAGCCTCAACATTGTCGTCTCGAAGACGTATTACTTCATAGTGAGGTGTTTCAAGATTGGGATTGGGGACGATGACAATCTTGATGCCTTGGCGTTGCTCAAGGCGCGACAAATGTGGGCGTTTTTCGTTAAGCAGGTAAGTTGCAACGCTTACAGGCACGATGGCACGAATCTGGGCAGTACGCTCCTTCAGTGCCTCTTCTTCGATCAGGCGCATGATGGAGAGTGATAGCGAGCCTACATCGCGAATGCTGCCTTGGCCGTGACAGCGCGGGCATGTCATTGCTGTGGTTTCACCCAGCGATGGGCGAAGACGTTGACGTGACATTTCAAGCAGGCCGAAGCGAGAGATGCGTCCAATCTGGATGCGCGCACGATCAACCTTAAGTGCATCTTTTAAGCGGTTTTCCACTTCACGCTGATTCTTGATGGGAGTCATATCAATAAAATCGATGACTACCAGTCCACCAATATCTCGCAGACGTAACTGACGGGCTATCTCATCTGCAGCTTCAAGGTTGGTCTGCAGAGCGGTTTCCTCGATATCACCACCTTTGGTGGCTCTAGAGGAGTTGATGTCGATCGAGACCAGTGCTTCTGTGGGGTCGATTACGATTGAACCGCCAGATGGGAGGCGTACCTCGCGCTGGAAGGCTGTCTCGATTTGGGACTCAATCTGGAATCGTGTAAATAGAGGGATGTCTTCCTGATACAGTTTGATTTTGCTCTGGAATGTAGGCATGACCTGGCGAGCAAAGTTCATCGCGTCCTGATGCACTTCTGCAGAATCGATCAATACTTCGCCAATGTCCTGGCGAAGATAATCGCGCATAGCCCTAATAATGACATTGCTTTCCTGGTAGATCAGGAAAGGTGCAGGTCGATTGAGAGCTGCAGATCGGATCGATTCCCAGAGCTGCATCAGATAGTCCAGATCGTTCTGCAGTTCCTCAGGTGTGCGGCCAATGCCAGCGGTGCGGACAATTACCCCAGCGCTGCCTGGAATTTGAATTGAGTCGAGAGCATCTTTCAAAGCCTGACGCTCTTCGCCCTCAATACGACGAGAGATGCCACCAGCACGAGGATTGTTTGGCATTAGTACCAGATAACGCCCTGCAAGACTAATAAACGTCGTCAGTGCTGCACCTTTGTTGCCTCGTTCTTCCTTGTCTATTTGAACTATGACTTCTTGTCCTTCACGAATGGCCTCGCGAATGGCTACACGGCCACCTTTGCCTTCGTTATTGAAGTACTCTCGGGCAATTTCTTTTAGTGGAAGGAAGCCGTGACGATCCGCACCATAGTCAACAAATGCTGCCTCAAGGCTGGGCTCAATACGGGTGACGCGGCCACGATATATGTTGGCTTTCTTTTGTTCGCGGGAGACGGACTCGATGTCCAGATCGTAGAGTCTTTGACCGTCAACAAGGGCAACCCGGATTTCTTCAGGCTGGGTTGCGTTGATCATCATTCTTTTCATTTTTAACGTCAGACCATGTAGAGCCTAGCGTCGATGTAAATATACACTGTACAACGGCCAAGACAGCAGCCCAGTTTTTACTACCGGTTCTTCTTGCAGAGATTTAAGTCTCCGGGCCGGCTTGGCGCTGTCAGTTTCAGGAAGTTGGTGCCGTTTCGGTCAGTAACGCGTTGTAAATACAGGGAAAGCCTCTACCGAGCACACGAGATTAACTGGGTTCGGATAGGAATATAAGCGTTACCATAGCCTGTTGTGTTTAAGGGGTTGAATGAGTGGATTGGTTTGTAGAGGGTATGCCCTTCTATCAAACCATATCTCTCAGCGCTGCTCTTGCAGGTTATGTCCTGCTTACGCGTCAATCAATTCACAAACAGGTATTAAAGGCTCTTACTCCAGGCTTTCCATTGAGAAGCAGACCTAAAACAGTGGTACTAGCATCGAACGGAAGGCTGGTTAGTTGCTTCGCACCAAAATATGATGCGACCTAATTCTTTTGTTGGGCTGCTGCACATAGGCAAAATCAGTCCTCAACGGTATCATAAGTGCACGAAGAGCAGGGTAGAGGAGCCCAATCGGGGCTTAGTCCTTCTAAAGAGCTGAGCTTCGTAAGCGGCCTCAATATAGCAGTATTTCCCCGCCGCAATCAAATAGGCAGATCAATTTGAATCAAGCAGTTATGAGTGATCAACAGAAACCCTCATCAGCCCAAGTCCAATGGTTAACCATAGGTGGTGATTACCAAGGTCAGCGCCTGGATAACTTTCTGCTGGCTATGCTTAAAGGGGTTCCGAAAACCCGTATTTACAGCATGATGCGCAAAGGGGAAATAAGGATTAATCGTAAGCGGGTAAAGCCTGACTACCGAATCGTAGGGGGGGAAGAGCTTCGCTTGCCTCCTGTCAGGCTTCCTGAACGTGACGCGCCTCCCTTGGTTTCTGCTGGATTAAGTAAAAAAATTGAAGACGCCATTCTTTACGAAGATGATGCGTTGATGGTCATTAACAAGCCTTCCGGATTGGCGGTGCATGGTGGAAGTGGCATTAGTCTTGGTCTGATCGAAAGTCTTCGGCAGTTGCGGCCTCAGCTTAAAATGCTGGAGTTGGTGCATCGCCTGGATCGTGACACTTCCGGCTGTATTCTAGTGGCAAAGAAACGTTCTGCATTGAGGGTGTTACATGAGGCGCTGCGCGATGGCGGTGTTGATAAGGTGTATCACGCGTTGGTGCAAGGGCGGTGGTCAAGTCGGCATCAGCATGTAAATGCACCATTAAAGAAAAATGAACTACGTTCTGGGGAGCGAGTTGTAAGAGTCGAGGCCGACGGCAAGCCTTCTTTGACTGAGTTTAAAGTCTTGAGGCGTTTTGCTTCATATACCTTGATTGAGGCAAAGCCTATTACGGGCCGAACTCATCAAATTCGAGTTCACACTCAGTTCGCGGGGCATCCGATCATTGGTGATGATAAGTACGGGGTGGATGAGGTGAACAAGGTTGCAAAACAGTACGGTTTAAATCGACTCTTTCTGCATGCAGCCAAGTTGACGTTTCGTCATCCTGTAAGTGGCGAGGTTGTGTCTATTAAGGCTGATTATGACGTTGAGCTGCATGCAGTGATTGATAGGCTAGCAGCAGAAATTATTTCAACTGAATAATGCAATTAAATTGTATGAGTGGTCGTAATATGCGGCTGCTTTAGAGGGCTTAGGGTTAGGGTTTTGGAAGGTGTGCAGGGGGTATGGGGTGGGTGATGGGGCTTGAACCCACGGCCGCCGGAATCACAGTCCGGAGCTCTGCCAACTGAGCTACGCCCACCATTTTCAGCAATA
>NZ_LAPT01000175.1 GCF_003194385.1 Pokkaliibacter plantistimulans
TGTGATTTCTCATTAGGTTGTTCATTCGGGGCGTATCCGGAGAATTGGAGGCGCGACCCAACCCAACACACCGAGACCCCGAATGAACAACCATAAACATGCCCGATTAACCGTTCACGGTCGAGCCCTGCTCGTCAAACGCATTGTCGAAGTCGGCTTACGCCCCGAAGAAGCGGCGCAGGCCGCTGGGGTCAGTGTACGCACTGCCTACAAATGGCTCAGGCGCTACCGCGAAGAGGGGGAGCCCGGTCTTCACAACCGCTCGTCCCGGCCCCATCGCAGCCCACGCGCCATTCCTGCACAAACACAGGAACTCATCGTCGAGCAACGCCGTGCCCGGCACTCGTATCGCCAGATCAGCGCCCACCTGAAGGTGGGATGCAGTACGGTGGCGCGCCTGCTCAAGCGGCGGGGGCTCAACCGGCTGGCCAATCTTGAGCCCGCCGCCCCTGTCATCCGGTACGAATATCCCGTGCCCGGCGGCTTGCTGCATCTGGATATCAAGAAGCTCGGCCGCTTCCTTCGCCCTGGCCATCGCGTAACAGGCAACCGACGACAGGACTCGCCCGGCGCCGGCTGGGAATACGTCCATGTGGCCATCGATGATCATTCCCGCATTGGCTTCAGCTCAATCCATCCCGACGAAACCGGCAAAAGTGCGTGCCATGCTCTGTTACAGGCGGTGCGCTATTATCGGCGCCTCGGCATTCGCTTCGTGCGCGTGCTGACAGACAATGGCGCGTGCTATCGATCCCGGCGCTTCCGTCGGCTGTGCACACGTTTGAACCTCCGCCATTATCGAACCAAGCCTTATACGCCACGCACGAATGGCAAGGCGGAGCGTTTTATCCAGACGGCGCTGCGTGAGTGGGCTTATGCCCGCTCCTATGAATCCTCAGAGCAGCGCGCTGCCCATTTGCCGCTGTGGCTTCATCAGTACAACTGGCATCGTCCTCATGCCAGCTTGCATTATCAGCCTCCTGTCAGCCGGCTTCCTCTACTGAACAACGTGGTGGGTTTACACA
>NZ_LAPT01000176.1 GCF_003194385.1 Pokkaliibacter plantistimulans
AAAATCTACCTGCGTAGTCGAATACCGCGTCAAAAACAGGCTCACAGCTACAGGCTGAACGTGCTTTAGCACGGCCCCGAAGGGGCGAGCAAAGCGAGTCAAATGCTCATTTAGTTCACTAAACTCCGCTTTTCGCCTGTTTCTTGTGCCCTCGGGGTATTTCCCTGTCTCGGCTGCCTCGATAACGTTTTTCAACAGCCTGCTAAATCTATAGCGGCATTTCGCAATGCTTTTTTAACTGTAAAGAGCTTGTCAGTCTCTCGACCAGCGACCAGGAGTAACAGCCTGTATCAGCGTGGCGTTTAGCGGCAACGGTTCGCCGCTTATCTGGCAGGCAATCAACTCTGCCGCCAGTGGCGCCGTAGTCAGGCCCTTGCTTCCATGGCCAATGCTTAAGAAGAGTGAGCTTGTTTCGGCACCGGGTAATGCTGGCTCAGCATTCATCGTGCCAGTGTTCTGGCATGGATAAGGTCCAGCTATGGGCAGATGGTCTTGAGTCGTACAGCGAAATCCGGCCCGTCCACTGAACTGTGAGGCATCCATCGCACTGGCCAGTTCTGGGAGGACTTGTGCCAGTTTGCTCAGGTTTTGAAGATGGCCTTGCTGGGTAACCTGTAAATCCTTGCAGTTGCGTTCAAACGTAGCACCGAAGCAATACATCCCCTTGCGTGGTGGTGCCACATAACCTTCTTTGCACACACTGACTTGCAGGGCGGGAATGTGCGTTGGCTGTTTGGCCGTACTGATCTGGCCTTTTACTTCATTGATGGGTAAGGGGAGTGGTAGCCCGAACTGTTTCGTCTGATAAGCACAGGCCAGCGCCAGTATGTCTGCCTCTAGCATGCTGTCAGGGGAAAGTCGGAGCTGCCATTTACCCTGGACGTAGGTGAAGTCCGTCACCTGGCTGTTGCATTGCAACGTAATGTTCGGATGGTTGAGTAATGCCTTGCAAAGCACGGGAGGACTGACCCAGCCTGCCTGGCCAAACAGCAGCCCGCCTTCATTGATCGGATAACCACTCAAATTCCTGATGCTGTCAGTGGTACAGCCGGTGACAAAGTCTGCTGGATAGACGCCGCTGCCTGCTACCGTCCTCTGGCGTTCTGCATCACTTTCCTTCAGCGCGATTTGAATGACACCATTGTCATCCCAGTCGTCACCTTTGTTGTCAGGAAGCAGCCTCTGCAGGAGATTACGTGTATAAAGCAGGCCGGTGCTATGCCACTGGCTTAGTGCAGACGGGGTTTTAGGCAGTTTCAGGTAGAGAATACCCTGAGGGTTGCCACTGGCTTCCTGAGCTGCTTCCGGGTGTCGCTCCAGCACTATCACGTGATAATCACGCTCGGCCATGGCTCTGGCCAGACTACAGCCTGCCAAACCTGCACCGATAATCGCTATTGTTTTCTGGCTCGCGGGCTGAGCTTTGCCACAGGTTGCTTCTTTGATCATGCCGCAGAGCATTTCTCGCTTGCGGCCAAAACCTGCGACTTTGCTAACCTCAAATCCAGCTCCTGCAATGCCTCGTTTGACTATGCCCGCAGACGTAAATGTACTGAATGTGGTGCCCGGTTTACTCAGCCTTGCCATCTGTTGATACAGCTGGGGTTGCCACATTTCGGGGTTTTTAGCAGGTGCAAAGCCATCCAGAAACCAGGCATCTACCTTGGCATCAAGCTGTGGCAGGCAGTCATGCACATCGCCGAACAGTAGCGTCAGGGCAATCTTGCCCCCGGCAAAATACATTCGATGAAAGCCGGGTAAAGCGCAGGGGTACTGTGCCAGCAGTTCACTGGCAATCTCTTGCAAGTCCGGCCAGAGTGCCAAGGCTCGCTGGAGATCCTGTTTGCTGAGCGGGAATTTTTCCACAGAGACAAAATGCAGCCGGGCGTTGGAAGGAGCGAAGCGCAGCCAGTTTTGCCAGGCCACCAAAAAATTCAAGCCGGTGCCGAAGCCTGTCTCAGCGATGACAAAGCAGCTTGATCCGTGGTCTGTCAGGTGTTGCCATCGTCTGGGCAGATCATTGTGCTGGATAAAAACATAATCGGTTTCCAGCAGGCCGCTTTCACGTGAGAAATAGACATCTCCGAAAACGCTGGATTCGGGCAGGCCTTGCTCATCCCATGTAAGCGTGGCTGAGCCTAGAAGATTGGAGCTGGGCATAACTTGGATCTCGAACTGCCCATGTACAGTTTATTGCTGCAGATAGGCGTTGATAAACTCTTGGGTATGGTTGGAAGAGGAAGGAGTATATACGCAGATGACTTCAATGCCTTGCATTGAAGAGAGGATCACTTCAGCACTGACTGTCGCGTGGACCTGTACCACCGGGTGTACACCTTTCCAGTACGGACGTATATCGATGGCAATTTTGGTTTTACTGCCAAGAAGTTCATCAAGTTGGAGGTGGATCTCACGGGCCGATATGGCTTTGACCCGACCTTCGATAATGTGGTGTGGTGATCGTTGTATCACGCACTTCCAGTTGCATTTAGAGCGCATGCTGATGACTCGTACAAACTCTGCCGATACGACAGAGTTTGTACGGTATCTCAGCAGAAGGATTACTGTGGCAGCACGGTAACGTGCTTGATGATCACAGCAGATTCCGGAACATCAGAGAACATGCCTCGGCGTCCGGTTGGGACAGCCGCTATCTTGTCGACAATATCCATACCCGCCACCACTTTACCGAATACGGCATAACCAAAGTCTCTTACACCGTGGTCAAGGAAGTGATTGTCCTTGACGTTGATAAAGAACTGGCTGGTCGCACTGTCTTTGTCAGAACGGCGCGCCATGGCGAGAGTGCCTCTCAGGTTTTCCAGACCATTATCTGCTTCGTTCCTGATCGGTGCGCCAGCTTCTTTCTGCTGCATATTCTGATCGAATCCACCGCCCTGAATCATAAAACCAGGAATGACTCGATGAAATATGGTGCCATCATAAAAGCTATTTTTGGCATATTTGATGAAATTGTCAGTTGAGACAGGTGCTTTGTCGCGGAATAACTCAATATCGATGTTGCCCATATTGGTTTCCAGGCGAAGCGTGTCTGCCCAGCAGGGCAGGCTGAGCGTGGTGGCGAGCAGGAGCGCACCAATCTGGCGAAATGCAAGCATCAGAACACCTTTTTAAAAGGTTTAACCTCAACACTGGCATATACGCCAGCCGCCTGATAAGGGTCCGTCGATGCCCATTCCTGTGCCGACTGCAGGGAGTCGAACTCAGCAACGATCAGGCTGCCACTGAATCCTGCCTGGCCGGGGTCGGCACTGTCGATGGCAGGGTTGGGGCCGGCCAGTACCAGACGGCCAGCCTCTTTCAGCGCTTCTAACCGCGCCAGATGCTGTGGTCGTACTTCCAGGCGTCTTTCCAGGCTGTTTTCCACATCTTTACCAACGATCATGTAGAGCATGTGCTGTCCTTTGTCGCATGTGATGTCGTACTGAGGGGTATCAAACGAGGTCAGTTGCTGGGATTGGATGTTTCAGTATCCTGCATATGGCGCGACAGGTAGATGCCTTGCAGGATAATAAACACGATGGTCAGGCCCATCATGCCAAACAGCTTGAAGTCGACCCAGATATCTTCACTGAAGCGTTTTAAAACGAAAATGTTGATGGCACCCATCACCAGGAAGAAGACTATCCAGGCCTGGTTCAGGCGTTGCCAGACGTGATCAGGCAGGCTCAGCTGGGTGCTCAGGAGCTGTTTGATCAATGGGCGTTTGGTGAACAGGGGAATAACAATAAAGGCTGCAGCGAACAGCCAGTTAACTACGGTAGGTTTCCACTGAATGAAGGTCTTATCATGGAAGACGAGTGTCGCCCCCCCTAGAAGTACCACAAGTACTAATGTGACCACCTGCATGATTTCAATCTTACGGTTGGCCCACCAGGTATACAGCATTAGCAGCAGGGTAGCGGGAATCAAAACCGCTGTGGCAGTCAGAATGTCCCCGGTTAATTTAAATACGACGAAAAAGATCGCGACAGGGAGGAAATCGAGCAGGACTTTCATAGGAAACCTTCAGCTATGTGTTACTAGCGATATCGGGCCGAATAACATTGCTCGCCCGGTATCAGCCACTGAATTCGGTTCAGACATCGTAATCCAGTGCATTGATTGCGTTGTCCAGCTTGCCAAGCAGGGTCACCAGAGAATCGGTGTTGATACTGTACTCGCGAAAGGCCATTTCAGCCATTGGCTGAATGGCGCAGCTGTTAGGCAGTGTTGCCCTGGCATCGATGATGGCCTGCATGCGTGGGATAAACAGCCATTGCAGCCAGCTTTCAAACGCCATGAGATCACAGCAGAACGGTGCAGTGCTGTTCATGGCTTCATCATCAGGAGGAAGTGCGCTCCACATGTTCTTCGCCTGCAGCTCCTGTTGCAGCTGTTGCAGTAGCAGTCGAACATTTTGGCTGGAACTCATTGAATGTCTCCGCGTTAGCTCCCGTCGCTGTTTCTGTATCAAAGCAGGCAGCAACAGGAAGTGTACTACTTAAACGTCACTTAACAGGTCGTTGAAAATCTATCTGCGTTGCCGAATACCGCGTCAAAAACAGGCTCAAAATGCTCATTTAGTTCACTAAACTCCGCTTTTTCGCCTGTTTCTTGTGCCCTAGGGGTATTTCCTTGTCTCGGCGGCCTCGATAACGTTTTTCAACAGCCTGTTAAGCGGGGCATTATACCCATTCACTTTGTTTCTTGCGTCGCTTGAACATACTCAGCATCACTCCAAGGATGACT
>NZ_LAPT01000177.1 GCF_003194385.1 Pokkaliibacter plantistimulans
GATAGATTTTCAACGACCTGCAAAAAGGTGATTTGGCCGCCTCGTGCACCATGACGGCACACTGCTACGGACAAGCCCTATGAAAAGCCCGACCATAAGCCACAAAGCCATCGGCCAGATCAGTGATATCGACATCCGCCTGCTGAAGATCTTCAAGGCCGTGGTCGATAACGGCGGCTTTGCCGCCGCTGAGGTGCAGCTCAATATCAGCCGACCGGCGATCTCCATCGCCATCAGCGATCTGGAAAAGCGACTGGACCTGCGCCTGTGTCAGCGCGGCCGCAGCGGCTTCACCCTGACAGAAGAAGGTCAGGAGATTTACAACGCCTCGCTGCAACTGCTGGTGTCGCTGGAAACCTTCAAGACCCAGGTCAACGCCATTCACCACCAGCTCAAGGGCGAACTGAATATCGGCATCACCGACAATCTCGTCACCCTGCCCCATATGCGCATCACCCATGCGCTGGCAGCACTGAAAAAGGCCGGCCCCGAGGTGCGTATCAATATCCGTATGATTCCGCCCAACGATATCGAGCTGGGTGTGCTCGACAGCCGTCTGCATATAGGCGTGATCCCCGAACTGCGGCCTTTGCAGGGGCTGAATTATTACCCGCTGTACGAAGAAACCTCGCAGCTCTACTGCAGTGCAGGTCACCCGCTCTACAGCCGTTCCGATGACGAATTGCAGCCAGAAGACATCTACGACTGCGACGCCGTCGTCCCGGCGTTTGCCCAGATCGCCGAGATCAAAAGCAAGCATCAGCTGCTTAACAGTCAGGCCACCGCAACCGACCGCGAAGGTATCGCCTTTCTGATTCTCACCGGCCACTTTATTGGTTATCTGCCCACCCACTTTGCCCAGCGCTGGGTGCGCGATGGCCTGATGCGGCCTTTACTGCCACGCCAGCTATACTTTGGTACCCAGTATTCGGCTATCACCCGCAAGGCGGCACGACCGAACCTGATTCTGGAAAAGTATCTGGAGGCGTTGGGGGTGTAGTCTTTATCTCCATTACACATCTTGTTAAGCAATACTGATAATTAACGATTTCTCTGCTCGATACTTATGAAAGGAGTGTAAATTGAACAGTCTTTCAGAAGGGCTTAAAAACTTAGAAAAATTAATCCTATCCACCTCCTCAGAAACGAATCTAAACGAAGCACAAACAAGGTTTCATATAATAGATGACATTATTTTTTCATGCTTAGGTTGGCCTAAAGACCAAGTTGAGGTAGAAAATTCAGAACAAAGAAAATTCACTGACTACGAATTGGGAAAGCCACGCTTAGCTATAATAGAAGCCAAAAGAGAAGGAAGTATTTTTTCAATACCTGCTGGATTATCCTGTAAGTTGTTAATGGATTTAAAATCACTATCCAGAATGGATAGTGATCTATCTGACGCAATTATTCAAGTACAGAACTATTGCAGTCAAAGAGGTGTTCCTGTAGGAATAGTTACCAACGGCAGTCAAATAATAGCTTTTTTAGCTTCTAGGCAAGACGGGATATCTGTTATCGATGGCAACGCCGTTGTATTTACAAGCTTAGAACACCTAAAGGAAAACTTTACTCTTGCATGGGACTTAATTTCCTTTCACGGAATAAAGGAGCGTCGAATTTTCAGCTACCTTACAAATGGCCACTCTGCAATTCCTAACAAACTCTCATCTAAACTAATAAACTATCCAACTGTCAGATACAAAAGTGATACGCAAGCAAATCTGAGACAGCTCTCCGAGTTATTTCTACAAGACATTTTCGAAAGCACTGAAATAGAAGAGAGGTTTTTCAACGAGTGTTACTGTGAAAGTGGCGCACTATCTAAATATGCTTTGCTTAGTAAAAATGTCTTAGATGCTAGGTATGCCGCTTTATTCAGCAACTCAGAGTTGGCTCCTCATTTAACACCTGTCAAAGAGAAGAAGAACGACAACTTTTCTCCTGATATTTTAGCCGAAGCAATATCTAAGAGGCCTATTGTTCTTTTAGGAGATGTTGGGGTTGGAAAAACATCATTTGTTAAAAATCTGATGTATAGAAGTGCTTACCAAGAATTCAGAAACGCCATTTACATTTACATCGATCTGGGATCAAAGGCAGCACTGACAGATGACTTGAAAGCATTCATACTCGACGAAATAGAAAACCAACTTTACAACAAGTATGAAAAGGATACCTATGACCACAACTTCATTAAAGGCGTGTACGCATCTGAAATATACCGTTTTACTCAAGGGATATGGGGAAAGAAGCAAGAGACCGACCCTATATTTTATGAGACAAAATTATTTGAAATGCTAGAAAAAGAAATAGAAAAAAAGGATAAACACCTAAATAGATCTTTAACATATTTCTCAAAAACAACAAAAAAACAAATAATTATCTCTTTAGACAACGCAGACCAAAGAGACTACGACACTCAACAGCGTACTTTTGTAATATCCCAAGAGCTTGCAAAAGAATGGAGTGCGACAGTTTTTATTTCTGTTAGACCACAGACTTTTTTTAGCTCAAAAAGATCAGGGGCATTATCTGCTTATCCCCATAAAATATTCACAATATCCCCACCTAGAATTGAAAACGTAATCGAAAAGAGATTACAATTCGCTCTAAGCATGGCCGAAGGAAAAATCCCACTAGAAAGACTCGACAATATAAGAGTAAATGCAAAGAACTTAGCTCTTTTTCTAAAAGCACTAATTTCGTCACTAAAATCAAACCCAGAGCTTAACGAATTCATCACAAATATAACCGGAGGTAACATTAGAGCAGCAATCGAGTTAGTGACAGGCTTTATTGGCAGTCCAAATATTGAGGCAGAAAAAATAACTAACATCATGTCTTTAAATGGAAAATATGTAATACCACTACATGAGTTTACTAAATCTGCACTACTAGGTGACTACTCACACTACAATCCAGATACATCAATAGCTCTAAATATATTTGATGTAACATCAGCTACAAAGGACGAGCACTTCTTAATTCCAATCCTACTCTCCTATTTGGATTCAAACTGCATCCAAAAGAAAAATGACGGTTTCATTCCAACTGAGAATATTTTTGAGGAAAGTCAAAATATGGGATTTAGTGAAACCCAGATAAATAGCGCTCTACGCAGAGCCACAAACAAAAAGCTTATTGAAACCACACAAAGAGTAACATTCGAAGAAGATATCAACGGAATCCTGACGGGAAGTATGCCTGATGCATTCAGAATTACATCAATAGGTGCATATCACTTGAAGAAATGGATAGGTGCGTTCACTTACATAGATGCAATGGTATTCGACACACCTATATTTACTATGGAAACTAAAGAAGCACTCTCAAAAAATATAAACTCACTTTCAATTGAAGATCGATACTCTAGGGCCACAATATTTAGGCAGTATTTAAAAGAGTGCTGGCTTCAAATACCCAATAAACCTTCATATTTTGATTTCCAAGAAATAACAAAAGAAGGCCAGCGAACATTTGATAGCGTGCTTCATGCCATTAATAAAAAAGCATCGAAATGATTTTTTAAAAAGAAAGACTACCAAGAAATAACGCACTTAAAAAACGCCACCAGTCTAGTACATATTTAATATATTCCTGCCTTTAAGAAACTTTAAATAAAAAACCCGACCAATCATCCCTGACGGGTCGGGTTGTCTGCATCTTCGTTATGCAAAGCGGGAGTGAACGCCGGAGCGCTCACTCAGAGTACAAAGGTCATTACCACGTTGCAGAGCAGTGCGACAGCAAAGCCCAGCGAGGAAGGCAAGCCGGTAGCGGTGATCGAACGGGTAGCGCTGGGATATGACCGCCAGCCCATTGAATATCGTCTGTCCCGCGGCGCAGCGGATACGTTCCGCTACCAGATCGACATTTTCTGAAGCTCCTCTCACCTGCCGCTATCGGGTATTTCCTCAGTGCAGATAGGCAGACTACGCCACCCGGCGGGTTCTGTTCTTATCCCTGTCCAATAACGGCCATATCGCGATGTCAGAACGTGTTCACGTTCTCAAAGACGCTCCGTAAGTAAGAAATCCTTGCACAAACCTGACTAAGCTCTTGCCGTTATTACAGACAGCGGCTAAAACACACAGCTAAGTGCAAAACTGTGCACGAATTATGCTGTATGTCTTGGTGACCTTCGTATTCAGGCAGACAAGCGAGGTGATCCCAATGGAGAAAATCTTGTCGGGTAATTGGATCAGTCTGTTTTTTGCTCTTACCGGGCGTTTACTAACAGGCGGGCGTTTTCGTAAGAACGCCGATATGGAATGCAATATCGGTATCGTGGCGTACACGACACTGTTCGTTCTGGTCAGTCTGGGTTATCTGCTGAGCAGGTGACGCTGGCAGAACTGATCAACCTGCCCTGGCCTGCAATCCTATTCCGTGCGAGGCAAAGTGTTGCCAGCCTTTGGGCGTAATGCGCAGTTGACGGCTGCCGTCGCTGCGCCTCAGCACATCCTTGTCCAGATACGCCTCCAGCAACGCTTTGGCCAGTGGTCCGGCCAGATGGTAACGTCGTTCGCTCCAGTCCAGACAGGGCCTTGCCTCAGGTTGCCGGTAACCGGATAACGCTTCATCCATGGCCATTCCCAGCGTCATGCAATACATTCGCCCCGCCTCGGTCAGTAACAGGCTGCCGCGCTCCTCCTGCAGAAACCCCGCCTGAAAGAAGCCGTCATAGATGGCCACTCCCAGCTCACCGGCAATATGGTCATAGCAGGTTCTGGCCTGCCGCAGAGCCAGCGGCACGGTCGAACGTACTGTTTTCACTCTGGGTGTCATGGTCAGCCGTGACAGCGCTTCGATGGCTTCTGCCACTTCCCCATTAGCCAGCCGGTAATAACGGTGTCGTCCTTGTTTGAGCAGCTCGAGCAAACCATTGTCCGTCAGCATGCCAAGGTGACCACTGGCCGTCTGGGGAGTCAGGCTGGCTACCCGTGCCAGTTCACCGGCGGTATAGGCGCGGCCATCCATCAGAGTCATCAGCATGATGGCGCGGCTGGGCTCGGCAAATAGAGTTGCCATGCGGGCAATCTGAAAGGTGTCCTGATTGAGGGCATCGACCATAAGCGGCGTCCTTCTGCGCAAGCGCACAGGTTCTGGCAGGGGAAAACTGCCTGCTATTGTTTCACAGCAGGGCGGCGAATGCTTCGGTACGCACCGAAACATCACCGGGCATGACGGCCCTAGCATAAGCACCTGTTCACGTTGTCAGCCTGCTTTTTGCCGGAGGAATACCCCATGCTCGCCGTTCTGTTTGAAGTAACCGTCGCCACTCCCCATCGCCAGCGCTATCTGGATCTGGCCGCCCTGCTGCGGCCTCAGCTGGACACTATCCCCGGCTTTATCAGTATCGAGCGCTTTCAGAGCCTGACCGATAACAACCGGGTACTGAGCCTGTCGTGGTGGGAAAACGAGCACGCCATCAGTCAGTGGCGCCAGTTTGAAGCACACCGCATGGCGCAGAGTGAAGGCAAGGCCCAGCTGTTCGATGGCTATCGCATCCATATCTGCGAGGTGGTACGTCAGCATGAGTTTCAGCGTTCCGCCCGCAGTGAGCCTGCATCATGACGGTAATCGCCCTGCTGCTGCGCGGCTGGCAATGGCTGGACAGCAGAGCAACGCAGGCGCTGCTTCACCGTAAGCAGTTGCACCGTCAGCTGGCACACCTGTCACCCCATCTGCTGCGGGATCTGGGCCTGCAGACTGATCAGGTGACTGCGCCCAGTAATTACCGCCTCACCACCTTTTCTCAGCGAATAACGGACTACGACCGATGACAACCCTGCTACTGCACTCGCAGCTGCCTGATGCCATCCAGCACTACGCGGACCTCAGCCAGGGCAACCCCCTGCAGCCACTGGCCGACGGCAGCTGGCTGGTCTGCTCCTATGCGGCCTGCCAGACCCTGCTACACAGCCCCGCTGCATCAGTGCCAGAGCTGTCTGAGCTGGCGCATCAACAGCAGGCTCCCGAGCGCGTGCAGACAACGCTCAAAGCCCTCGCCCGCGTCAACAACCCGCCCGTGCATAACACCCTGCGCAGGCTGGCGGAGCCCCTGTTTGCTGCCCTGCTCACGGCACAGGGTCAGCCCGCAGCGCTTATGCCACGTCTGGCGCAGTGGCTGGAATCTCGCATCGGCACACAGTCGCGCTGGGACTGGATAGCGCTGGCTAGTGAGCTGATGCCACGCTGGCTGTTGGCCTGCATGGGCGTCGGTGAGGAGGACACCGCCCACATCATCGCGCTGTTACCTGATCTGCATTGCATCATGCGGCCACACAATACGGCGGCTGACTGGCCACGGATTGACACCGCCATCAACGAGATCAGCCAGCGTCTGTGTTATTCACCATGGCTGCAGCGCACCCTTGCCACAGCACCTCCGGCGCAGCACAGCGCACTGATAACTGCACTGCTCGGCATGCTGATCCAGAGCCGCGACGCCGGTCGTGGTGTACTCAGCGATACCCTGCTGGCATGGCTGCGAGGGCAGATCAGCACCTTCACGCCCACTGCCATTCATGAGGTACTGCGCTTCTACAGCCCCATTCAGCACACCCGCCGTCAACTGCATGAGGGCATCACCCTGTGCAGCCAGTCTCTGCCCGCGGGCGCGCAGCTGATTCTGCTGTTGGCACAGGCCAACCGCGACAGCAGCGTATTTACCCATCCACACGGTTTTGACAGCGCACGCAGTAATGCCAGTGCCCATCTCACCTTCGGTGAAGGAGCTCACCAGTGCCTTGCCCGTCACGCGGCGGTCGCCTTCTGCCAGCAAGTATTCGTCTGGCTGCAACAGCGCTACGACAGGCTGAACTGGCAGCCCCACCCCCTGACCTATGAACCGCTGGCCAATGCGCGTTTGCTGCAACAGCTGTGGGTGAATGTGTGCGGCCAGTCGACTACCATGACGCCGGACCGCCGCTGATAACATGCTCACGATCCTACACTCTCAGGGACACAACTATGCAGAACCGCTACAAGGAACGAATGAACATCGCACTGGGCTTTATCGAGGCCAATCTTGATAAGCCCCTGTCCCTTCACGCGGTGGCCAGTGCCTGTCACTTTTCCGAGTTTCACTTTCACCGGCTGTTTTCAGCTCTGATGGGCGAAACCCTGAACGACTACATCGGTCGTCGCCGCCTTGAGCGAGCCATCAACCGGCTGGCCTATCGTCGTGAGCAGAGTATTACCGAGATCGTTCATGAGCTGGGCTTTTCCTCCAGCGCCAACTTTGCCAAAGCCGTCAAAGCCTTCAGTGGTTACAGCCCCTCAGCCATTCGTGAACCCGACGAAGAGCACAAAAGCAAGATTGGAAAACTGCTCAGCAAGTATGGAAAAGCCTTCAGCCCTGCTGATTTATATCCTGCCTGCACCCGCTCAGCACTGACGGGAAAATCAATCACAAGGGATATAACGATGAACAGTAAAGAGGTTGAAATCCGCCAGCTGGAAGCTCAGCAGGTTTGCGTTCTGGCCACCACTCAGGGCTATGAACAGCAGGGCATCTTTGATACCTGGGACCAGCTGATCGCCTGGGCCAGTGCGCAGGGCATTGCACCGGCGCAGCAGGCGCGCTATGCCTTTTGCTACGACAACCCGGCGGTCACACCGATTGAAAAGTGCCGCTACGAGGCGGCCGTAGTGATTGACCCCAGTGTCGAGGTTAAGGCGCCGTTTCGCACCAGCACACTGCCCGCAGGTAAATACGCGGTGCTACGAGTGAAAGGAAACGATGAGCAGCTGAACAACGCCCGACTGGCCCTGTACGCCGAATGGTTTCCCGGCAGCGGCTTTGAACCGGATAACTTTCCGCTGCTGGAGCGCTATCACAACGATGTGCGAGAGGATGGCTTTGTCGATCTGGAAATTCATATCAAGCTGAAAAGCCTGAGCTGACGGTACAGCAACGCATGGCCACTCATACCAAAGTGGCCATACCTACCGCCGAGACAAACCCTCTATTGTGCTGACCCTGTGGCGGATAACGCCCCAGGGTCAGCCTCTTCAGCACCCACTTCCGTGGCTGATAACCAGGCGTGTCGGGAACGACGTCCTTAACAGGCTGTTGAAAATCTA
>NZ_LAPT01000178.1 GCF_003194385.1 Pokkaliibacter plantistimulans
GCGCTAACAGGTTGTTGAAAATCTATCTGCGTTGCCGAATACCGTGTCAAAAACAGGCTCACAGCCAAAGGCTGAACGTGCTTTAGCACGGCCCCGAAGGGGCGAGCGGAGCGAGTCAAATGCTCATTTAGTTCACTAAACTCCGCTTTTTCGCCTGTTTCTTGTGCCCTCGGGGTATTTCCTTGTCTCGGCTGCCTCGATAACGTTTTTCAACAGCCTGCTAAGAACCCGCTCATGATCGGCTGCACGTCAGCCAGCTCATGAGCGGGCGCTGACTCACACCCCACTGCCAAGGAGGATCACCATGTACGCCGAAGACGAACTGACCCTGCAGGACGACGATGGCCGTAATGACTATCGGGTGCCGGCACTGTTCCGTGGCCTGCTGATCCTGCAGATGTTCAATGCCCAGACCCGCACTCTGAGCATGAACGAGCTGGCCGAGGGTCTCGGTGTCACGGTGTCGGCTATCTACCGTATCGTCCACACCCTCACCGAGATGGGTTACCTGCGCAAGCTGGCGAAAAATACCTACGAGCTGGGGCCGCAGGTGGTATCCGATGGCTTCAGCTATCTGGCCAGCCGTGATCTGGTGGATATTGCAGCCCCCCATCTCAACGCACTGCGCGACCGCACCTCGCTGTCCTGCCATCTGAGCATTCGTGAGCAGACCGACAGTCTGTACATCTATCGCGCCTTCGCTGCCCAGCGGCTGTCGGTGAACATTCCCATCGGTACCCGCATTCCCTGCCACTGCACCGCCATGGGCCGCATGCTGCTGACGGGCCTGAGCCCGGCCGCACTGGATGCCCTCTATCAGTCAGTGCGTCTGGATGATCACCCGCCCCCTGCGCCGAAAACGCTGCCCGCGCTGCGGCAGATGATCAGTGATGACCGCGAGCGCGGCTGGGTGATTCACCGCTCCGACTACTCCACGGCCATTGCCCGTGGTATCTACAATCATCTGGGCGAAGTGGTGGCGGCAATCAACCTGTCCGGGCCGGAGGCGGTCATGGACGGCGAGGTCAGCCGGGAACATTTCCAGCAGGAACTGGCGCAGACCGCCGAAGCCATTTCCCGCGAGCTGGGTGGCCACAGGGCCGGCTAACCCTGCTCTGCCTGCCCGGATCTATCAGCAAGTGCGACGGCTAGCTACCCTCGCGCTTTTCCTGCTCTTTTTCTCTTGTGCTTTTTTCTCTTGCGCTTTCGCTGCCCTCGCGCCTCGCAAAGCCCCTTCCCTGCCCTGTTGAAATGTCCATTGAGGTTTGTCCTGAGCAACGTAGGCTAGTCAGCAAACAACACTAGCAGTCCGTTGAGAATCTATCTGCGTTGCCGAATACCGCGTCAAAAGCAGGCTCACAGCCAAAGGCTGAACGTGCTTTAGCACGGCCCCGAAGGGGCGAGCGGAGCGAGTCAAATGCTCATTTAGTCCACTAAACTCCGCTTTTTCGCCTGCTTCTTGTGCCCTCTGGGTATTTCCTTGTCTCGGCGGCCTCGCTGACGCTTTTCCA
>NZ_LAPT01000179.1 GCF_003194385.1 Pokkaliibacter plantistimulans
CCAGAAGAGATACAAGGGTGCGGTGAGGGACGAACCGCACCTTCTGCACCACACCTTTCCATCACACCGTCACGCAATCTGGCGACCATACCTTCAGACCTGCCCGATACGTGACAGATCATCTGCCACCGTCCCGACTACACGCCGTGCAATTGCTGCAATGCCTGTCGATAGCGCTGATAGACCTCTTCGCTGGCTGCTACATCGGCGGCAACGGGCAGCTTCTCACTGCTGTCATCCACCTGTACGCAACGCTCGGTCAGGGCTGTCAGGCTTTCGCCGCTGACACACCATGCCGCCTGAATGGCGCCGCCCAGTGCCGCGGCTTCACCAATGACCGGGCAGACTACGCGGGCATTCATGGTATCGGCGACTATCTGGCGCCAGAGCGCGCTTTTGGCACCGCCGCCAATCAGGCGAATGGTATCGCCCTGCAAACCGGCATCGCGTAACAGATCCAGACCGTAACGCAGGCCGAAGGTGGTGCCCTCCACCACCGCCCGGCACAGGTTGGACTGGGTCAGATTGAGGCTGTTGATACCCAGAATGCTGGCGCTGGCCTGCGGCAGGGCAGGGACGCGCTCGCCATTGAGGAAGGGCAGCATGGTGATCCCTTCGGCACCGACAGGAGCCTGCTGCAAGCAGTCGTTGAAGCCTGCAATGTCCAGCTGGAACAGCTTCTGTACGGCACTGCTGGCGCTGGTCAGGTTCATGGTGCAGATCAGCGGTAACCAGCCACCGGCCGATGAGCAGAACGCCGCCACGCCCGCATTGGGGCTGACCAGTGCCTTGTCGCTATGGGCATAGACGGTGCCGGATGTCCCCAGACTCATGGTGATGATGCCCTGACGGATATTACCGGTGCCGATGGCGCCCATCATGTTGTCACCGCCACCACTGGAGACCACCACATCAGGGCCAAGCCCCAATAGCCCGGCGATCTCGGCACGCACCACCCCTGCCGGTTGATGGGATTCGATCAGTGCCGGCAGAGCAGCGCGCAGATGGCCATCACCGTCGATGTGGTCGAGGATCGCCGTATCCCAGCAGCGCTGGCGGATATCGAAATAGCCACTGCCGGAAGCATCGCCGTATTCGGCGCAAAACTCGCCTGTCAGCCAGTAGTTGAGATAGTCATGGGGCAGCAGGATATGGGCGATACGGCTGAATTCATCGGCAAAGTGACGCTTCATCCACAGCAGCTTGGAGACGGTGTAACCGGGCGCGATCACCAGCCCGAGGCGCTCCATGGCGGCATCGGCGCCGCCCAGATAATCCAGCAGTTCGTTGTTTTCTGTGGTGCTTTCGGTATCACACCAGAGCTTGGCCGGGCGCAGTATCTGGCCGTTGCGGTCCAGTGTGACCAGACCATGCTGCTGGCCGGAAATGCCGATACCGGCAATCTGCCGTGGGTTGATGCCCGCCTGAGCGATGGCCTGCCCGTAGGCCCTGACCAGTGCCTCGGTCCACCACTGGGGCTGCTGCTCGCGACGGCCATTATTCAGGCTGATCAGCTCATGGGGGCTGTAGCCCTCGCCGAGCAGGATGCCCTGTTCGGCGTCCAGCACCACTACCTTGGTACCCTGAGTACCGCAATCAATTCCGAGATACATAGATCACCTTATTATTTTGTCTGCGAAACCTGTCTCAGTGCTGATCCGTCAGGTCGCCAGTTGCTGGCTGAGCAGGGCTTCGAGCTTGCGCTGATCCTGATCAAACACGCGGATACCTTCGGCCAGTTTCTCGGTGGCCATGGCGTCTTCATTCATCTGCCAGCGGAAGGTGGCTTCATCCAGCGCAGCCGGACGCGGGGCGCGTTCGCCATTGTCCTGCAATGCCAGCGCTACCTGACCTTCCGCAGCAGCCAGCTCCTCCAGCAGCGCAGGGCTGATGGTCAGGCGGTCACAGCCACTCAGGGCGAGAATTTCACCGGCATTACGAAAGCTGGCCCCCATCACCACGGTGCGATAGTCATGCTTTTTAAAAAACTGGTAGATGGCCCTGACGGACTCGACGCCGGGCTCGGTGGCAGGTGTGAAATGCTGCTGGGGCTGTTGCTTGACGTGCCAGTCGAGAATGCGGCCGACAAAAGGAGAAATCAGAAAGACACCGGCTTCGGCGCAGGCGCGGGCCTGAGCAAAGTTGAAGATCAGGGTCAGGTTGCACTGGATGCCTTCCTGCTCCAGCACCCGCGCAGCCTGAATGCCTTCCCAGGTGGAGGCGATCTTGATCAGGATGCGCTCGCGGGGGATGCCAGTCTGCTGATACAGCTGACACAGTTCACGGGCTTTGCTCAGGGTGGCGGCGGTATCAAAAGACAGCCGTGCGGGCACTTCGGTGGAGACCCGGCCCGGTACGTGCCTGAGAATCTCGACGCCCATGGCAACCACCAGTCTGTCGCTGGCCAGCTGGAGCTGCTGGTGTGGGTCATCGCTCAACTGTCTGGCCTGCGCGATGGCTGCGCTCAGCAACTCCGGGTACTGACCGGCGGCAATGGCTTTGAGAATCAGGGAAGGGTTGGTGGTGGCATCTTCGGGCTGGAAACGCTGGATGGCACTGAGTTCGCCGGTATCGGCCACCACTACGGTGTGGGCTTTCAATTGCGCAAGCAGAGATGTCATGGGGCGGCATGTCCTCAACAGGTCGGAGAAGGGTATTCACCATACGACAGCTGCTGACATGAGCGCGTGTTGACGATCTGAGAGCCTGAGGGTTATCCGGCTCTCAGAGTGGCCCATCCCGGTTGAGTAATAAGGTTTCTCAGCCGAGGGTGTAGGCGTTGCTTTTCAGCGCAGTCAGGCTGGCGTACAGCGAGTCGTGTTTGTAATCGGCAATACTGAATGCCTCTGGCCAGGGGGTATGGGGGTCGGGAATGGCAACCACGGTCATTCCTGCCGCTTTACCTGCCTTCACACCATTGACCGAATCTTCCCAGACCAGGCACTGCTCGGGCTTAGCGCGCAGGCGCTCGGCAGCCAGCAGGAATACGGCAGGGTCGGGCTCGGAGTGAGGGACTTCATAACCTGAAACCAGTACATCAACGGCAAATCGGTTCTGGCGCACAATTTCCTGAATAAACTCCAGCGGTGATGACGAGGCGATGGCGATGGAGAAACCACGGTCTGCCACATAGTTCATCATCTCGCGGGCACCGCGCATCAGCTGCACTTGCGGCAGACGAGGGCGCATATTGTCGAGAATCTGTTTGACGAATACTTCCGGCTCGATAAAGGCGGTGGGGTAGAGCTCACTCAGGCGCTGGCCGATATTGAGGGTGCTCATGCCCTGCATGGAGCGAAAGGTATCGTCGTCAATGTTCAGCCCGTAGTGACGCTTCACCACTGACTGCTCGACCGCCAGCCAGTGTGGCTCGGAGTCGATAAGCAGGCCGTCCATATCAAAAATCGCAAACATCCTCAGATCCTTTATGTTCCAGATGGGCGTGCAGCTAGGCTCTGACTGACCTCACCAAGTGGCTTGGCGTTGCCAGCAGGCATCCGCAGTCTGTCAGACAGTCTGCAAGACTAAAGTTTAAGGTGCCTATGCTACATGAAAATATCCGGAAACGGGCTGATCAGGCTGTTGTCGGAGTGTATCCAGGGTGATGTTGATACCGAAATTGATAACGCCAATGTGAAAACGGATAACGGTTCAGCGGCAGGCGAAGGGGATTCCGTTCGCCTGTCACTGCTTTGACCAGATCACTGTTTAAGTGACATGACTTTAAGCAACACCGTCTTGAGCGAGATAGCCTTAGGCAACATAGTCGCGCAGGGTGGCCTGCACGCCTTTGTCGCGCAGGCTGTTCAGCGCTCGCTCGAACGCGGCAACAAACTCAGCCGAAGCCAGCGGCGCCTTGCCAAAAATATCTTCCACACCGAGGAAGCGCTGGGTCAGGGTGGCGTCGTCCTCGACCTGTTGCTGCATAAAGTCAGCGCGGGGGTCGGGGATTCGATAGGTCTCACCGCGCTCGTTGACGCCTTTCAGGTACCAGGCCCAGCTGGCAATGATCAGCGCCACGCGATCCAGTGGCTGGCCATCCTGCAGCAGCTGATTGACGGTCAGCATGATGTATTTGGGGAACTTGGCCGAGCCGTCGGAGCAGGTCCGCTCCAGCTGGTCGCAGATGGCGCGATTGGAGAAGCGGTCGATCAGGGTCTGCTTGTATTCGCTCAGATTGATACCGGGGACCGGTGCCAGCTGCGGGGTGACATCAATGTCCATGAAATCGCGGACAAACTTCTCGATCAGCGGATCCTGCATGGCTTCGTGAACGAACTGGTAACCCTGCACAAAACCCAGATAGGTCAGGGCCAGATGACTGCCGTTAAGCAGCTTCAGCTTCATGTGCTCATAGGGCGTCACATCCTGCGTGAACTGCACGCCCACTTCTTCCCACTGTGGACGGCCGTTGCAGAAGGTGTCTTCCAGCACCCACTGAATAAAGGGTTCGCAGACCACGGGCCAGGCGTCTTCCACACCGGTCTTGTCCTGCAGCTGCTGGCGGTGTTCGGCGCTGGTCATGGGGGTGATGCGGTCAACCATTGCATTGGGGAAGGCCACATTGCTGTTGATCCAGTCAGCCAGTTCGGCATCCAGCAGGCGGGTAAAGGTAATCACGGCCTTGCGCGTCACCTCGCCGTTATGGGGCAGGTTGTCGCAGCTCATGATGGTAAAGGGGGTAATGCCCTGATCACGACGCTGGCGCAGGGCCTTGGCCAGATAGCCAAAGATGGTTCTGGGGCTGTCGGGATGAGCCAGATCGTACTGAATCTGTGGCAGCCCGGCATTGAACTCGCCGGTGCTGTCATCCACGCAGTAACCACCCTCGGTGATGGTCAGGGAAACGATGCGGGTATCCGGGTCGGTCAGTCTGGCCAGCAGCTGCTCGGGCTGTTCCGGGGCCAGAATAAAGTCCTGGATGGCGCCTATGACCTTGATCTCGGTATCGTCGCTGTCACCCAGTTCGACCATGGTGTAGAGGTAGTCCTGACTGGCGAGGGCGTCACGCATGCCTTTGTCTTCGGCACGCAGGCCAACCCCGCAGATCCCCCAATCACGAGCCTTGCCCTGCTTCAGCAGCAGGTCGGTATAGACCGCCTGATGGGCGCGGTGAAAGCCACCGACACCGACATGGACGATACCCTGGCGGATGTCTCCGCGTTCATAGCCAGGCTGGCCGACACTGGCGGGCAGTTGCTGCAGATTGGCTGCGTTGAGTTTCATGATGCAAGTCCTTGTCATAACGGTTCATGCAGCGGTGCTGCGTTGAATCTGAATACGAGCGGCGCTACCTCCTGCCGTCATGTCTGTCAGGAGGTGGCTGCTGGAAACGTGTCCGGTGCAGGCGGCTGGGCATGCCAGCCGTCATCCGCGTGATCGTGAAAAGTGACTCAGGCGGCGCGCTGATTCAGTTTGGGGATGGTCAGGCCGCTTTCATCGAACAGATGGCAGTGGTTGAGATCCAGCGCCAGACCGACGCGCTGGCCGAACTCACCGGTGAAGTCGCCGGGAGCGCGCACGGTAAGCGTTTCACCTGAACTGGTACGCACGTAGCAGAAGGTGTCGCTGCCCAGATGCTCGGTGACATCCATCTCTACCTGGAAGGCGCTTTCGCTGGCCTTGACCACTTCGATATGCTCAGGGCGAATACCCAGCGTCACCTTGTTGCCAGCGCTGACGCGAGCACCGCTGATGGGCAGCTGCAAGCGCGTGCCTGCTGCCAGCTCGATGGTGACGGAGTGGGGATCGGTGCTTATCACCCGGGCGTCGAGGAAGCCCATTTTCGGTGTGCCGATAAAGCCTGCGACGAACTGGTTGACCGGGTTGTGGTACAGCGCCATCGGCGAGCCGACCTGTTCGATACGGCCCCCGTTGAGTACCACTACCTTGTCGGCCAGGGTCATGGCTTCGACCTGGTCATGGGTGACGTAAATCATGGTGGCGTTGAGATCGTGGTGCAGGCGCGCCAGCTCCAGACGCATCTGCACACGCAGGGCGGCATCCAGGTTGGACAGCGGCTCGTCAAACAGGAATACCTTGGGGTTGCGCACGATGGCGCGGCCAATGGCGACACGCTGACGCTGACCGCCAGACAGGGCCTTGGGCTTGCGTTCCAGCAGATGGCCCAGCTCCAGAATGCGGGCGGCATCCTGTACCTTGGCTTCCACTTCGCTCTTGTCGATACCGGCCAGATCCAGCGCAAACGACATGTTCTTGCGCACTGACATGTGGGGGTAGAGCGCGTAGGTCTGGAACACCATGGCCAGATCACGCTTGGCCGGGGTGACGTCGGTAATGTCGCGACCATCAAGGGAGATAGTGCCGCTGGTGACTTCTTCCAGCCCGGCGATCAGCCGCAGCAGGGTGGATTTGCCGCAACCGGACGGGCCGACAAACACCACAAATTCGTGATCGTTGATGTCCAGATCGACGCCTTTGATGATTTCCAGGCCGTCGAAGACTTTTCTCAGTTTTCTTATTTTCAGATCTGCCATGATGAATTCCTTACTTCACTGCGCCGAAAGACAGGCCGCGGACAAGTTGTTTCTGGCTCAGCCAGCCGATGATCAGGATCGGGGCACAGGCCAGGGTGGAGACGGCCGACAGCTTGGCCCAGAACAACCCTTCGGGGCTGGAGTACGAGGCAATCAGTGCTGTCAGGGGTGCAGCCTTGGAGGCGGTGAGATTGAGTGACCAGAAAGCTTCGTTCCAGCTGAGGATCAGCGACAGCAGCATGGTGGAGGCCAGACCGCCTTTGCTGATGGGCAGCAGTACGCGGCTGATTTCCTGCAGCGGTGTGGCACCGTCCAGACGGGCTGCTTCTAGAATGTCCTTGGGAATCTCCTTGAAGAAGGAGTACACCATCCACACCATGATCGGCAGGTTGATCAGGGTGTAGATGATCACCAGCGCGGTGCGGGTATCGAGCAGACCAGTGTTCTTGCACAGCAGGTAGATGGGCATCAGTACCCCGACCGGCGGCAGCATCTTGGTCGACAGCATCCACAGCAGGGTGCTCTTGGTGCGCTTGCTCTCATAGAAAGCCATGGAGTAAGCGGCAGGCACCGCGATCAGCATGCCGATAATGGTTGAGCCGAACGACACCACCACTGAGTTCCAGGCAAAGCTGAAGTAGCCACTGCGCTGCTGGATCTCGACGTAGTTCTCCAGCGTCGGGGTGAAGAACAGCTCGGGCGGCGAGGCGAAAGCGGCCAGTTCGGTTTTGAAGCTGGTGAGGATCATCCAGAAAATCGGGAAGAACATCACCAGACCTACTGCCCAGGCCAGCAGGCCGAGCAGGAAGGTACGTAATTGACGGGTTTGTTTCAGCGTCAGCATCATGATCGTCCCTCCTTTAGCTGGCTTTGTCGGTCAGGTTCTTGCCGATCAGTCGGATCAGCACGAAGGCGGCAATATTGGCAATCACCACGGCAATCAGACCTCCGGCAGAGGCCATACCGACGTCAAACTGCAGCAGCGCCTGGTTGTAGATCAGGTAGGCCAGGTTAGTGGTTTCATAGCCCGGGCCACCGCTGGTGGTGGTGTAGATTTCGGCAAATACCGACAGCAGGAAGATGGTCTCGATCATCACCACAACAGCGATAGGCCGTGACAGGTGAGGCAGCGTGATGTGCCAGAAGATCGCCAGCGGGCCGGCACCGTCCAGACGGGCGGCATCTTTCTGTTCCTGATCCAGTGATTGCATGGCCGTCATCAGGATCAGGATGGCGAAGGGCAGCCACTGCCACGACACGATCATGATGATGGAGAACATCGGATAGTGAGTGAACCAGTCCACCGGCGTGGCACCGAAGAAGCGCCAGATCGCCGCAAAGATACCGGACACCGGGTGCAGCAGCAGGTTCTTCCAGACCAGCGCGCTGACGGTTGGCATGATAAAAAACGGGGATATCAACATGACGCGAACCAGGCCGCGCCCCCAGAAGTCAATATCCACCAGAACTGAAATCAGTACGCCCAGCACCACGCTGATCAGCAATACGCTGCCGACCAGAATCAGGGTGTTGGCGGCACCGGCGAGAAAGCCCGCGTCGGTGATGAAGTAATAGAAGTTTTCCAGGCCGACAAAGTCGTTTTCACCGGGATAAAGCAAGTTGTAGCGAATGGTGGAGAAGTAGATGGTCATCGCCAGCGGCACGATCATCCAGACCAGCAGCAAGAGTACCGAAGGAGAGACCGTAGCCAGGCGCAGCCGGTTTTCGTAGCGGGAGACACCGCCCTGACGGGCCTTGTCTTCGGGCTGCTGCGTCGTTCTGGAGTCCAGACTGGTAGTATTCATAGACCTGACTCTTATCATTATTCTGACGTCTGGCTGCCGGGGCTGTGACGGTGTCATCGCTGACTGGGCGCGTGGCGCGGAGGTCGGTGATGGCGTGTCGGGCAGGATGGCAGGGGCGTCTTTTATTGTCTGAAAGCCTGGGGGAGTTACCTCCCCCGGCCACGTGAAACCGGCAGCAGGGCAGCCGGTGTTAACGAAGCGGTCAGCCTGACGAATGCATGGCTGTCAGTGATTGATCACGGGCTAGGTGAGAGTTCTGCTCACCGCTTCGTGTTGCCTGCTGATGGATGGCGGCTACCGGTATTCACCCGGGGCTGGCCCGCATCAGTCCTTGATGTAACCTGCGCGTTTCATGTCACGGCTGACCGAGGCCTGGGCATCTTCCAGCACCTTGTCAATACTCATCTGACCTGCCAACGCACCGGAGACCAGTTTACCAACCTGGGTACCAATGGCCTGGAACTCAGGAATGGTGACGTACTGAACACCGACATAGGGAATCGGCTTGGCAGAGGAGTCCATCGGGTCGGCACTCTGCATGGAGTCCAGAGTCAGCTGAGCAAAAGGCGCAGCAGCTTTGTATTCGGCACTGTAGGTGGAGAAACGAGTGCCTGGGGGAATGTTGGCAATGCCTTCCTTCTTGGCCACCAGATCGGTGTAGCCTTTGGAGGTTGCCCACTCAATAAAGGTCTTGGCGGCATCGACTTTCTTGGAGGAAGCCGGGATACCCAGCGCCCAGGCCCACAGCCAGTGTGAACCTTTATCGGTGGTCTGATGAGGGGCGAAGGCAAAGCCTACGTTGTCAGATACCTTGCTCTGGGACTTGTCAGTCACAAAGGAGCCAGCGACGGTTGCATCAACCCACATGGCACATTTGCCACTGTTGAACAGTGCCAGGTTTTCGTTGAAGCCGTTGGTTGAAGCACCGGGTGGGCCGTATTTGCCCAGCAGATCAACATAGAAGCTCAGGGCTTCTTTCCACTCGGGCGCGGTGGTGAACTCGGGCTTCCACTGCTCATCGAACCAGCGACCACCGAAGCTGTTGACCATGGTGGTGAACAGCGCCATGTTTTCACCCCAGCCTGCCTTGCCACGCAGACAGATGCCGTATTGCTCTTTATCCGGGTGGCTGAGTTTCTCGGCAAAGCCCTTGATCTGATCCCAGGTGGGCTGCTCGGGCATGCTCAGACCGGCTTCCTTGAACAGGTCAGCGCGGTAGTAGGTCATGGAGCTTTCCGCATAGAAGGGCAGGGCATAGAGATTGTTGTCGACTGACAGACCATCGCGTACGGACGGGAAGATATCGTCGACGTCATAGTCTGTGGGCAGATCAGTGATGGGAGTCAACCAGCCTTTCTTACCCCACAGACCGGTTTCGTACATGCCGATGGTCACCACGTCGAACTGACCCCCCTTGGTGGCAATGTCGGTGGTCAGACGCTGGCGCAGTACGTTTTCTTCCAGAACGACCCAGTCCAGCTTGATGTCTGGATGAGCAGTTTCAAATTCCTTGGACAGACCCTGCATACGCACCATGTCACCGTTGTTGACGGTGCCGATGGTAATGGTGGTGGCGGCAGATGCATGTTGCGCTGCCATCAGCATGCCGCCGGAAATCAGGGCAGCAAGTAGCGGATGCAGTGTCAGGCTGTTAGCTTTCATACGAGTTTCACTCCTCAACCGACCCTGAGAGCAGTGCTCTGAGACGGTGCTGTTTTTATCGTTGTTTTACCTGTTGGTGTCGCCGCAGTGTTGCGCTGCCAGCGAGTGCCAGGAGAGTGTTGGCCTGTGTATTACAGCCGTTGACCTGTACGAAAACAAATAACTAATCCACTCATTATTGATACTTTTTTGCACTGCTATGTTGGTATATAGGGCTAACTGGAATAGTAAAAATGATGATAAACAAGCAGTTTTTGATCGAATTAAAGGGTCATAAGCAGAAAAGTGTGCAAGTCGGCTATTTTCACTTTTGCAAAAAAGTAGCAGCCCATGACTAAAAAGTATTGGTCGCCTGTGGGTGTCGGCGTTAGTGTGAGGGGCGACAACAAAAACAACATGACGACTGCATTCCGTACTGGTTTTGCTGAGGTTGAGCCTATGCCCCATCCCGTTCGCGCTGCTGACCCTTCTTATGAGCTGATTGATGAACAGCGAGCCAGTTCGGTCCTTTATCGTGAACATGGTTTCCCCCATCCACTGGTGCGTTGGCATTATCACAAGGAATACGAGCTGCACCTGATTACGGCCAGCTCGGGCAAGGTGTTTGTGGGTGACTATATCGGTAACTTCTACCCGGATAATCTGATCCTGACGGGCCCAAACCTGCCGCATAACTGGATCAGTCAAGTGGAAGAGGGGACCCAGGTCGATGGCCGTGACCGGGTGGTGAATTTCACTGATGAATTGATTGCCACCGCGCAAGGTGCCTTCCCGGAAATGCACAGCTTTACCCCGCTGCTGGAAAGAGCGCAGTACGGCATCGAGTTTTACGGCAAGAACACGGTCAGCGAGGCCAAACAACTGATTTATCGGATAGCTGAAAGCCAGGGCGTGACGCGGCTTTCGCTGTTTTTCATTCTGCTGGAGCTGCTGGCGGATACCGGGGAATACCACCTGCTGTCGAGCAACGACTATCTGCTGGTCACCGGAGAAAAAAACATTCAGCGGCTGAATCTGGCGGTGAACTATATCTTTGACCACTACATGCGCAATGTGACCCTGGAAGAGGTTGCTGACCATGTCAGCATGAAGCCTACCTACTTTTCTAGGTTCTTCCGTCAGGCGACCGGGCGGCGCTTTATCGAGTTCGTCACCAGCCTGCGCATCAGTAAAGCCTGTGAGCTGTTGAGTCGCAGTGATACGGCGATCACGGATATCTGTTTTGAAGCAGGTTTCAACAATATCTCCAACTTCAACCGGCGCTTCTTCGCCAGCAAAGGCATGACCCCGTCAGATTACCGGCGGGAAGCCTATGAGCGTGGTTCTGACAAGTGGAGCCATGCTTCCTAGCAGGCTGTTGAAAACGTTATCGAGGCAGCC
>NZ_LAPT01000018.1 GCF_003194385.1 Pokkaliibacter plantistimulans
CATCTCTCATTTCCCTTGTCCATTCAGCGTCACTGACAATTCAGGCGCTTGGATACCATTCAATGTGGGAGAACAAGAGCTCGGGAGTGAATCTACGTCACGACATCATGTGCCCAGGGTGCCGTCCACTTCACCGAGCTCTTTGGAGTCGCTGGTAGCTAATCAGAAACTCCAGAAGAGATACAAGGGTGCCGGTGAACGCATGACGCACCGCGGTGGCAGGCAACACAATCGTCTCGCTGATTGAGAGGGCTTCTGGAGTTGTGGAGCTCGGTGCGGTTCGTACCTCACCAGCCCCCTACGCCGTAGTGCTCCCGAGGTAGATACCGGTGAACACAATAAACCTCACGCTGACAACCCGGCATCATCAGAGCATCACGCTGACCAGCTGATCGCGGCCCTGTCGCTTGGCCTTGTACAGGGCCTGATCGGCAGAATTGAGCAGGTGTTCTGCACTCAGTGCTTCGTTGGGCACCAGCGTTGCCGTACCGATACTGACCGTGACGGTATCGCTGATAGCCGAGTCTCGGTGCATGATGCCCAGCTCACGCACTGCATCCAGCATCGCCTCAGCACGGTTGATGGCCCCTTCCTGATCGGTAAAAGGCAGGATGCAGGCGAACTCCTCTCCGCCGATGCGCGCCACCAAATCACTGGGCCGACGCAGTTGCTTTTTCATGGCCTGCGCCACCTGCCGCAGGCAGTTATCACCGGCCGGATGACCGTAGGCATCGTTAAACAGCTTGAAGTAGTCCACGTCGAGAATCAGCAGCGACATGGCGGTGTTCTCGCGCAGGCAGCGGCGCCATGTCAGCGCCAGATCGTCATCAAACTTGCTGCGGTTGGCGACCCCGGTCAGGCCGTCGATCAGCGCAATGGAGCGCAGCAGATCCTGCTGCAGCTTCAGCTCCAGGTGGGTACGTACTCGCGCCTTGACCGTTACTGGATTGATGGGTTTGGTGATGAAATCCACCGCGCCCAGATCAAAACCCAGCGCTTCCTCGGCGGGTTCGCTGTGAGAGATGACAAAGATAATGGGAATATTGCGGGTGGCCGGGTCGGCCTTCAGTACCTTACAGACCTCATGCCCGCTCATACCGGGCATCACCACATCCAGCAGGATCAGGTCAGGTTGCTGCCCACGGCAGATGGAAATGGCCTGCTCACCGCTCATGGCCATCAGCACTTCATAGTCCTGTTTGAAGATTTCATGCAGCACGCGGATGTTCACCTGCTGGTCATCGACAATCAGCAGACGTAACGTACCTACCGAGAATGGCAGCACGTGCAGCAGATGATTAAGCATCACATGACCTCCAGCACGACGCGGATTAGTCGGCTCGCAGCTGCAAAGTCCAGATCGCGCACCCGTTGCAACGCCTCGTTAATCTGAATACGGCACTCCTGTCCGGTTATCTGCCCTAATGGAAAGATGTCGATTTGCTCCAGTGCCCGCATATTGCTGGTATCAAGCAGCTCAAGGAGTGAGCGCAGGTGGATGCGCCACTCTTCCGCTGTCCACTGCTCTTCGTCGTTCCCCTGCTCTTCTTTCCATTGCGCTTCCTGCTGTGTCTGCACCATGTCTTGCGGCGTTACGTAACGCGCTGCCAGTTGCTGAAGCTGCTCCAGCTCCAGCTCCAGCTCATCCTGCAGCTGATCAATCGCTGCCATGCTCAGACTGAAGCCTGCCTCCCTACTCCTGTACTCCTGTTCCAGCTCAGCCATTCTTGACGAAAACAGCATGGCGCCCATGGTGCCGGACGATCCTTTGAGGGTATGCAGCAACGCTTTGATATCGTCCGTCTGCTGCTCAGTCACATAGGTGCGCAACTTCTGCAACAGTTCAGCGGAGTTCTGACGAAAACCGGGCAACAGACTGAGATAGAGATCGCCCATACCACCAAACCGGCTCAGAATCGGGTCATCGGACTCTTCCCCCCCCATCAACCGTGGCTCGACCGGCTTCTCAACCGTCACCGGTTTAGCGGTACGCTCAGCGACAAAAGCAGCAATGGTCGAGACCATCGCCTCGATATCCAGAGGTTTGCCCAGATGTGCATTCATTCCCGCTACCAGACAGGCTTCGCGATCAGCACCTGATGCGTTGGCGGTCATGGCAATAATAGGCAGCCTGGAAAAACGACCGTCTGCCCGTAGCTGTCGAGTTGCTTCCAGACCATCGACATTCGGCATCTGCACATCCATCAGCACAACATCAAGCTGATCAGCATACTCATGCACCGCCTCAATACCCTGCTGTCCATCCATCGCCAGCCTGATCTCCGCCCCTTCGCTCATCAGCAGCTCAGCAGCCACCTGACGATTGAAGGCATTGTCCTCAACAATCAGGATACGCACCCCGGTCAATCTGGGATTACGCACAAAAGCAGAGCGTTGCGGCGTGGCCTTGCCACCACTCACCGCCTGATCAATGCTGCTGACCAGTTGCTGAGGGGTCACCGGCTTGCTCAGATAATCCACAAAGGGACTGTTGGGCAGCGACATCACCGAATTCAGGTGCTCCTGACCATAAGCCGTAATCATCAGAATGGGTGGCTTTTTGTCAGCCCAGGGCAAGGCGTTCAAAGCTTGGCCGACGGCGACACCATCCAGATCGGGGAGGTGCCAGTCGAGCAGCACCGCATCAAAGTCACCGCCCTGCTCCAGCGTCTGGCGTGCCAGCGCCACACCGTCATTACCGCAGGCTGCTTCCGTCACCTGCCAGCCCACACGCCGAAGCATGACGACAAGTACCTGTCGGGAGATGGCGTTATCTTCGATCAGCAGAATCCGCCGCGCCGTGGCGGGCTTGTTCATCGCCAGCGGCGTGCCTGCGGGGACCGCCAGCTCAACGTCAAACCAGAAGCGGCTGCCCTTGCCCAGCTCACTTTCCAGCTGCAGCCTACCGCCCATCATCTGAATCAGGTGACGGGCAATGACCAGACCCAGCCCGGTGCCGCCAAAGCGCCGCGATATCGACGCCTCAGCCTGAGTGAACCCTTCAAAGATGCGCTCCTGCTGTTCAGGGCTGATGCCGATACCGCTGTCCTCCACTTCCACCAGCAAGCGCAGGCTCTGGCTCTCGGTCATCTCGTGGCGTATCCGGATCACCACCTGCCCGTGTTCAGTGAACTTCACCGCATTGCTGGCCAGATTGGTCAGCACCTGCTGCAGGCGCAGGCTGTCGCCTATCATGGTAGCCGGGAAGTAAGGATCGATATCGAACATCAGTTCGACATCGGGCTTATGCATAAGGCCAGTCAGTACCACGGCCAGTTCCTGCAACAGCGTTTCAAGGTCAAAAGGCTGGGGATCAAGCGCCAGCTTACCCGCACCGATCTTGGAGTAATCCAGAATGTCATTGAGCAGCCCCAGCAGGGAGCGACCGGCAATCTGCGCCTTGTTCACATAGTCCTGTTGCTTGGCAGTCATGTCGGTCTGGCGCACCAGCTCCAGCATGCCGAGTACCGCATTCATCGGCGTGCGGATTTCATGGCTCATATTGGCAAGGAAAGAGGATTTGGCCGAGCTGGCCTGATCCGCCTGCTCCTTGGCGTGACGTAACCAGCCTTCCAGCTCCCGTTCGGCAGTGATGTCACGATTGATCCCCGTTACCTTACTAGGCTGTCCGTTGTCATCCCGTTCAATGTAGGCAGCCGCCTGAATATAACGAGTTTCGCCCGAAGGTAGCTGCAGCCTGAAGATAGCGTCGAAATCCCCCTGCCCCTGCAACGCTGACTGCAGTTTGCTTTCGGTTTCCGCCAGATCATCCGGGTGCACGCGCTCGCGCCAATGCTGATAACCCAGACCCTGCTCCTTCAGTGCCAATGGCTGACCATAGAGCTCAAACATCGTGCTATTCCACTCCAGGCGATTGCCTGCCGGGAACCAGCACCAGATACCCAGCCGGGCAATACTGGCCGCCATCAGCAGCTGATCACGAGCGGCCTGCAACTCCGCCGTCCGAACATCCACTTCGTGCTCCAGCCAGGCATTCAGCTCATGGATGCGGCGTTCTGCTTCTTTCTGAGAGGTGATATCGCGAAGAGTTTTTGACGCTCCTACCACCTTGCCGGTGGCATCAGCTATGGGAGCGACCGTGACGGAAACATCCACCAATGAGCCATCCTTACGCTGACGTCGGGTTTCAAAGTTAGGCACAATCCGGCCCTGAGCAATGGTGTTCAGGATTTCCTGTTCTTCCTTACGACGCTCTTTGGGCACAATCAGATCAACCAGCGGGTGACCCACCGCTTCCTGAGCGGCATAGCCAAACATCAGCTCAGCCCCTCTGTTCCAACTCATGACGACACCTTCCAGCGTCTTGCCAATAATGGCATCGGCAGAGTTGGCCACAATGGCCGCCATGCGGGCCTGATCCTCGATGGTCCGCTCACGATTTTTGCGGTTGAGACTGACCACCCCCAGTAACGCAGACAGCAAGGCACTCAGCCCCAGTGATACAGACCCGGCCGACCAGGGTGACGGCAGATGCAGCCCGGCAATAAAGGCAGGCCGCACACTTAACCGCACCTCCCATTGTCGACCAAATACTTCATGCTGTTGATGCCATGCATGAGTATCGTCCACGTCGAGATCGTCTGAAGTGAAGAACCGTTCAGGTTTACCGGGCTCGGTAACATCAATCAGCTCCATGTGCAGATTTTCAGGGTCAATACCCAGCCCACCCAGCACATCGGTCATCAGTAACGGGGCATAGCTCCAGCCCCAGGCTCTGGAAAGGCGCTCCGCCTCAGTGGCGGGAGTAGCAGGATCACGATAGATGGGCATCAGAATAAGAAAGGACTGCAGCGGGCTGCCGGTTGCCTGCACCAGCGTAATCGGCCCGGTCAGTTGCACCTCGCCAGTGACCAGAGCCTTGTCTGCCGCGGCCTTGCGGTTGCGCTCAGAGGCGATGTCAAGACCGATGGCCTCAATGTTGGGTTGCACCGGCTCGATATACTGAATGACATAGCGGGTATCCGCATTAGCTGACAATTCGTGAATACGAAAGTCAGGCCAGCTGTCCTGCCGGGCCTGAGCAGTAAACTCATCCAGCGTGTCAGCAGACACCCGGCGAATCACGCCGAATCCGCGGGCACCGGGAAACTCCCCGGCAAAGTCACGCGTCCCGATATAGCGATGATAAAGCTCACGGTTCAGGCCCGTTTCGCCAGTAGTCAGCACGATGCTGCGCGTGGCACTGAGGCCGTACTCATACAGATGTATCCGCTCCAGTACTTGCTCGACAACGTTCGAGCCTAGCTGATCAACAGCACGCGCCAGACGCTCAGCGTTATTCTCCCGGACCTCAAGCACCAACAATGTGCTGAGCAACAGGCCGATACAAAAGCTCAGACCGACGGCTTTGGTCATCAATCCCCGGGCGTTATGCCATTTCATGGGTTACGGTCACCTTATCCGCACGCGTAGCAACCTTCCCTGCCTCGATCAGCAGCGGACGACTGACCACACGATCCTGTTCAACCAGATACAAGCTTCCAGGCCATACTGCCAGAGCAAACGTCTGGTCTTATGTAACGCTGATGACAACCAGTGTAGAGGTCTCCAACAGGTAAATGTTCTCCCTCACGGCACCAATGGCGCCAATCTGTCCCATTCAAAAACCGGCCTAAACCACAGCTGACGGTGATGTGCAGTCAAATTCACCAAAGGCGCCAGAGTGCATAAAGACTTGCCTCTGTCTCTGCACATTTCGCTACATCAACTCCATCAGATCTGGCGAGTGTGCTGACTGATCAGGAACGCCCTCCTGTCTGAGATGGCTTTGCGCACATAGCGTTAGTCCTATGTTCTGTAGGGCAGCATGAGCACTTTTGTCTATTGTCCGCCACTGGTGCTCCCCCCCTCAGAACCTGTCTTCAGGGCTGACAACAAAATCCTCCTGATCATACGTTGCTGCTACTTCGGTCTATGCAAGGAGCAAATAATCGGCCGCACCGACATGAACTCTTTCCCTGCTGAGCTGGCGGCCCGTTGTCGTGCCAATGACCGTCTGATCATGGCGTCCGGCCGAGCGCACCCTGTCAAAAAGAGAGTCAGACCTTCTGGGTGGAAACCATCAAGTTTGCCCTGTACGACAGCAGCCAAACGCTAACAGCATCAGGATACGCGGCAACACCAGAACCGGGGCATGACAGGCTATGAGGGTATGACAGGCTATGAGGGCCTGTAGGTGATGAGGACTTGCAGGTGATGAGATATTGCTGGAGGCACGTATTCCGGCGGTGGCCGATATTATCGAATCGATGTCATTGGAGCGCCCCTGTCGCCCGGCACTGGGCACCGACATCATCCTCAACCAGATCAGACAGATGAGCGGCAGCAAGCTGGACCCACGAGTGGTGGACGCCTGTATCCGGATAGTGGAACACGGTGAGTTTCAACCGAATCGGATGAGCTTTGTCGAGTAACCCGGCAAAGCTCATCAGGAATCTGCTCTCGATCGGCTGTATGTTCAGCTTACAGTATCTGTCAGCCTACCCAACGCAACGCGGTTTCGCTAACCCGCACACCAAAGGCTCTGGCGGTTTCCAGATCGCCCGGCAGCGGGCCTTCATCCGGTGATGAGTCCGCGGGAGACTGCGCCATCAGGCCGCTGAACGAGCCCATATAGTTCAGGTCATTGCGACTGGCAGCCTTGGTGTTGGATGGCATCATGCCGGTGCCCACCCAGACCATGCCGTGTTGCATGGCCAGTGTGAACATGTAGTGCAGCGTCGACAGCTTATCGCCGTTCATCGAAGCCGAGTTAGTGAAGCCTGCCGCCAGCTTGTTCTTCCACAGGCCACCAAACCAGGGTTTGCTGGAGGCATCAGCAAATTTCTTGAATTGCCATGAAGGGCCGCCCATGTAAGTGGGCGATCCGAGCACAATGGCATCGGCACCCTCCAGCTTCTCCCAGCTGCCTTCAGGCAGATCGCCCTCCGCACTGATCGCGACCAGTTCCGCCTCTATGCCCGCTACCGAGCCGACACCGGCGTACACCGCTTCGGCCTGCTTCTGGGTATGTCCGTAACCGCTGTGATAAATCACCATCACCTTTGCCATCGTCATCTCCTGCAGAGTCAGGCTGTTGAAACCCACTCTGATCACTATTCATCCGATAAATGTGGACGTTGCTTCTGCCCGTGTCAGGTAGACCGACTAGCGCATGCCCACACCCACACTTCAGGCCGTCCGACGATCTGCACCTGCGTTGTCAGTGACTGGCCACAACAAGTGACTGACAACGACAAGTAACTGACAACGACACAGTTCTTGGGGTTGGCAAAGAGACGCTACAAGCATCCTGCTTGCGTGGCTTTCCCGACTGCGGGCAGATCAGGATCTCGCGCTACTCAGCCATCAGGCGGGTTTGCTCGCCACAGCAACCGCCACTCTGGCTCTGGGCTTGTAGAACATCACCGCATTACCGGACAGGATCAGCAGCAGACCGACAATGGCCGAGGAGCTCCAGCTATAGCCTTCAAACAGGGTGGAAATGGTCAGCGCCACCAGCGGGAACATGACAGTGGCGTAGGCCGCCTGCCCGGGGCCAATGCGACCGACCAGCGCGAAGTAGGTGCCGAACGCCACCACTGAACCAAACACCGCCAGATACACCAGCGCCCCCAGATAGCTGAGGCTGGTATCGATGCGGAAAGGTGCTCCGGTAACCATGATCACCACCAGCATGGTGATGGCACCGTAGGTCATGGCGTAAGCGTTGGTCGACAGCAGATCCAGCCCGTTGCGCTGATGGCGGGCGGTAATCATGTTACCGAGCGAGAAGCCATAGGTGCCGAGCAGGCACAGGCCGATACCGAACAGTACATCGGCATTCATCTGTGCCGGGTTCAGATCACGCCAGAACAGGCTGACGACACCGATAATGCCTAGGCTGTTGGCCAGCATCAGCTTGCCGGTGATGCGCTGCCTGAAAAAAATCACCCCGTTGATGGCATTGAACAGGATCGCCATGGAGAACAGCACCGACTCCAGACCGCTGTTGATATAGCGGTTGGCACTGTAAAAGCAGTAGAAGTTGAAGCAGAACACGCACATCCCCTGCAGGATGCAGAACAGATGATCACGGCCACCAATGCGTTTCAGCCGACCGCTCAGACCAAGTACGCAGAGCAGCACCGTCGCCGCCAGCACAAAACGATAGAACACCGATACCGGCGCAGGCACGTCTCCGGTCTGCATGGCAATCGCGATCCAGGTCGTCCCCCAGATCAACACCGTGATGGCATAAAGCAAGGCGTTCATAGTGCAATCCTGATAACAGCGTTTTTGGAGGGCCATTATCGGCTGCCATAACCCGCCGTTACTTGCCGCTGCTTGCGCTGCAATTGCATATTCTTGCGCTTTTTTTGCTGCCCGCCGACCTGCTGTCTTGGCGCTGCCGGGTCGGGCGTTTACCATGGCCTTTCGTACGGTTTCAGAACGCGGAACGACACCGGAGCAGCACCGTGTCCAACACCTATCAGGTTTTCCAGAACCTGCAGCAGCACAAGACACAGTTGATCGACACCACACATCTGGATAACGGTGTCGGCCTCGCCTCATGGACCAACCATGACGATCTGGTCGTGGTCGATGAAGCCAACCATCACACCCTCAGCCTCTATGTGGCCGATGGTTATGAGTCTTACCTGAAAACCCCTCACGGCTGGCGCAATGGCGGCGCGCCTGACCGCATGTGCCTGATGCCCCGGGGCTATGCTTCCACCTGGCATATCCGTGAAGCCCTGTCGTTTGTGCACTTCTACTTCACTGATGCCCATCTGCGCGATATTGCCGAAAAAACCTGGGATAAAAGCCCGGCAGCCTTGAGCGTCGATGAACATATCTTTGCCGATGACCCGCAGATTGCCGCGCTGTATCGCCACTTTCTGCTGGCCAGCCACTGGCACGATCAGGCCGACCGCATGACCCTGAGCAGTGCCGCATCCCTGCTGCTCACCCATATTGTGCGTCACTACACCCAGTTTCAGTGGCAGCCGCTGCACAGCCGTGGCGGCCTGTCGCCCTATCAGCTGTCACGGGTCAAAGCCTATATCGATGCTCACCTTGATCAGCCACTGCAACTGGCAGAGCTGGCCGAACAGACCCATCTCAGCGAGTACCACTTTGCCCGCATGTTCAAGCAGAGTCAGGGCATGGCCCCGCACCAGTACGTCATGCAACAGCGTCTTCTGCGCGCCGAGCAATTACTCCGTCATTCCAGCCTGCCGCTGACCGATATTGCCCAGCAGTGCGGCTTCAGTTCATCCAGCCATTTCACCAACCGCTTCCGTCAGATGAAAGGCGTAGTGCCCTCCAGCCTGCGTAAAACCTGAGTTCCGCGCTTCCGAGCATGGCCGGAACACAAGAAATGCCAGCGTGCAGGGCAGATCAACGAAGCCTTTGCGCGGCTGGAGAAAGGCGATGTGAAATATCGCTTCGTGGTGGATATGGCAACCCTGCAATAACACCAGCGTCAAAAACAGAAACGGGCTGGTGCGTTGGCACCAGCCCGTTTTTGTTTACCCAGCGGCGTTAACCTGTGCACCTTACCCGTGCGTTGCCGTCAGCCACCCTGACCGTGATCGAGTGCACCGTAATACTGGCTGTCCAGCATGGCAAAGGCCAGCACCAGCGCCGCACAGACCAGCACCGCAGCGAGCAGGCGCAGGGCCACGGGTTTGTGCCTGGCGGTCCGCCCCAGCATCAGGCTGTATCCCATCAGCAGCAGGCCAGGTACCGCAAAGTAGTAGTAGAGGCTACGTACTGCGGCGGCGTAATCGCTCACATAGCCATCCGGGCCGCCGGTGAAATAGGCGTACTGGCTGTAGCCAAAGGCCAGCAGCAGAAGCACCAGCAGGCTCAGGGCATAAGACAATGCAGAGGCGATTTTCATCATTGTTACTCCATACCAAAAAGTGTCAGGCAGCGTTATCTGTCAACTGGTGGGCGCGACGACCGTGCGCTCAACCACACCCCGTGTCACCAGCGGCGCATAGCCGAACTGATGCTGCAGCTGCCACCAGGCAGTAATGCCTCTGGCCGCATCGGAAATGTTGTAACTGCTGGAGGCGCCGAACTCGACCAGATCATCGTCGTCCAGCCCGAATACATCATAAAAGACGTACTTGAGCTTCATCTGATAGCGCTGCTCATCGGTCGATACGCGGTAATCCGTGGCGATCACGTAGGCATACTGGAAGCCGTTGATCATCAGCCCCAGCCCGTTACCGAAATCGCCTGTGCCGAGCACCTTGTTGCCGAGATTGACAGCAGGCACCGCCAGATCCGTCAGGGTTTTCATCTGGTTGATGTCCCATCCGGCGCTTTTCAGCGCCTGATGAATGCGCACCTTGCCGGCTGAGCGATGGGCCGAATTGGGGGCCGATACCGCCGCGTCGCAGAAATAGCTGATATTGCTATGCCGCGACAGCGCGGTGTTGAGCGCCGCATCGGCAAAGATACGCACTGAATCCTTCCCGGTGAGGAAGTCTTCCACCAGTCGTCTGGCCATGCCCGACTGATCATTGCTGGCAAACTCATCCAGCAGTTCCCGCACCTGAGGGATCAGATCACTTTCCTTGACGCCCACGGTACGTCCACCGGAAACAGCATTGCCGGGCAGACACATGGACGGGGTTGTTACCGTGCCCTTGAAGCCATAGGTGATGTCCTGACCATAGCGCGGCACATAGCCTGCAGGCAGTTCATAGGTATCGGGGAAGGGATAGGTCGGCTTCAGGTATTTGTCCTGAGCGATGGCAACGACTTTGGGGGCACGCAATAGATTGGGGGATTGAGCGAGGGACGTAGACACGTGTACTTTCCTTTCTTTCCGTTGAAAGACAACGACCAGTCATTGGTCGCTACAGCGTCCTTGTATGCTTGAGCAAAGTAGTTCAGCTGACCGAAACAGCCCGGTATCGTGCAGCCGGACCCTGTTTCGACAGGGCCAAAACTATGGCTGCTCACTTCGTCGATGTCAAACCAGAGACCTGCACAGACGCACAGCAGATCGTGAGCACGCCCCTACACCTTGCCACGCTGAATAATGGCCTGCACGTCCACCCCTTCCGGCAAGGTGCCGTACTGGGTATGGCATTCGCCATTCAGGCGTGACAGCAGATAGCCTTCGGTCACACTCTTGTCGCCATAGCGAAGCAGCAGGCTGGCCTGCCACAAACGCGCCATCTGCTCCACCAGCATCCGCGCCCGGTAGGGCAGATTATCCTGATGCTGCAGCTGTGCATGCAGACGGGTCAGGGCTTCATCATAGTGAGGGTCCATCCCCTCGGTCAGGCGCAGCTCGTCTAGCAATGCCTCCAGCGCTTCCGGCGCTTTCTGCATGGTGCGTAGCACGTCAAGGCACTGCACATTGCCGCTGCCTTCCCAGATGGCGTTAACCGGAGCCTCGCGATACAGACGCGGCATGATGGAATCCTCCATCACGCCACTGCCACCGATACATTCCATAGCTTCCACCGCATGGGCCGCCACCTGCTTGCAGTTCCAGAACTTGCCAATGGCGGTGCCGATACGAAACAGCGCGCGGGCCTCGGCAGCATCACGACTCTGCTCCAGCACCTGTGCCAGTCGCATGGCCAGCAGCATGGCCGCTTCGCTCTCGATCAGCAGGTCGGCCAGCACATTCTGCATCAGCGGCTGTTTGATCAGCAGCGCTCCAAAGGCCATGCGCTGCCCGCAGTGGTGCAGTGCCTGCACGACCGCCTGACGCATCCCGCCTGCAGACGCCGTCGCGCAGTCAAAGCGGGTCAGGGCGACCATCTCCAGAATGGTATTGACCCCTCTGCCCTCTTCGCCCACCAGCCAGCCAAAAGCACCGCGAAACTCCACCTCGCTGGACGCGTTGGAGACATTACCCATCTTGTTTTTCAGACGCTGAATAAAGAGCTGGTTCTTACTGCCGTCCGGGCGCCAGCGCGGCACCAGAAAGCAGGACAACCCCGAGCCGGTTTGCGCCAGCACCAGAAAGCCATCGCACATCGGTGCCGACATAAAGAACTTGTGCCCCACCAGCTCATAGCCGCCGTACACCGGTACCGCATGCGTGGTGTTGGCGCGCACATCGGAGCCGCCCTGCTTTTCCGTCATAGCCATGCCAATGGTGGCGCCCTGCTTACTGGCCAGCGGCAGATCACGCGGATCGTACTGACTCGACAGTATCTTCGGCAGCCAGTGCTGGGCGATAAACGGCTGCTGCCGGAGTACGGGCACTGACGCGAAGGTCATAGTGATCGGGCAGCCATGGCCCGCGTCCACCTGTGCCTGCATATAGATCATCGCGGCGCGCTGAATATGCGCCCCCGCGGTTGCGTGCTTCCACGGCAGTGCATGCAGCTCATGGCTGATCGCCTGCTGCATCAGCGCATGATAGGACGGGTGATACTCCACCTGATCGACCCGGTGGCCAAAGCGGTCATGGCTGTGAAATACCGGCCTGTGCTCATTGGCGAGAAAGCCATGGCTGATCATGGTCGCTGAACCCGACTCGGCGCCGAACAGTTTCAGCTGATGATGATCCGGTCGCGCTGCCAGCGCACTGACCGCCTGCTGCAGCGCATGATCACTGGTGTAAAGGTTGTAGTCAGTCAGATGACTGGCCACGTTGAAGACCTTATGGGTATCAGCGTGGAGGGAGGGCGCCTTGGTATCCATTAATGTGCTCCTGCGACCTGGAACGTGCTCACGCACTTCTCGGCGGTGATCGGACGACATCATTTGTCTCAGATTAGTCTGATGGCGTCGGGATGCCATTTTGCAAAGCACCCCCAGAGGCTTATCGGTGCAGTGTTGAGGTTTATCCGGCCTGATCCAGATCATCGTCTGGCATCGGCACAGGCGTAGTATCTGCCTGAGATTGAGTTCACAAGTTCGAAATAACGACAGAGCCACTCTGGCAACGGACGGGGATGACGCGCGACAGGCAGGTAATCGCTGGGATTAGAAAGTCTCTTCCAGCGCCATCATCGCGCCCCTGTAAAAAGTCTGTTTACAGGGCTACATGTAGACATAGCTGGACGGCAATATCGGGAGGATAAGCCGTGATCTGGTGGCAGGAAGCCAGTGGCAGTCGATAACCATAGTGACAGTCCATGACTCCCGCGCGGGAGATACGTCAGGAGAGACTCATCATGCTAGACAAAACCCTTACTGAGAACGATGCCCAGGCTATTTCACGCTTTGTCGCCGCCTGCGAAGACGGCAAACGGTTCTATACCCATGCGGCCAAGGAAGTGACAGAGCGAGATTTACGCGCTCTTTTTCTCGATCAGGCCACCGTGCGCGAAGAAGTAGAAAACGTGTTGTCCCCGGAATACGAAAAGCGCATGGGTAAACCGCTGAAACACAAGCACACGCTGGAAGGCAAATTGACCGAGTGGTACGCCGATCTGAAAGTCGCCTTTCTCGATCCGGCCAAAAGCAATTACGTGCTGGTTGAACAACTGGAAGAAGCGGAAGAACGCACGCTGGTGGAAATGCAGAAAGCCATTCACGCCGTCAATGATCATCCGCTGAAAAACCAGATGAATGAACTGCTGACCAAGATGATCAAAAGCCAGCAGGATATTCTGCAGTACAAGGAAGCCATGCGCGCCGCGTCGTAATTCAACGGCCGGGCTTCATAGAACTGTGCGGGGCAACGCCATCAGTGGTCCGTTGCCCTGCCGCTTCGCACCAGCAGAATCAACACCCCGCCGAGGGTGTAGGCCAGCAAATCCATCACATCAAAGGTGGAGCCAATGACGATGCGCGCCAGCCGGTAATGCTCCAGCCCCAGCAGTGACACCAGATGAAAGTACTGGCCAGCTTCGATGGCATAAGCAAACAACAGCGCACCAATAACCAGCGTACGATCACGCAAGGCCAGAAAGGTTCTGGCGATATAAAACAGCAATACGATCACCAGCACATCGCCAATAAAAGGCCGAATAAGCTGATCATGGATATAACGGGCAATAGCGACTTCCACCAGAAACCAGAATATCGCCCAAAAGAAGCAATTCCGGTTAAACGTTAACCTGAAAAAATCCATTTAATAACACTCCTGCAAAGTAACGAATTGCCATTCACTGATTAATTACATGCTTTTAAACATGCAGGCTCCAACCTTCGGCCAAAAACCTGAAACGCTGTCCAGCCCCCGACTTTACAAGCTTTCCGGCAGATCAGCCTGGTCATATTCCAGCCAATTGCCGGACGCTATTTCAGTCATCCTCTGACACCTTTACCGAACGCTGAAAAATTAATCGTTCGTATAACCCTATCCCTGACGGCTGAGCCGCCCCCCATCTCGCATCGGGTTGTAGCAATCAAGGAACAATTTGTAGATTGCCGTTTTTTACTACGAAAGAATGAGGCGGCAGCTTATCGCAACTCAATACAATGGCAGCCTTCCACGCTTTCAAATCTATGTGTGTTTTCTGAGCAATCACTATCCACTAAACAACTTTCCACTAAACAACTTTCCACTAAACAACTTTCCAATAAATGGACTGTCTGCTAACGACGGAGTGCCTCTCATGTCAGCGTCTTCTCGCATCCGTAATCCTGAGCTTCTGCAGCGCCTGATGAGCGCCGAAGCGGCTGCAGCTCTGATTCCCAATGGTGCCGTAGTGGGAATGAGTGGATTTACCGGAGCCGGGTATCCCAAGGCTATTCCGACTGCCCTTGCCCATCGTATTCGTGACCTCAATGGGCAGGGCGAAAAGTTCCGCATCAGCATCTGGACCGGTGCTTCCACCGCTCCCGAGCTGGATGGTGTGCTGGCAGAAGTGGACGGCATTGAAATGCGTCTGCCATTCCAGTCCGACCCCATCTGCCGCCAGCGTATCAACGATGGCCGCATGGACTATATCGATATTCACCTGTCTGAGGTATCTCAGTACGCCTGGGCTGGCTTTCTTGGCAAGCTGGATCTGGCCGTGATTGAGGTGGCAGGCATTCTGGAAGATGGTCGTCTGATCCCCTCCTCTGCCGTCGGCAACAACAAGACCTGGATCGAGCAGGCCGACAAAATCATCATCGAAGTGAACGACAAGCAGAATGCCAAGCTCGAAGGCATGCACGACATCTATTACGGCACCGCGCTTCCTCCCAACCGTAAACCGATCATGATCACCAGCCCGGCCGACCGTATCGGCGAGCAGTATCTGCACTGTCCGCTGGACAAGGTTATCGGTGTAGTGGAAACCAGCGCGGCGGATCGCAACAGCCCCTTCACGCCGCCCGATGAGGTGTCCAAGCGTATTGCCGGACACATTCTGGAGTTCTTCGAGCGTGAGATTGCCGCTGGTCGCCTGCCCAAAGAACTGCTGCCGATCCAGTCCGGTGTCGGCAACATTCCCAACGCCGTGCTGGAAGGGCTGGATGCTGGCCCCTACAAAAATCTGACTGCCTTCACCGAGGTGATTCAGGACGGCATGCTGAAGATGCTCAAATCCGGCACCCTCGGCGTGGCCTCGGCAACGGCGTTCTCCCTGAGCCCGGTCGCCATTGAAGAGCTGAACAACAATATCGACTTCTACCGAGAGCGCATCATCCTGCGCCAGCAGGACATCAGCAACCATCCGGAGCTGGCCCGCCGTCTGGGGGTAATTGCCATGAATGGCCTGATCGAGGCAGACATTTACGGCAACGTGAACTCCACCCATATCATGGGCAGCCGGATGATGAACGGCATCGGTGGTTCAGGGGATTTCGCCCGCAATGGCTATCTGTCGATCTTCGTAACGCCCTCGACCGCCAAGAACGGCAGCATTTCAGCCATTGTGCCGATGGTGTCCCATGTCGATCACACCGAGCATGACGTCAAGATCATCGTCACCGAGCAGGGTCTGGCTGATCTGCGTGGTCTGTCACCCCGTCAGCGTGCCCACAAGATCATTCAGAACTGCGCCCACCCGGCGTACCGTGAGCGCTTGATGGATTACTTCGAGCGCGCCTGTGCCAGCGGTCGCGGTATGCATACCCCACACCTGCTGGGCGAAGCACTGAGCTGGCATCAGCGTTATGAGGAAAACGGCCAGATGTAAGGCGCTTGCGCTGTTGCATGACTGCCCATAAACAAAACCGGCTGCATCACTGCAGCCGGTTTTGTTTTTAAACAGCGACCAGAACGACAGGCTTTACTGCTCAAAGCAGCCCCAGCCATCATTACGGCCTCCCAGCGGAGTCGCCACACGCTGCAACTCGGCCTCAAACGCGGTGATGGCGGCATGAGTGGGCAACATATGGGTGACGACGGTGACGTCCCAGGGCAGCTCAGGCACATGGCCACTTTCATTGGCCACCACCTCATACCCTAGCTGGGCAAAGTGATCACCGAAGGCCTGCACCGCTTCGCGTGTGGCAAACACCACAGTGAATTCAAAATCTCTGGGTATGGCGAAGTTATCCCCGCTGTCGCGCATTCTGCGCAATACATCGCCGTTTTCATCATTGGGGAAATCTTCGCTTCTGAACATGGGACTGCCTGTGTACGCCGGAGCATGGGTGTGGGGGCATAGTGTGCCTGAACTCTGTGCAAGCGGCCATGGCTGATCTATGTTTGACAGCTGCAATCAGTCTATTGGCAAGACAGAAAACATCACGTGAGTATGCAATGCACAACACCCTACCGGATTACGGCTTCACCGAAGCCTCACTGGCCGCGCTGCTGCAGCGTATGCACCTCGCTGCGGACAGCACGTCACTCTATGGTCAGCTGCTGCGCTGCTACACAGAGCCTCATCGTCACTATCACAGCCAGCAGCATATTCATGCCTGCCTGAAGCTGCTTGATGCAGTCAGATCACTGGCGAGCAGGCCGGATGAAATAGCGCTGGCGATCTGGTTTCACGATGCCATTTACGACACTCATCAAGCCGATAACGAGGAGCAGAGTGCGTGCTGGGCCGAACGCTTTTTGCGAGAGCATCACGGCAATGACGCAGTGATTCAACGCGTGGCAAGGATGATTCGCGCTACCGCCGGGCATGACGCCGCTGACGATGCCGATACCGCGCTGATGCTGGATATTGATCTGAGTATTCTCGGTGCCAGCGCTGAGGTGTTTGATCAGTATGATCAGGCTATCCGCGGTGAATATGCCTGGGTGGATGAGGCGGCGTACCGCGTTGGGCGAGCGAAGGTATTGCAGCAGTTTCTGCAGCGCCCGGTGATATATCTGACCCCAGCGCTGCGGCAGCGCTTTGAGGTGCAGGCCAGAGTCAACTTGCAGCGAGCGATAGCTGCGCTCGCTGGCTGAGATGCCCCTCTCCCAGCGCTTCTTTCACAACAGGCATGGGGTCAGCCCAGCTATCAGCTAATCCCCTACTGCTGCTCTTTTACCCGCTGTTTCAACAAGGTGCTGGACACCCCCGGCGTCGCCGGGGCATAGATCACCTTGATACCGTAACCGCCCAGTAGTTGCTCCAGCCGGTTCCAGCGTTCAGAACCCTGCCATTCCCCTCCGCACACCACGGTCTTCACCTGCAGGCTGTTGATCCATGCCGCTGCAGGCTCACCGCTGACCATCGGCTGCTGCACGATCATCACCTCATTAACAAACTCCAGTGTGCGAATAAAAGCCATACGTTCCTCTTCATTCTGCACCGGGCGATAGCCTTTACTACGCTGGCAGAACGCATCCGGTGCCACGCCGACGATCAGGCTGCTGCCCTGAGCTCTGGCGTAGCGCAGGTAATTCATGTGGCCGATATGCAGCATGTCAAAACACCCCAGCGCCAGCACTCGGTGCGGTTCCGTCAGTTGCGCAGTGAAATGAGTGAGCAGGCGACGCAGAAAGGTATCTGTCGGTTGCTTCTCCACCAGCGTTTGCAGCAAGCGCTGGCACTTCTCGGCCTTGTTCAGCGTCCAGCAATGATAGAGACGAGCATAGGCATAACAGCGGGTCAGCCAGGAGAACCCCTGCAGATTATGAGCACAGATGATGGTATCGAAATGACGGTCAGGCTGACGCCAGCCTTCGCCGTACATGGCCATCAGAATCTGCTCGGGAACGCTGGGATAACTGATGGTGCCGCCGGGTGACTCTCTGGCGGTCAGGGTAATGGCCGGGAAACGCGTAATGCGATTCCAGTGAAACGGAACACCCTTCATCCACAGGCCGGAAATCACCCCGCCGGTCTTTTCATCGGTCGCAAAGCCGCACAGATCCATAGCTACCCCGGAAGGATGCACCAGACAACGTGGATTGATCAGATCATAGGAGCGGTCAACTTCGTGCCACCCCTGCCCCTTTAACAGTGCGATAACCTGGCTCATCTGCTGCCAGTCGACACCAATATCGACATCCACATCGTTGTCCAGCAGCTTGCCCTCACGCTCCAGCCCAAGCAGGCTTCCGGCCATGGGAAAAGCGGCCATACCCGCCTGACGCAACTGTGCCAGCACCTGCCAGAGCAGCCTCAGGGCAATCTCGCCGTCCTGCCCGGTTTCGGCTGTGGGCGTGCCTTCCTGCAGTGTCAGGGCCGGTGCCTGCTCAAGCTGCTCATGCGCACTCCAGCGGCTTTGTAACGCGTGATAAAACGCCGACACAGCCTCTGGCAGCCGCCCGGCCTGCTGCAGGCACTGCCCCAGAATAAAGTAGCCGTCAGCAATAAAAGGATGCGAAGCGGCGACCTCCTGCAGTACTTCGATGTGGGCGGCGCCTTTCCCGGACTTCAGCGCCACCTGCGCCAGATAGAGACGCAGTTGCAACTGATCAGGATGCTGCTGCGCCAGCACCTGCAACAGGGCTTCAGCCTGCGCGGTCTGACCCTGCTCCAGCAGTGTCATGGCCTGCTGCAATGGAATATCGAACGGTTTGTCTGCCACGGGGAGAGGATCCTTGCTACTGGCGCCCTGTCGATGCACGGCGTGCTGGTCACACAGCGCCTGAGCATAGCCAGAAATCCCGGCAAAGAGCACTGCGTAAGGAGAATTTCAGCAAATCAGCAGGAAGAGAGACAGAAGAGAGGCTGAAGAGACAGAAGAGACAGAAGAGAAACAAAGGCAGCGTAACAAGGGGAAGGGTCACGCTGCTCTGAGGCGTATTCAGAAAAGCACCGCCGGGCTGCGGAGAGACGTGATGTCGCCCGGCGGTGGTCTAACTCATGAGAGCGGTTGAAGTATCAGAACTTGTAACCCACACCCAGCATGAACACGACAGGGTCGATGGAAGTATCAATGCTCTGATGGCCACCACCTGCAACGTCGAAGTTCGCTTTGGTATCGATATCCATCCACCATACGGCGGCGTTGGCAAACCACTTGTCGGTGACCATGACATCCACACCCGCCTCAGCCGCCAGACCGACGGAGCTGTCCAGATCCAGATTGCTCAGGCCAGCGTCTTTACCAGTCTGGTTGAATTCTTCATCGAAGAAGAAGGTGTAGTTCAGACCCAGGCCCACATAGGGACGCACTTTGCTGTCGGCCTGACCGAAGTAGTACTGGCCCAGCAGGGTGGGTGGCAGATGCTTGGCACTGGCGATATCGCCGGTCGCTTTCAGGCCGATGTTGTGTTTGAACGGTGAGGCGGCAACCAGCTCCACACCCCAGTTGTCAGTCAGCATGTAAGTGAAGGTCAAACCCAGCTGGGTGTCGTTGTTGATGCGGAACTCACCCAGACCCAGCACATCGTCGCTGCTTTCATGAGGAACGACAGTGGCCGCCCCGGCACGAACCAGAATGTCGCCCTTTTCGTGGGCCTGAACAGAAGAGGCAAGAACAGCGGCAGCTACCAGTGCGGAAACAGAGAGCAGTGACTTTTTCATGGTCAATATTCCTTAAACAACATGGAATGCCCGGCAGGCTGTTAGAAATCTATCTGCGTTGTCGAGTACGACATCCATAACAGGCTCACTGCTGATTTAGCTTGCTAAACGCTGCTGTTGCGCCCGTTGCTTTTGCCCTGGGGTAGCCCCCGTTCTCGGCTGCCTGATAACGCTTTCCAACGACCTGTTTGAAGGCGTTCGAAATCTTTGATGGCGCCAAGGTAACACTCGGGTTACCGGGGAATATTGACCCACCTCAATAGTCGCAGACAGGTCGGTTTGGCAGCGGGTGAGGAATTGATTTATGACAACTTTCTCCCTCATTCATTGCGGAATATGGCGACTTTTTACAGCCCGATGCCAAAGTGCAGGGGCATTTTCTGCCTGACAATGCGCCCAGCCCTCACTTTGCAGGCTCAGCTAAGACGACGGCACAGCTAAAACGACAAAAGCCACGCAGGGTGGCTTTTGTCGAAACGTTTGAGATAAGGCAGGGCTATCTTGCTCTGCTGCCTGTTGCTGCCCTAGTGCGCAGCAATCCTGCCGATGGCACTGATCAGCACCTCCAGCGAAGCACGTACATCATCTTCAATCACCGACTCAGCGGGGTGATGACTGATACCACCGGGGCTGCGCAGGAACAGCATGCCCACATCGGTAATGTCGGCCATGGCCATGGCATCATGCCCTGCACCACTGACCAGCGAGAAGGCCTTGTGACCGTGCTCGGCCAGTGCATCATTGAAGGACTGCTGCAACCAGTCAGCACAGGGTACGGCAGGTGCGGCGTGGGTATCGCTGATACTGACGTCACCATTGCGCGAGCCAACGATAGTGCGGATACCCGCCTCCATTTCAGCCCAGGCCCGATCACGCTCATGATCATCCTGACTGCGGATATCGACACTGAAGCGCACTTCACCCGGAATCACATTGACGGCGTTGGGCAGGCATTCCACCCGCCCGACAGTTGCCACCAGATTCCAGATCTTGGCCTTGCGCTCAATCATGGTGATGGCATGTGCCGCCATCACCAACGCATCAAAGCGCAAGTCCATTGGCGTGGTTCCGGCATGGCCTGCGCGGCCCTTCACCACCACCTGCTTGCGCCTTGCGCCAGCAATAGCGGTAACAGTGCCCAGTTGCAGATCCTTGCTCTCCAGCACCACACCCTGCTCGATATGGACTTCGATATAGGCTTTCACGTCATCGGCATGGCGTGCCGCCTTGCCCACCTCAGCCGGATCAAGACCGAAGGCTTTGAAGGCTTCTGCCATGGTCACGCCCTGTTTATCAGCAACCGCAAACCACTCCTGCAGCCAGCTGCCCGAGACCGCACGGCTGCCCAGCAGGGTGGAGCCAAAGCGGGTGCCTTCTTCATCGCCAAAGCCAACCACTTCGATGGCAAACGGAAAACGTTGCCCTAGACGGTTGAAATGATCGACTGCAGCAATACCCAGCAACACGCCGAGCATACCGTCGTAACGGCCAGCGTTGGGCACGGTATCAAGGTGCGAACCGATTATCAGCGCTTTGGCGCCTGCCTCGCTGCCTTCGTATCGCCCCCACTGATTACCTGCCTGATCCTGCCAGGTGGACATGCCCGCCTGTTGCATCCAGGTAGCCACCAGTTCGTTAGCACGCCGGTGTTCATCGGTCAGGTAGGCGCGCAGTAACCCGCCTTCCATTGCGCTGATGGCCGCCAGAGCATCAATACGCGCCAGTAGCTCCTGAGTGGTCATCATCAGGCCTCCGCTGCGGCTTTGTAGACGGCCATGGCCGCAGCCACACCACCACTGGCGTCACACTGGTGGCCTGCCAGTCGCAGTACCTGCTCCAGCGCCGCCAGCGTGGTCAGTACCGCATCCTTGCGAGCGTTGTAGCCCATGGTGCCAATTCGCCAGATCTTGCCGTGCAGTGGTCCGAAGGACGTGCCGATTTCAATGCCGAAATCGTTCAGCAGTGAGCTGCGCACCGCATCGCCCTGCACCGCTTCGGGAATATAGACACCGACGACGTTGTTCATCTTGTGTTTGAGATCACCAAAGGGTCTGAGATTCAGCCCCTGCACCCCGGCCAGCATAGCGTCACCGTGCAACTGGTGGCGGGCGATGGCGTTGTCCATACCTTCGTCCACCAGCAGGCGCGCGCATTCACGGGCGCAATACAGCATGCTGGTTGCTTCGGTATGGTGGTTTAGCCGCTCCTCACCCCAGTAGTCGAGGATCATGGGAATATCGAAATAGTTGGAGCGGATCGCCGGTTCAATACCTGCCTGATGAGCACTGGTCACCAGACCTGCTTCCACATGACGGCGACGACGCACCACTTCGACATAGCGATCACTGACCGTAATCGGTGAGCTGCCGGAGGGGCCCGCCAGACACTTCTGCAGGCCGGCGGATACCGCATCCAGCCCCCATTCATCGGTCTTCAGAAAGTTACCGCCGATGGAGGCGGTGACATCGGTATAAAACAGCGCATCGTACTTGCGGCACAGGGCACCCAGCTCTTCCAGCGGTTGCAGCATGGTGGTGGAGGTATCACCCTGCACCACGGCCAGTACTTTGGGCCGCACCCGCTGTAACGCTTCTTCGATCTGCTCCGGTTTGAACACCTCGCCCCAGGGCACTTCGATGGTATGCACTTCGGCCCCGGCGCGCTGGGCAATTTCACTCAGCAGCAAGCCAAAGCGGCCAAACACCGGGATCAGTACCTTGTCACCCGGGCACAGCGCCGAGAACAGCAGCGCCTCGATACCGGCACGACTGGTGCCATCGATCAGCAGCGTCCACTGGTTAGCGGTGCAAAATACCTCGCGGTAGAGCGCCATGGTTTCGTTCATGTAGGAGGTCATGGCCGGGTCATACTGACCGATCAGCTGCGCCGACATGGCACGCAGTACACGGGGATCAGCATTGATGGGGCCTGGGCCCATCAGCAGACGGGGCGGTGGATTGATTTGACCGAAGTTACTCATAGCCTTTCCTTACTCTTCAATCGTGCTGGCGCTGTACGCAACTGCACCAAGACTTTCTGTATCGGGGACTTTCTGTATCAGGGACTGTCTCTCGCAGGGTATTAACTCAACACCTGCAACAACATACGTGCGCCGGTAAACGCCAGACACACCGCAAAAATCTTTTTCAGCATGGCCTGATCCAGCTTCTGCCCAAGGGCGACACCCAGAGGCGCGCAGAGCACGGTCAGCGGCACGATCAGGGCAAAACCGGGCAGGTTGACCAGCCCCAGCGTCCCCACAGGCGCATCAGCAGGTGCAGACCCGGTCACCAGCATGGTGATCACGCCGGGCAGCGCGATCAGCAGACCAAAAGCGGCAGCCGTTCCCACTGCCCGGTGAGCAGCCACATTGAAGGAAGTCAGCAGCGGCACGCCCAGCGTGCCACCGCCGATACCGACCATCACCGACAGCAGCCCCACACAGCCGCCCATGAAGCGCTGTGCCCAGGCGCCCGGCAAACTCTGCGCCAGTGGCGCAGCCTTGGAACGGAACAGCATATTGATGGCCACCAGCACGGCGATGATGCCGAACATCAGCGTCAGCCAGTGGCCGCTGATGTGGGTAGAGACTGATGCACCGAGAATCACGCCAAGAATGATGGCTGGCGACCACAGCTTCAGCAGGTCGAAATCGACGTTGCCGCGTTTATGATGCGAGCGAATAGAAGAAATAGACGTCGGCACGATGGTGGCCAGCGAGGTAGCGGTCGCGACTGACATCGCCGTCGGCGCACTGATCCCCAGATGCTGGAACAGCCAGTACAGCACCGGCACAATGACGATGCCGCCACCGACGCCCAGCAACCCTGCCAGAACTCCCGCGACCACACCCGTCCCCAACAGACCGATAATTACGGGAAGCCATTCACTCATAGTGTTCTCCTGCCTGTTTCCTGCAGTTTGTAATATGTATTTGCAGAGCCATCTGCACGCCTGCGCTCAGCGCCAGCGATGGCTGACCTATCCCACCAGCGCCGCACCATCGCTGCGTGGATCGGTGGCCGCCTCCACACTGCCATCACTCATCAGCGCGATGGCTCCGGCGTGTCCCATCATTTCTACCTGTGCTGGCACGACCGCAATATCGTGACCGCGCTGACGCAGCTCATTACCCACCCGGGCATCCAGATCCGCTTCCAGCTTGAGATTGAAGCTGGTTTCCCCCCAGGTCCGACCCAGTAGCCAGCGACCGCGGGCAATGGCCTCGGGCAGCGAGTAGCCTTCATACAGGTAACGGCTGAACAGTGCAGCCTGAGTCTGAGGCTGGCCTTCGCCTCCCATGGTGCCGTACACCACGCGACGGCCATCATTCAGTATCGCCATTGCCGGGTTGAGGGTATGAAAAGGCTTCAGACGCGGGCCCAGCGCATTGGCATGGCTGGCATCCAGCGAGAAGCTAACGCCACGGTTGTTACAGATCAGGCCATAGGGCTCGATCACCACCCCTGAACCAAATTCCCAGTAGATGCTTTGAATAAAGCTGACCATGGTGCCGTGCTGGTCGAGGGCGCCCATCCAGATGGTGTCGCCATGCTTGGCCACATGCGGCCAGGGCAACGCCTTATCACTGTCGACCTGCGCCGCCAGCTGCTGCAAATGGGGTTCGTCCAGCAGCGCATTCCAGTCGCACTTCAGACGACCGGGATCGGTCACCTCACGGTCACGCACGATAAAGGCCTGTTTGGTGGATTCCACCAGATGGTGAACTTGCTCAGCTTCACTCCAGTCGCGTGCGCCACAGCGTTCGGCACGCACCCGGTCATAGACACCCAGAATCAGCAGCGAGGCCAGCCCCTGAGTCGGTGCTGGCAGGTTGTACAGCAGCCCCTGGCTGATAGCGACACTGAGAGGCGTCACAACCTGCGCGCTGTAGTCCTGATAGTCCGACACCCGCAGCGGGCTGCCAAGGCGCTCCAGCTCTACAGCGATAGTGGCACCGATCTCGCCCTGATAGGCCGACATCAGCCCCTGTTCCGCCAGCAGACTGATAAAGTGCGCCAGTTTCGGATTGCGCAGGGTTTCCCCCTCCTGCAGCACCTTGCCTTCAGGCAGATACACAGGCGCGAAACCGGGCACAGCCTGCAGTGCATCAAAGGTTTTGCGACTGGCTGCCTCCAGACTGGCGGTGACCGTAATGCCATCGGCAGCCAGCGCCCGAGCAGGCTCCAGCAATCGTGACAGCGGCAGCGAGGCATGCTGGTCAATTTCCAGTGCTTTAGCCCAGCCACCAAGCGTGCCGCCCAGGGTCACTGCCGCCAGCGGGCCACGTTCGGGAATGGCACTCAGGCCCTGGCGGGTATAGAAGTCATTGTTGGCCAGCGCCGCACTGAAGCCGCAGGCATCAATGGCTACCGGTGCTTCACCGGGGCGCTGAATCAGCCAGAAGCCGTCGCCCCCAAGACTGTTCATGTGGGGATACACCACCGCGATGGCCGCTGCTGCGGCGACCATGGCCTCAATGGCAGAACCGCCCTCCTGCAACACCGCCAGCCCCACTTCGGTTGCCTTGTAGTGAGGTGCGGTCATGGCAACCTTGCCAGTCAGTGCCTGCGTTGAGGATTCCATCTCACGGGGTGCGGTCATTGTTGTTCTCCAGTCAGAAAGTATCGGGGGGCAAATATCAGCGGGCTGCAGGCAGGCTTTGTGCCAGTGCCAGCAGGCTGCGATCGGTATGGCGTGCGCCGAGCAGTGACAAGCCCCAGGGCGCGCCTTCGCTCTGCAGGCAGGGAATATGTAACTGCGGTGAGCGGGCCAGCCCGGACAGCGCCGTCATCCCCATCAGTCGTTCACGATACTGCGCCAGTTCAGGCGCAGGCATATCACGTAAAGGGGCAGCGCCGGGCGTGGTCGGCATGATGACCAGCTGGCGACCTTCCTGCTGCAGTTCAGCCAGCCACTGCACATAGTGGACAGCCTGTGCTCTGGCCTGATCAGCATCGGCATCAGTAATGGTCGCCGCCCAGCGGAAGCGCCCGGCAATATCATCAGCAAAGCGCGGTTGTACGCGGGTGATCCAGTCACCGTGGGTTTGCCAGATGGCGCGCCCCTGCAGCGTCCGGAACGCTTCGCTGGCACCGCTCAGATAGGCCTGACTGACGGGCACCACGCTGTACTCCGGCAAGGCAGGCAGCCACTGCAATAAGGCGGGCATCAGGGCATCCTGCTCAATGCCTTCCGGCAGCAGAAGCACCACCGACTCTGGCGTAACCAGAGGCTGCTCAGGCAACAGGACTTCACCGACCCGCGCGAGGGTCTCTGCATCGCGGGTCATCCAGCCTACGGTGTCAAATAAGGGCGCCAGCGGCACCGAATCGGCGTTTTCAATCAGCCCGTGGCTGGGGCGCAAGCCATACAGGCCACAGTAGCTGGAAGGCACACGAATGGAGCCACCGGTATCCGTACCCAGACCGATATCGGCTTCACCGCGCGCCACAGCCACGGCCGAGCCACTGCTGGAGCCGCCACTGATGCGACCCGCTGCGCGCGGATTGTCGGCACTGCCGTAATGCACGTTGATACCGTTGAGGCTGTAGGCAATCTCGTCAGTCTGGGTGCGCCCGACCGCAACACAGCCCGCTTCCATCAGGCGCTGCATGACCCAGGAGGTCTGCTCAGCATCTCCGTGGCTGGCCAGCCAGTCGGGATTGCCCGCACCGGTCGGATACCCCCTGACGTGAAACAGGTCTTTAAACGCCAGCCGCAAACCGGCCAGCACACCTTCACTGGATAACTGCCAGTTGCGCGGCCCGGCAGCCGCATACACGGCCTGATCGTCGAACTGGGCAGCTATCGTCATGGTGTGCTCCTTGGTCTGGGCAGTACCGTGTCAGTTTGCTCTGCACGGCAGCACCGCTGGGGTTTGACGAGGTATAGACGGGGTCTGAACTCGTCGTCAAATTATCAAAGATTTCATAAAAAACAATAATGAAACTTTAGTTTCATCTGGCGCAAAATTTTTACCCGTGCGCGCCCTACAGGACGGCACCGATAAACTGCTGCAGCTCCGCCGTCTGGGGAGCAGCAAAGACGTCTTTGGCCGGGCCGGTTTCCCACACCTTACCCTGGTGCATGAACACCACCCTGTCGCCCACATCCCGTGCAAAATTCATTTCATGCGTCACCAGAATCAGCGTCATGCCTTCGGACGCCAGTTGCTCCAGCACTTTCAGTACCTCGCCCACCAGCTCAGGGTCCAGTGCCGAGGTAATCTCGTCGCACAACAACACCTTAGGCTGCATGGCCAGTGAGCGCGCAATAGCCACACGCTGCTGTTGTCCGCCAGACAGTTTCTCCGGGTATTGACCGAACTTATCTGCCAGTCCGACCTTACCTAGCATATCCAGGGCCAACTCTTTGGCGGCAGGCTTGGACATGCCCCGAATCAGTGTTGGCGCCAGCATGATGTTCTGGCCGACAGTGAGGTGAGGGAACAGGTTGAAATTCTGAAATACCATGCCGACGCTTTCACTCAGACGGCGGATCTGAAACTCATCGGTGCTGACTTCCTTGCCGTCCAGAATGATGGTGCCGTCGTCGTACTTTTCCAGACCGTTCATGCAGCGCAGCAAGGTGCTTTTGCCGGAGCCACTACGGCCGATAATGGACACCACTTCGCCCGCTTCGATGTTGAGGTTGATACCCTTGAGGACGTGCAGGTCACCATAGTACTTGTGCACTTCATGGATACTAACGAGAGACATTCAGTCACCCTCCAGGTTATTTCGAGCTACGGCTCAATTTATGTTCGAGATACTGGCTGGCGCGGGACAGCGGATAGCACAGCAGGAAGTAAATCAGCGCCACCATGGCAAACACCTTGAAAGGCTGGAACGTGGCGTTGTTGAGCATGGTGCCCGCCTTGGTCAGCTCGACAAAGCCGATGATGGAGGCCAGCGCCGTGCCCTTGACGATCTGTACCGAGAAGCCCACGGTCGGAGGAATCGCCACGCGCAGCGCCTGCGGCAGAATGATGTAACGCATGGTCTGCAGGTAATTCAGGCCGAGGCAACGCGACGCTTCCCACTGCCCTTTAGGCAGCGACTCGACGCAGCCACGCCAGATGTCACTGAGAAAAGCACTGGAGAACAGGGTCAGCGCCAGTGCAGCAGCGGTCCAGGGAGAGACATCAATACCTACCAGCCCCAGCCCGAAGAAGGCCAGGAACAACTGCATCAGTAGCGGTGTTCCCTGAAAGATTTCAGTGTAAATACGGGTCATCACCACCAGCGCCGAGCGACGGCTGATGCGCATGAAGGTCAGTAACAGACCTACAATGGCACCGCCCGCAAAGGCGATCAGCGACAGCAGCACGGTCCAGCGGGCAGCAAGCAGCAGATTGCGCAGAATGTCCCAGTCAGTGAACTGCATCATGCTGGTTTCTCCTCACGTGAAAATGCCCGGGAGCCCAGCGCATTGAGACCCAGACGCATAACAAATGCCAACACCAGATAGAAGCCAGCTGCGACCAGATAGGATTCAAAACTCAGGAAGTTGCGTGACTGGATAAAGTTGGCGGCGTAGGTCAGCTCAGGCACAGAAATCTGCGATACCACCGCTGAGCCCAGCATGACGATGATGCACTGGCTGACAACGGAGCTGTAGACACGGGCAAACGCCGGCGGCAGCACGATACGGAAGAAAATCTGTCGGCTCGACAGCCCCAGAGTCCGCGCGGCCTCAATTTGCCCCTTGGGCGTCGCATCGATACCGGCGCGAATAATTTCTGTCAGATAGGCACCCAGGTTAATCACCATGGCCAGCACACCCGCCTCGATCTCGCTCATCTTGATGCCGATGGCAGGCAGGCCGAAGAAGATGAAGAACAGCTGCACAATAAAGGGGGTATTACGAATCAGCTCGACATAGCAGGCCGCAGCACGACGCAGAAAGCCATTGCGATGACGGCGGGAGGCAGCACCGGCGATACCCAGCAGCACCCCACCGATGGTGGATACGATGGTCAGCTTGATGGTCATCCACAGACCACTGAGCAGCACATCCTGATAGTTGAGCAGGTCAGCAAAGTTCAGTTGGTAATTCATACGTGCAATTCCACAGGGACAGAGTCCTTGGGTATAGAGGAGTAGCATGCCGCCACTCCTCCCAGCTCAAACTTACATAGAGGCCAGATCGGCAGGATAGGCAGCCTTCAGCCACTTCTGTGACATGGACTCCAGCACGCCCTCTTTGTATGCCTTAGCAATCAGTTCATTGACCTTCTCAACCAGACGGGCTTCGTCTTTGTGAACGCCTACATAGCAGGGTGAATTTTTCAGCATGAACTTGGTTTCAGGCTTGCGGTCAGGATTGCGGTCAGCAATGGAGGCCACCACCAGGTTGCCGGTTGCGATCAGATCAACCTGACCGGACAGGAATGCGGAGATAGTGGTGTTGTTGTCTTCGAAACGTTTCAGATCGGTAGTAGCAGGAGCCACCTTGGTCAGCTCGATGTCTTCTACTGCTCCGCGCGTCACGCCGACCGTTTTGCCAGCCAGTTCGGCGGCATCTTTCACTTCGGCTTTGGCGGTACCGAATACCCCCAGGAAGAACGGAGCATAAGGCTTGGTAAAGTCGATGGCTTTTTCACGCTCGGCATTCTTGCCCAGGCTGGAGATAACCAGATCCACTTTCTTGGTCTGCAGGTAAGGAATACGGTTAGCGCTGGTGACCGGTACCAGTTCCACTTTCACGCCCAGCTCTTTACCCAGATAGTTGGCCATATCGATGTCATAGCCCTGGGGTTGCATATCGGAACCCACTGAACCAAAGGGAGGAAAATCCTGCGGTACAGCCACTTTCAGCACACCGGATTTCTGAATGTCATCAAGCTGGTCAGCAAAGGCGGTATGAGCCGCCGACAGTGAAAGTACAACTGCACCTGCCAGAGCCGCGCTCCATTTACGTACCGATTTCAACGTCAAGCCTTGCATGTTTTCTTGCCCTCGTAAGAAACGTTCGATTCAAGCAAAGCTAGTTTTGCAACCTGCGTGCCAAAATATAATCCGTTGTTTTTACGAGGGTTTATGCGGACCCAGTAGAGATGAAACACTCGATTCATGTTCAACAAACGCACCAATGCAGCGCAGGACGCACCATTACGATGAATCTGATACGTTTGATCTAGTTGAGAATGGGTATTGATCAGTCAAAAAGTGAAAAGAACAACATGAAAGAAACGATAGTTTCATAACCAACACCCTGATACGACGCCCAGGTTGAAACGATCAATTCAAGACAAACAGCAGAGTGGGGAAGAAAGAAAGCGAGAAAGCGAGAAAGCGAAGAGAGAACAGTCAGGAAAGGAGAGACAGAAAGGCGGTACAGAATCCAGTGGCAGCCATGCGCGCTGCCACTGGCACTTACTCATCCTTGAACAGGAACAACTTCTCGAAACGATGAGCGGGGATGGGCTTGGAGAAATAGAAGCCTTGCAGGGTGTCAAAACCGTTCTGTCGCAACCATTCCAGCTGCTCGCGGGTTTCTACACCCTCAGCCACCAGCTCGACCCCCAGCACCTCACCGATAGAACCAATCAGCTGCGTAATAGCCGCTTCATTGGGCACGCCCTGTACAAAGCTTTTGTCAGCCTTGATCACATCTATAGGCAGACGGTTCAGATTCGACAGGGAAGAGTAACCGGTGCCGAAGTCGTCCATGGCGATACGCAAACCGTTTTGACGTACTTCGGTCAGCACCGCCACCACCTTGTCGAAGTTATCGATCAGGGTGGATTCGGTAATCTCCAGCTCCAGCATGTCGGCTGGCACCTGATGCTTGCGCAGGCATGCCAGCACAAACTCGACAAAGTCCTCTTCCAGCAACTGCACCACAGAAACGTTGATGGCCATCGGCACTACCCTGCCCTGTGCCACCCAGCCCTGCAGAATGCGACAGGCCTCTTCAATGACCCACTTACCCAGGCCAATGATCAGCCGGGTCGATTCGGCAATGGGAATAAACACCGCCGGTGAAATCATGGTGCCATCGTCCTTGAACCAGCGGATCAGAGCCTCACATCCGGTGACCTCCAGTGACTGAGCATGCATCTTGGGCTGCAGGAACAGCTCAAACGCCCCCAGATCAATGGAACGGCTCAAGGCAGTCTCCAGCATCAGCCGCTCATGAATGTGTTGCGTCAGCTGACTGGTAAAGAAGCTGACCTGATTGCCGCCCTGATTCTTGGAGCTGAGCAATGCCAGGTCCGCGTGACGCATGATGGCATCGGCGTTCTCGCCGTCCTGCGGATAGATCACAACGCCCATGGATACGGTATGACGCATGGCCACATCATTCATGATGTAAGGCTCTCGCATGACATCAATGATACGCTGCGCCTCAACCAGAGCACGTTCGGCAGAGCTGGCCAGCTCACTGATCAGGAGGAACTCATCTCCTCCCAGACGAGAAATGAACAGCCCTTTGGTGACGAAGGTGCTGGTCAGGCGCTCGGTGAGGCTGATCAGCAACTGATCTCCCCGCTCGTGGCCTTCTGTATCGTTGATGTTTTTAAAGCGGTCGACATCGAGCATATAGACAGCAAACTGACTGCTTTCTGCGCGGGCAGTAATAACCGTCTGCTCCAGCGTTTCCAGTGCCAGGTTACGATTGGGCAACCCGGTCAGGCGATCACGGGTCGCCATGCGTTCCATGCTCTGATTGGCCAGCGATAGTTTGATGGTGTTGCTGTTGAACACTTTGACCAGCGAACCGATCTCATCCTCATCGTGCCCCTCAGGCACATCAAGGAACATCCGGTCTTTCTCGTTGGGATCAAGCTTGAGCAGCTGCTCCCCCAAAGCAATCAGCGGACGGCTGAGGAAGCGGTGAACAACGATGGCGGACATGGCAAACAGCGCCAGAATCAGACCACAAATACTGACAATCAAAACCAGAGAATCATCCAGCCACTGACGGAACAGAAAGTCATTGCTGCCTTCGATGGTCAGGGTCGCGATCGGCTTGCCGCGAAAACTGCCGGAATACTCCGGCGCCAGCAGCGAGCGGTGCAACACCATCAGCTTGGGGAAAATCAACGAAGCCAGCGGAGAACGCATCAGGTTCTCACCTTTATAGAAGCTGGCGTATTGCTCGCCATTGGCAAGAGTAATATCTACCGAGGCCACCTGATCAAGGCGCATCAGACCTTGCAATGCCTTACGGGTGGTCACTTCATCGTAGGACCAGATGGCTTCAGACAACGGCTTTTCAGATGAGATCAGCAGCTCCTCCATCAAATCCATTTGTGTCGCAGCAAGTCGCTCAGTAGCGATGTACAGCTGAATCCCCACCACCACAATGGCGAACAGGACTGAGCTGATACCCAATCTGGCCAACAGACCTGCGCGGATACTTTTATTGAACATCTTAGTCCTTAAGCTTACCGGCGAACCTTTGACATGCTTACATTTCAGTACTGAATACCTCAGCACCCTATCTCGCTGTTTGATTGCGGACTGAACAACGCCCTGATCAACCAAGGAGCGAGATGTTCAGCTGCAGACAGCTGTATATGTACACAATCGCAAAACTATTCGTCGGTGACACGCATCAGCTGCTGTCTGGGGTCAGCTGACCGTTCCCCTGGGCGAAACGACAATGAGTATAGTCGTCTGCCTTGTCATTTCCTCCTGCCCGTCATTCCCGACCAGCATGGCTGCCAAGGTCAGCTACAACGTTACCTTGATCAGTAATAGGCCACCAAAATCAGTAACATATCAGCGATTTAGTTACGAGATATGTCATCTTACAACCTGACCGCAAAGTATCACGCCAAACAGGCCGGGCCAAGTGCTCGATGAGAACAATTCACCCTTCACATCAACTTTCTGAGCAGAACTGTATTTCAACCCATGTGATGAGTGACTTCCCCCTGCCCCGCTCTGTTCCCTGAATGAAGCTGACCCAACGTTGTATAGTGCCTACTGTAACTGTCGAACACTAACCGGAAAGGCAACGGATAACGCTAAGTTTTCACCCAAAATGACACTTTCATTGCTGACCTGACGTTTTGCGTTGCACCGGGTATTGCTCTAGGATGTGCGACTTCAAATCGACCATCATTTAGCACTCGAGCCTCGCAACCGCTATTGTCATTACCTGTCAGCTGCAAGGTTCACACCCATTGGCAGCCTGCCATATTAAATGCAGCGCGTTTCCGGGACAGCCGGTCCGGGCCATTTTTACACTTCCTACAGTCAGGCACTTACTGTTGGGCATTCTGCTCATCAAGATTGCGAGTGTATAAATCGGCCTGTGCAAGTCTTATCTGCCATCGACTGAGCTTCAGCTGGATGGCAAAGTCGCTCAGCGCTGAGTCTGATGGTCTGCGAATGACCCTGACTGCATATCAGATGAAGACGTATGAACGCCTGACCTTGTGACAAATATCCGCATACTGGCTGATATTTTTCATAAGAATTTCATAGTCTTCTGCTCTGATGGCCCGGGTTTCGATCGCGCTGCTTATTTATCCTGATGGCGTAGCCGTTACAACCATCGGATTGCAAGACATCAATCTGGCCCAGACCATTCTGGCCTGAAACATGTGGACCGTTACATGGCATATTCCGTTCGACAACACTGGTTTTCCAACCTGCGCGGAGACATTCTCGCTGGCCTGGTGGTGGCTCTGGCACTTATCCCGGAAGCAATCGCTTTCTCCATCATTGCCGGGGTCGACCCCAAGGTCGGGCTTTATGCCTCGTTCTGTATTGCCGTAGTCACCGCCTTTGCGGGTGGCCGCCCGGCCATGATCTCAGCCGCCACCGGTGCCATGGCACTGTTGATGGTGACACTGGTCAAAGAGCATGGACTGCAGTATCTGCTGGCAGCCTCTGTGTTGTGCGGCGCGCTGCAGATTGTCTGCGGCTACCTCAAACTCGGCAGCCTGATGCGCTTTGTATCCCGCTCCGTGGTCACCGGCTTCGTCAATGCCCTGGCTATTCTGATCTTTATGGCACAGCTGCCAGAGTTGATTGGGGTCACTTGGCACGTCTATGCCATGACCGCTGCAGGTCTGGCCATCATTTACCTGTTTCCCTATATCACCCGCGCGATCCCCTCACCGCTGGTATGTATCGTCAGCCTGACCGCAGTGTCCATGGCTCTGGGTCTGAATATTCATACGGTCGGCGATATGGGTGAGCTGCCAGACAGTCTGCCGCTGTTCTTGCTGCCTGATGTGCCACTCAATCTGCAGACGCTGGCAATCATCTTTCCTTACTCTGCCGCCATGGCGGTGGTTGGTCTGCTGGAATCCCTGATGACCGCAACCATCGTCGATGAATTTACTGACACCAGCAGTGACAAGAACCGTGAATGCAAGGGCCAGGGTCTGGCCAATATTGTGGCCGCCTGTCTGGGTGGAATGGCGGGTTGCGCCATGATTGGCCAGTCTGTCATCAACGTGAAGTCAGGTGGGCGTACCCGTTTATCCACCCTGATAGCAGGCGTTGTGCTGCTGATTCTGGTGGTCTTCCTCGGCCCCTGGGTATCACAGATCCCCATGGCGGCACTGGTTTCCGTGATGATCATGGTGTCCATCGGCACCTTCAGCTGGGATTCGATTCGCAACCTGCGCACCTATCCTCTCAGCACTAATGTGGTAATGATTGCGACGGTGGTTGTGGTGGTCTTCACCCATAACCTGGCCATCGGCGTACTGGTGGGTGTACTGCTGAGTGCTCTGTTCTTCGCCAACAAGGTTGGTCAGGTACTGTTTATCGGCTCTGAAGCCGATGAGTCAGGCATACAACGCACTTACAGCGTGGTAGGTCAGGTGTTCTTTGCTTCCTCCACCCGCTTCAATGCCGCTTTTGATTTCCGTGAAGTCGTGCAAAAAGTGGTCATCGATGTCAGCCGTGCCCACTTCTGGGACATCACTGCGGTGAATGCACTGGACAAAGTTGTTATCAAGTTTCGCCGCGAAGGGACTAACGTTGAGGTCATTGGTCTGAACGAAGCCAGCGCCACTCTGATGGATCGCTTCGCGGTGCATGACAAACCTGAAGCCGTCGAAAAGCTGATGGACCATTAACAGGCTGTTGAAAAACGTGATCGAGACAGCCGAGACAAGGAAATACCCCGAGGGCACAAGAAACAGGCGAAAAAGCGGAGTTTAGTGGACTAAATGAGCATTTGACTCGCTTTGCTCGCCCTTCGGGGCCGTGCTAAAGCACGTTCAGCCTTCGGCTGTGAGCCTGCTTTTGACGCGGTATTCGGCAACGCAGATAGATTTTCAACGACCTTTTAA
>NZ_LAPT01000180.1 GCF_003194385.1 Pokkaliibacter plantistimulans
AAGACAAGGACAGCCTGCTGGCAGAAACAGGCCATACCCTCGGCCTCAAAGACATCAGTCTGGATATCGAAGGTGGCAAGACCTTCGTCATCATGGGGCTGTCCGGCTCCGGCAAATCCACGCTGATCCGCCACTTTAACCGTCTGATTGAACCCACTGCCGGTGACATCAGGGTGGACGGGCAAAGCGTGGTGGCAATGAACGATAAGGAGCTGCTGGAGTTTCGTCGCCACAAGATCAGCATGGTGTTCCAGCGTTTTGGTCTGCTGCCACATCGTAACGTGCTCGATAACGTGGCCTATGGCCTCAGGGTGCAGGGCGCAGACCCGGCGGAACGACAGCGTAAGGCACGTCACTGGATAGACGTGGTCGGGCTGGCAGGCTATGAAGCCGCCTATCCGGACGAACTGTCGGGGGGCATGCAGCAACGGGTCGGACTGGCTCGTGCACTCTGTACCGACCCCGACATCTTGCTGATGGATGAAGCCTTCAGTGCCCTCGATCCGCTGATCCGTCGCGAAATGCAGGATCAGCTCATCAGTCTGCAAAACAGCCTGCACAAGACCATCGTGTTTATCACCCATGATCTGGATGAGGCCCTGCGCCTGGGCAATCGCATTGCTATTCTCAAGGACGGTGAAATCCAGCAGGTTGGCACCCCACAGGAAATCCTGCTGCATCCGGCCAACGCCTACGTCAATGCTTTCGTTCAGGACGTCAACCGTACCAAGGTACTGACGGCCGGTCTGGCACTGGCGGCGGCCGACGTGTTCGACAACACCGCCGTGTTCAATGCCCGCACCCCGGCACAGGAAGCGTTACGCCAGTTGCAGCAATGCCCGGACAGTCACGGCTTTGTCGTTGATGATCAGCAGCATCTGCTGGGCGTCGTACAGCAGCAGGCACTGAGTCAGTGTGATGGTCAGCAGCCACTGGCCACACTGGTCCATCAGGTCGATGCGGTGGCCGAAGATGCCTTGCTGGAACAGGTAATGGAGCAGGTGGCTCATGCTGGCCATGGCATCCCGGTGGTGGACGGTGAGCAACGCCTGACCGGAATTCTGACCGCCGAAAGCACGTTGCAGGCCCTGACCGACGAGCAGCGTGGGCAGGCCAGCCCGGTAACCGCAGCGGAGTCTGAGCGAAAAGCCAGTTAGCATTACCCATCGAGATGGATGGAGCGCATTGCCTGCCCTTAACAGGCTATTGAAAAACGTTATCGAGACAGCCGAGACAAGGAAGCACCCCGAGGGCACAAGAAACAGG
>NZ_LAPT01000181.1 GCF_003194385.1 Pokkaliibacter plantistimulans
AAATGGCTCATCTAACAGGTCGTTGAAAAACGTTATCGAGGCAGCCGAGACAAGGAAATACCCCGCGGGCACAAGAAACAGGCGAAAAAGCGGAGTTTAGTGAACTAAATGAGCATTTTGAGCCTGTTTTTGACGCGGTATTCGGCAACACAGATAGATTTTCAACAACCTGCTAAGCAGCCAGACTGGAACCCGGCAAGGCAACAATCTATATAAAAGCAATCACCTATCGATTTGCGCCGTGCCCCAACCTGCCCATGCGTGCCCTTTGCACGTGGCAGACAGATGTTGAAAGCAAAAAGTGGGCACATACCAGACCCCTTCCGGCAAAAGGAAGATAACAAGAATGTATCGGTTTTCAGCAGCGAGCTTATGTCGTGCCGTCCTGCTAACCCTGATCTGGCTGATCAGCAGCACTGCCCATGCCGATCTGCAGAGCAAACTGCGTGATCTGCTGTTTGACCCACCTACACCGGCGCCACAGAAAGTGCAGACTATGAACCGTCTGGAACAACAGCTGGCGGTCCCGGCGTATTTTGTCCCCGACCCAGAAAGCTGCCCCAAGGCGCCGCAACCCACCCCCTATCGCTGCCCGTGGAAACGCGTGCTGGAGCGCAACGCCACAGCACTTGTAGTGATCAAACCGGGCGATGGCCCCGGCAGCCGTGAACAGGCAGGCCCCGGTACCCTTGTGCAGCTGAACTATGCAAGACAGATCGCCTATGCCCATCAGGCGGGCAAGAAAGTGCTGGCCTACATTCCCACTCACTACGCCACCATGAGTGGTCAGCACGGGCTGGATGCCGCCAAGGAGCGGGTTCGACACTATATGGAGTGGTACAACAACAAGGCCAATGGCGTATGGATCGACGGTTTCTTTCTCGATCAGGTGAGCGACTTTGAAAGCACCCTGCCGGTGTATTACCGCCCGCTCACCGACTACATCCGCCAGCAACCGGGGCGTCGCCCGCTGATCGTGCTCAATCCTGCAGCACACGTCAGCCAGAGCTATCTGCGCATTGCCGATGTCATCGTTACCTTTGACAGTAGTTATGAGGAATACCTGAGCTACACCGAGCGCACACCGCTGGCGACGCTGGGCTGGGAGGCCAAGGAACAGAATGCCAAACGTATCTGGCATATCGTTCGCGACGTCAAATGCAACAACTACGCCTCTGAACCCAAGAGCGTCTGCCTGCCACTGCAGAAAGTGATGCAGCTGACCAAGAACCGCAATGCAGGCTATGTCTATATCACCGAAGACAGCTACGCCGCCCCCTTCGATGCAGTACCTGCGCGCGAGTTCTGGCGTGATGAAAGCTGGTATGCCGAGCAGCCGGTCATCCCGTGATCGGTGCCGGTCCATCGCCGTCCAACGGGCAGGGCAGAGGCAGCCTGACCTCTGCCCTGCAGCTGATCATCCGCGCGACGCCCGGGCTCTGGCGGTAATCACCAGCAGGATGCCACTGAGGGTCAGCACCGTCGCGATCACCAGCCGCACGGTAATGTGCTCATCCATGAAT
>NZ_LAPT01000182.1 GCF_003194385.1 Pokkaliibacter plantistimulans
CTTGTCCATTCAGCGTCACTGACAATTCAGGCGCTTGGATACCATTCAATGTGGGAGAACAAGAGCTCGGGAGTGAATCTACGTCACGACATCATGTGCCCAGGGTGCGGTCCACTTCACCGAACTCTTTGGAGTCGCTGGTAGCTAATCAGAAACTCCAGAAGAGATACAAGGGTGCGGTGAGGTACGAACCGCACCGTGGCGAACGTCGATTTTCCGTGGCAGAGCGGTGATGCTGCGGCGGTCAGGCCCGATAGCCGCGCAGAAATAACTCCACGCTGCTGCGCAGATACTCGTGATGTGCCGCTGACTGGGTATCGTAGGGCAGGCCCAGTTTGCGCCGCAGATGCCCTTCCCCCATCAGCATCATCAGCAGCTGTACCGCTGCACCATGCGGGTTGGCGATGGCCAGTTCGCCCCGCTCCGTCACCCGTTGCAGATACAGCGTCAGCAGAGTGATAACATTCATCGGCCCTTCATTGAAAAACAGCTGGCCCAGATGCGGCAACTGGTCGGCACTGCTGATACAGGTGCGGAATACCCGGATGGCATCATCCGATAACACCAGCTCGGTAAACAGGCGGGCAAAGCGCTGCAGTTGCTGCCCGACACTTTCCTGCTCGTTAAACAGGTCTTCCGACAGGTTCGCTTGCAGGCATTTGGTGCGAATGGAGGCGACAAACAGGTCATCCTTGCTGCCAAAGTGGCTGTAGATGGTCTGCTTGGAGACGTCTGCTTCCCTGGCGATGGCATCCATACTGGTGTTGGCAAAGCCCTGGCTGCAGAACATATCCATGGCAGTTTCCAGAATACGCTGGCGCTTTTCTTCGCTGCGGCTCAGGGGGCGGGAATGCTCGCTCATAGTTCTCCGGTGGCTGGCGGGACGGGAAGGGCTTAAGTGTAAGGGCTGCGCGGTTGAGATAACAGACTGAGGCTTTTGTCGGCCGTCATGGAAATCCGGGGATATTTACCGGGAAGATGGTTTTCCTGCTGGATTGAAAGGGGTATAACTTCCGCTTCTCCACGGTTGCCTGTCCCGCTGGTGCCTGCTGCAGGTGCCGGACAGTACCGTCGGGCGTCAGCCAGTTGTTTGCCCCCGCGCGGGCATCTCCGCTTTATGTCACAAGGCCTTGCCATGAAAAACGTTATCAAGGAAAGCAATCGCTTAATTCTCACCGCCACCTGTCCTGCCCGCTCCGGTATCGTTGCTGGCGTGTCGTCCTATCTGGCCAATTGCGGCTGCTATATCAGTGAACTGGCGCAGTTTGATGACGAAGACAACGGCAAGTTCTTCATGCGTGCGGTGTTCCGTATCGAGGGTGAAGTCGACCATACCGTCGACAGCATTCGTGCCGGTTTTCAGGCGGTGGCTGAAGGCTTCGAGATGGACTGGAACATCTATGACGGCAACCAGCCCAGCAAGGTGCTGATCATGGTTTCCAAATTTGATCACTGTCTGGGTGATCTGCTGTATCGCCTGCAGAAAGGCGAGCTGTTCATGGAAGTCACCGCGGTGGTGTCGAACCATCTGGATCTGCGCCCCATGGTGGAGCGTGAAGGTATCCGCTTTATCTATCTGCCGATCACCAAGGACAACAAGGCCAGTCAGGAAGAACAGCTGCTGCAGATCGTCCACGAAACCGGTACCGATCTGGTGGTGCTGGCGCGTTACATGCAGATTCTGTCCAACAGTCTGTGCGCCCAGCTGCAGGGCCGTGCCATCAATATTCACCATTCCTTCCTGCCCGGCTTCAAGGGGGCCAAGCCTTATCATCAGGCCCACGAGCGCGGCGTGAAGCTGATTGGCGCCACGGCGCATTACGTCACTGCAGATCTGGATGAAGGCCCCATCATCGAGCAGGTGGTGCAGCGTGTGGATCACTCCAGCCGTCCCGACGATCTGGTGGCCATTGGTCGTGAAACCGAAACCCAGGCACTGGCGCGGGCGGTTAAATACCATATTGATCACCGTGTATTCTTGGACGGCAACAAGACGGTCATTTTCCGTTAAGTGGTGACGCGCCGCAGATCGTGCATACGTTCTGAATCAAACAGGGGCTGCCTGAGTATCAGGTGGCCCTTTTTATTTCTGCCGGATATTGGCTTTAGCTGGCTATTGGCCTCTGCTGCGGGGCGCTGGAAATGGGAATGCAAGAGGACAAGCGAATGCGACAAGCCATAGTGCACATTGCTCTGGTGGTCAGGGATTACGACGAGGCCATCGATTTCTACGTCAACAAGCTGGGCTTTGAACTGATTGAAGACAGCTATCAGCCAGAGCAGGACAAACGCTGGGTGGTGGTGTCACCGCCCGGTTCCAGCGACGTGACGCTGCTGCTGGCGCGGGCTTCCGATGAAGAACAGCAGGCCTTTATCGGTAATCAGGCCGGTGGTCGGGTATTCCTGTTCCTCAAGACCGATGACTTCTGGCGTGACTACCAGCGCATGGAGGCACTGGGCATCAGCTTTATCCGCCCGCCCCAGCAGCAACCCTACGGCACGGTGGCGGTGTTTGAAGACCTCTACGGTAACCGCTGGGATCTGTTGCAGCTCAATGAAGATCACCCCATGTACAGCAGGAACTGACGAGGGCAGGCCACTGCTGCAAACACAGGGAACCTGACACCATGAGCGAGCCGTTGCTGCGTCTGACAATCTTCATGGCGGTGTTGCTGCTCCTGCTGAGCTGGGAAAGCCTGCGACCACAGCGGCCCTGGCAGCAACCGCGTGGACGCCATCTGCTGATCAACATCGGCCTGCTGCTGGTGGACGTGCTGGTGCAGCGCTTTACGCTCGGGGCCGCTGCTATCGTGGCGGCGGTCTATGCCCGGCAGCAGGGCTGGGGGCTGTTGCCTTTACTGCCGTTGCCGGCGTCGCTGCTGGCGGTGGTCGGGATAATCCTGCTGGATCTGGCCATCTACGGGCAGCACGTGCTGAGCCATCGGCTGAGCTGGTTGTGGCGCCTGCATCGGGTGCATCACAGTGACCTGGATCTGGATGCCTCCACGGCGCTGCGTTTTCATCCGCTGGAGATTCTGCTGTCGCTGCTCTACAAGGTGCTGGTGGTTATGCTGCTGGGTATCTCACCCGCGGTGGTGGTGTGGTTCGAGGTGCTGCTGAACAGCGCGGCGCTGTTCAATCATGCCAATATCCGCCTGCCTGCACGCTGGGAAAGGCCCTTACGCTGGTTGCTGGTGACACCGGCCATGCACCGTGTGCATCACTCCGTACATGCTGAGGAAACCCACAGCAATTTCGGCTTTATGCTGTCGTGCTGGGACAGGCTGTTCGCCACCTATCGGGCGCAGCCGCAAGACGGCCATGACGCCATGGCACTGGGGCTGCCACAGTATCGGCAGGTGCTGGGAGTGAGAGCGCTGTTGCTGCAGCCGTTCCGGGCCAACCACGAAACGGCTGCAGTGCGACGTCAGTAAAGACAGAAGGCGAATGGTGTGCTCAGGGGCAGCTTTCCCGGATCACTAATTCGGTGGGAATCACCACCTGAGTGTCGTTGGTCAGACCGAGAAACAGACGGGCTGCCTGTCGGCCCTTTTCCACATTCTGCTGATGCACCGTGGTCAGGCTCGGGCTCATGATCTGTGCTTCGGGGATATCATCAAAACCGATAATCCGTACGTCCTCCGGCACCCGTAGCCCCAGATGCTGGGCGCACTGGGCAGCAGCCTGGGCAATGCGGTCACTCATACACAGCAGCAGGTCGGGGCGGGGGAAGCTCATCAGCGCTTCGCGCGCGGCCTGCTGGGCAAACTTCAGGCTGTTGCTGGGAATATTCCAGATCCAGTCGGTGGTCAGGGGGACGTCCACTTCTGCCAGTGCCTGCTGATAACCGCGCAGGCGCTGAATCGATACCGAGGCGCTGGCATCCAGCAGTTCTTCCTGGGTGACCCGGCAGACCCGGTCCGTATCCACCAGTCGCAAGCCTAGTACCGCCACCTGCTGGGGGCGCTGACGCAGGGCATGGCGGGCGCTGTCAAGTGCGCCTTCCTGATTGGTGACATTGACGGCGGGGAAGTCCTGCCAGTTGAAATCAACGGTGACGATGGGTTTGTGCTGCTGTAGCAGGCGGGAAAGTATGGTGGTCTGAATCGGTGCGCCGTAGACAATGAAGCCATCGACCATGCTGTCCGGCAACTGGGTATAGCCGCTGCCGTGCGGGGCGCTGGAGAGCAGCAGCATGTGGGTCTGCTGCTCGTCGAACACTTCCGCCACGCCGTGCAGAAACTCGCTGGCCACCGGGTCAGTGACGCTGTAGCTGAGGTTATCCGACAGCACGATGCCGACGATACCGGAGCGGCCGGTACGCAGGCTGCGGGCGGTGGCGTTCGGGCCGTGATAGCCCATGCGCTGGCACTCGCTGAGGATGTGCCGGCGCAATTCAGCGGAGAGCTGATCCGGACGGTTGAAGGCGTTGGAAATCGTGGCTGTGGAGACCTTGAGGGCTCTGGCCACGTCTTTCAGGGTCAGTTTCTTCGCTGTGGTTTGTGGACTCATGTGCTGTTGGCTGTTCGGACCGGTTGATTGGCTTCGTCCAGCAGCCCCTGCTGCTGGATCAACACCCGTGGATAACTCCGTCCCTGCTGGTCAAACAGGTGACACTGTTGCGGCGCAATCACCAGCCCCACCTGATCGCCGAGGCGTGGGGAGCACGGGCCACTGTCACGAATCAGCAGCGGCTCGGTATCATCCTGACAGGCAACGTAGATAAAACGCTCGTTGCCCAGATACTCGATATTGATTACTTCGCCCTGCGGGCCATGGGTCGGGGCCGCCAGTTGCAGATGCTCGGGGCGGATACCAAGGGTTATTCTAGCCCCATTCTCCAGGCCATGAACGGGTATAGGACTTAAGTCTAGGTCGCCCAATCGATCCAGCTGCAGGCTGACGCTGTCCCTGGTGACGCGAGTCACGGTGCCGTTGATCAGATTCATCTTCGGCGAGCCGATAAAGCCTGCGACAAAGGTGGTTGCCGGATGTTCGTACAGCTCATAGGGTGTGCCTACCTGCTCGACCCGACCGCCGTTGAGCACCACGATCTTGTCAGCCAGTGTCATGGCTTCTACCTGATCATGGGTGACATAAATCATGGTGGAGCCGAGGCGACGATGTAGCTTAGCGATTTCCATGCGCATCTGCACCCGCAGCGAGGCATCAAGGTTGGACAGCGGCTCATCGAACAGCATCACCCGTGGCTCACGGGCAATGGCGCGGCCCATGGCCACCCGCTGGCGCTGGCCGCCGGACAGGGCACGGGGTTTGCGCTGCAACAGGGAGTCCAGCTGCAGGATTCTGGCGGTGTTTTCCACCCGTTCGGCAACGGTCTCGCGGCTGGTCTTGGCCAGCTGCAGGCCAAAGGCGATGTTGTCGTACACCGTCATGTGCGGGTACAGGGCGTAGGACTGGAACACCATACCGATGCCACGCTCCTTGGGCGGCAGGGCGCTGACTTCCTGAGTACCGATATAGAGTTCGCCGGAGTTAATGTCCTCCAGACCGGCAATCACCCGCAGCAGGGTGGACTTGCCACAGCCGGACGGGCCGACGAACACCACGAATTCACCGTCGCCAATGCTGAGATTGACGTCCCGCAGGATATGCGCCGCACCATAGTGCTTGTTTATTTTTTTCAGAGTCAGGCTGGCCATAATCTTGTCTCCTGCAGGAGGCCGGGCCTCCTGCTGTGTTACTGGGGATGGGCATCCATCAGAGGCTGGCGAACAGTCCCTGATAGGGCGCCACGACCATCTCTTCACCGTCGATTTCGCCGCGCAGGCCATGACCTTCCAGCAGCTGCCGGATGGCACAGGGCAACGGCTGGCGCTGTGGCTGATCGCTGAGGTTGATCACCACCAGCAGTGACTGCTCTTCACAGCGGCGAATCCAGCACAGTAGCTCGCCGGTATGGTCGAGCACCTCGATACTGCCTTTAATCAGCGCGGGCTGTTGCTGGCGCCATTGCAGCAGCTGGCGCATCCGCTGCAGTACGCTGTCTGTCCGGGCTTCCTGCTCGGCCACGGCCAGCGGCAGATGGCGTTCATCCACGGGTAACCACGGCTCGACGGTGGAGAATTCGCCCTGCGCGGTATTACGCCAGACCATCGGGGTACGGCAGCCATCACGGCCCTTGTACTGCGGCCAGAACGGCAGAGCATAAGGATCCTGCAGACGCTCGAACGGCACTTCGGCCTCCGGCAGCGCCAGCTCTTCGCCCTGATAGATACAGACGCTGCCACGCATGCTGATCAGCATCGCCATCGCCGCGACGGCAAAGTCTTCTCGCTGCTGACGGCTCTGCTGCGGATCATCGTTCCAGCGGCTGACACAGCGCACCACATCGTGGTTGCTCAGTGCCCAGCACGGCCAGCCATCGCCCACCGCGTCTTCCAGACGGCGAATAACGGTGCGGATATAGGCCGGATCATGGGGCTGGTTGAGCAGGTCAAAGGTGTAGGCCATGTGCAGTTTGTCACCGCCACTGGTGTACTCGGCCATCCGCTGCAGCGGGAAGTCGTCGCCGATCTCGCCGACCATGGTGCGGTCGGGGAATTCATCCAGCAGGGCACGCAGCTGCTGCAGAAAAACCAGGTTTTCCGGGCGGCTGATGTCATACAGATGGCGCTGGAAGGAGTAGGGATTGTCGTCCTTCACGCCCAGGCTTTTCGGCTGATCAGCGGGCAGCGGCGGGTTGTCGCGCAGTAATGGATCGTGGAAGTAGAAATTGACGGTATCCAGCCGGAAACCATCCACCCCCAGCTCCAGCCAGAAGCGGATGGCGCCCAGCAGTGCCGCCTGTACCTGCGGATTGTGCAGGTTAAGGTCGGGCTGGCTGGCGAGAAAGTTGTGCAGGTAATACTGACGACGACGGCTGTCCCAGGCCCAGGCACTGCCACCGAACAGCGACAGCCAGTTGTTGGGCGGGCTGCCATCGGCCTTGGCATCGGCCCACACGTACCAGTCTGCTTTGGCGTTGTCGCGGCTCTGGCGACTTTCTGCAAACCACGGGTGCTGGTCGGAAGAGTGGCTGATGACCTGATCAATCATCACCTTCAGACCCAGCCCGTGGGCTTTGTCCAGCATGACGCGGAAATCATCGAGGCTGCCGAACATGGGGTCGACGTCAGTGTAGTCAGCCACGTCATAGCCGAAGTCTTTCATCGGTGAGGTGAAGATGGGCGACAGCCACACGGCATCGACACCGAGGCTGGCAATATGCTCCAGACGGGCGGTGATGCCGGGCAGATCGCCGATGCCATCCTGATTGGAGTCCTGATAGGAGCGGGGGTAGATCTGATAGATCAGCGCACCGCGCCACCAGTCGGGATTGGCAAGAGGATTGGACAGGTTGCTCATGGTCGTACTCGGTAACGGTAGAGGTTCATTGACAGACAGCAGGCCGGGGCGTGGGCATCAGCCCTTGACGGCCCCGGCGGTCAGGCCGGAAACAATGCGTCGCTGGAACACCAGCACCAGCAGGATCAGCGGTACAGTCACCACCACCGAGGCGGCCATAATGATGCCCCAGGGCAATTCGTACTGGCTGCCGCCACTGATCAGGGCGATGGCGACCGGCACGGTGCGCTGGCTGTCGGTGAGGGTGAAGGTCAGGGCAAAGAGGAACTCGTTCCAGGCGGCAATAAAGGCCAGCATGCCGGTGGTGACCATGGCAGGCCAAAGCAGCGGCATCAGTACTTTGGTCAGCGTTAGCCAGGGGCTGGCACCATCGACAATGGCGGCTTCTTCCAGCTCTTTGGGCAGTTGGCGCATAAAGGTGGTCAGCACCCAGACGGTAAAGGGCAGGGTGAACAGGGTGTAGGAGAACACCAGCCCCAGTGGGTTGTTGTACAGACCCAGACCGCGGATCACCTCAAACAGGCCGGACAGCACCGCCACCTGAGGAAACATCGATACGCCCAATACCAGTGTCAGTACGCTGCCACGGCCTTTGAAGTCGAAGCGACCGAGGGCATAGGCGGCGGTCAGACCGAGCAGCAGCGACAGCGCCACCACCAGGGTCGAGACCAGTACCGAGTTGAACAGGCTGCGCAGGAAGGACGGGCGGCCCAGTACGGTCTGGTAGTTGCTGAAGTTGAGATGATTGATCCAGTAGCTGACCTGAAACAGCTCACCGCTGCTTTTGAACGAGGTCAGCACCGCATAGTAGAACGGGAATACACAGAACAGCACAATGCACAGCACCAGCATCGTAAAGCCGATGCGACCCAGCAGGCGCGGCCAGGAAAATGCTTTCATCACAGATCTCCTTGCAGGCGCTTGCGGCCAAGGTAGAGCCAGGCCAGGGTCAGCAGGGCAATAAACAGGAACAGCAGGGTCGAGGCGGCAGAGCCGTAACCGACTTCCTGAAACTCCACCAGCTGCTGGCGGGCGAACACAGACATCGACATGGTGTCGGCGCTGTTGGAGGTCAGCACATAGATGACGTCGAACACCCGCAGTGCATCCAGCACGCGGAAGGTCACCGCCACCAGCAGGGCCGGTGTGATCAGCGGCAGGGTGACGCGGAAGAACACCCTGACCGGATGAATGCCATCGACACGGGCGGCCTCGTAGCAGTCTGAGGGCAGCATCTGCAACGCGGCGAGAATCAGCAGCGCCATAAAAGGCGTGGTCTTCCACACATCAACCATCACCACTGCCCACAGCGACAGACTGGAGTTGGCGGTCCAGGCCAGCGGCGTATCCAGGATGCCGAGACTGATCAGCAGGTGATTGAGGATGCCAAACTGGTCATGCAGCATCCAGCTCCACATCTTGGCCGAGACGATGGTCGGGATAGCCCAGGGGATCAGCACCGCTGCGCGCACCAGTGCCCGACCGGGAAACTGGGCGTTCAGCACCAGCGCAAACACCATGCCCAGCACCAGCTCCAGTGACACCGATACCAGAGTGAAGAACAGGGTATTGCGCACCGCTCCCCACCACTGTGGATCGGCCAGTACGCCGTACCATTCACCCTCGTCGTAGTTCAGATAGTTTTCCAGACCTATGAAGTGGGCCTCGTGCAGCGTGCTGAAACTGGCATCGGTAAAGCTGAACCAGATGGTGCGCAGCAGCGGCCAGCCGGCAACCAGTAGCAGCACCACCAGCATCGGCAGCAGAAACAGCCAGGCGGCACGCACCCGCGTGCGGCTCAGGCGCCCCTTGGGGTGGGACGCACTGGCTGCCGGGGCCGCCGTCCGCAGCTTGTCAGTCGCGGGGGTGGACATGGGACTTTTCCTTAATTGAATAGCAAAGCGGATGATCAGCGCAGTATGCGTTCCAGCTTCTTCTGCATGGTTTCTGCTGCTTTCTCGGGGGACATGGAGTCAGCCAGTACTACGTGCACCATATTGAAGAAAAGGTTGCTGACCTGTCCGTACTTATCGCCGCTGATGGAGCTGGGGCGTGGTACACCGTTGACGAAGACGTCATACAGATCTTTGAAGAAGGGTACGGCGGTGGTGACCTCTGCATCCTGATACAGCGCTGGGCGCGTTGGGTTGTAGGTACCCTTAATCGCACGCCGTTTCTGTTCTTCATAACTGGTCAGGTAGCTGACCAGATCGGCGGCCAGCTGTGGATGCTGGCTGTATTTCGACACCGCCAGCTGCCAGCCACCCAGCGTAGCCGCATGTTTCCCGTCTTCCCCACCCTTGGGCAATGGTGCGACACCCACTTTGTCCTTTATCGGGCTGTCGCTGGCTTGCGCCAGTGACCAGGCGTAGGGCCAGTTACGCATGAAGACGGCGTTGCCGGTCTGGAAGACGCCGCGCGCCTCCTCTTCGGCGTAGTTCAGTACCCCTTCAGGAGAGATAGTGTTGACCCAGGATTTGGCCTGATTGAGTGCGGCGATGACGCCAGGATTGGTGACATCCACCTCGCCCTTGTCATTGATCAGCGTGCCGCCGTTGTGGCTGTAGACCCACTCCAGTGCATCGCAGGTCAGCCCCTCGTAGGCCCGGCCTTGCCACACGTAACCCCACATCTGGCTGTTGCCCGCCTGTCGTTCACCGTCCTGAATGACCTTGGCGCTCTGGCTCAGCTCACTCCAGGTGGCGGGTATGGGCAGCTTGTACTTTTCCAGCAGATCTTTGCGGTAGAACAGCAGCCCGGCATCGGTGAACCAGGGCATGGCCACTAGTTTGCCGTTGATGGTGTCATTGCTGATCATGCTGGGGAAGAACTCAGCCTGATCCTTGATGTAAGGGGTTAAATCCAGTAGCTGGCTGGCCAGCATGCCGGGCCAGACGACATCGATCTGCATGACGTCCAGATCGGTCGAACCTGCTGACAGAATCTGCTGATACAGCGAAAGTCGTTCAGTGGAGGAGTTGGGAGTCGAGACCAGCTTGACGGTGTTGCCCGTCTTCGCTGCCCAGGCGTCCACGCCTTCCTTGCACAGCTGCAGTTCGGCACCTACGGCACCGCAGGAGATAGACAGGGTTTCGCTGTGTGCCAGAGGGGCGAGCATGGCCAGGCCCAGCAGGGGGAGGTACTTGGTTTTCATCGTAATAGTTACCCGTTGTTGTATTTCTTATGCGGAACGTACGCCTGAAATCGGTAGGTGATGTTTTCTGTAACGATTCAGATCGACGAACTAATCCTAGACAGAGTTGGCGTCAGGTGCAAGTCACTTTCTGTTTGGGGGATAAGATGTTCTGTATTGATTAAGTTTTGTGTGTAGTGATAAGAAATGAAGCCCTTGCAGTCTCTTGTTTGTTGATAAAAATCGTCTGTGTGGCAGATGGTTTAGCTATCTTTCCGACTTTCGTCAAGGTGACGTAAAAGCCCGCGAAGCACGTCTTGGTGGTGTCTTTTTTTCTTATATCTTAAATGATTAAGTTTGATTTTTGAGAAAAAATCTATGTGTAGGCGAAGAGATTCAGTTCACGGGCATCAGAAATAGATAGGATTGTTCATTTTATAAAGCATAAATGATCAATAAATTTTACATTCATGATCCTCTGCACGTGTTCTAACTCTCCGCATGCTAGTCATCTTGCAAAAATAGTGATTGTTTTTTGTGCTGAACTGTCGTTATGCTTGGTAACGGCAATATTTGCTGATCTTCTTAATCGATTAACAATAATAAATTCTAAGGAGACGGACGGATGTGTTGTCCCTGCATAACGCTCTCTGAACCGCTAATTCACCATCATTCAGATCCAACGGGCAGGCCTTTTGAATTGGCTTCCTTTGGCTTTGTATCTATATCGATACAGTTCATGGGCAGCTGTAGCGGCCCCTGATTCAGGGCGGCTGTAGCCGCTGATCCTTTTCATTCTGAGTAAGGCTACGGCGTTGAGCCGCTGGCAGGGTCCGCTATTGCCTGCTGTTTGCCAGACTGACGTTTCACCTCAGCTAGCCAATACGTTGGCCAGCTCCGGCAGCAGTGTGGATTACCAATAAATCTAATAATGAGATCAAGGAGTTACCCCTTATGTTGAGTCGAGTATTGAGAGACAGGAGCTGTGCTCAGGCACGTTTAAAACATTCTGCTCTGGCACTGGCCGTCAGCACTGCACTGTTTGGTGCGGGAGCCCATGCTCAAGGTAATGCCGAGCAGGTCAGGGAACTGGAAGCGCGTATCGCCAAGCTGGAACAGCAACTGCAGCAGGTCACCACGTTGGCGGTGCAGGCCAAGACCACGGCCAATGCGGCATCAACGACGGCCGAACAAGCTAATGCGACGGCCTCACAGGTCAGTGCCTCAGCGCTGACCTCGGCCAAAAAAGAAGTGGTGGAAACCGCCAACTCCTTTGAGTTTCACGGCTATGCCCGTTCCGGCACTTCCAGTAATGGCGATATGAAAACTGTGGAAGGGGTTGGCCCCTATATCACTCCGGCGGGCAGCCTCGGCGGACCGGTCGGGCGCCTGGGTCTGGAGACCGATACCTATGTGGAGGCTCAGCTGGCCAAGAACTTCACCAGCGATAACGGCAGCTGGGCGCGCTACAACATCATGATTGCGGATGGCGTGAACAGCAATAACGACTGGACCGGGGGTGACAACGGCATCAATGTGCGCCAGGCCTATGCGGAAATGGGCAATCTGCCCAGCTTCAAGGGCAGTGCTTTTCAGGATGCGACAATCTGGGCCGGTAAACGCTTTGACAAGAAAAACTTCGATATCCATTTCTATGACAGCGATATCGTCTTCCTCTCCGGCACCGGTGCCGGCTTCTACGATGCACAGGTCACACCAGACTGGAAAACCAGTTTCTCGGTGTATGGCCGCGACTTCCTCGACAGCAATGATGAGGAAGGCAATGACATCAAGAGCTATATCGCCACCAGCAACAACTTCATCGGCAACTGGCAGGTCATGCTCAATGCCATGCGCGCCAAACACAACGATGATGGCGATAACGGTCGCGCGACCTCCGGTTATCACGGCCTGCTGGCCTATCATGCGCCGAGCTTCTACGGCCTGAGTGACGGCTTTGCCAAGACTGGCGTGCTCTACGGTCATGGACTGGGGGCTGAGGTTAAACGTCTGGGTGCGGTCGATACCCTGCAGCATGATGCCGAGGCGGTGCGCGTCTTCACCTATGGCACCACCGACATCAACGACAACTGGAAAATCGCTCCGGCACTGCTGGCGGAAACCAGCAAGAATCGCGTGAACGAGGGCGACAGCTACAAGTGGGCGTCCCTCAACCTGCGTCTGACGGATGCGCTCAGCGAGAATTTCGAGATGCAGTATGAAGGTACTTACCAGTACATGAATCTGGACAGCACCTTCGCTAAGGCCAAGGGCGATTTCTACAAGCTGACCGTGGCGCCGACCTTTAAGCTGGATACGCAGGCAGGCTTCTTTGCCCGGCCTGAAATCCGCCTGTTCGGCACCTATCTGGGCTGGGATAAGGATCTTAACGGCTTTACCTACGATGGCAGCAGCAGTACTGATTTCGGTGATACCGGCTTTACCGGTAGCAGTAAGTGGCTGGTGGGAGCGCAGATGGAGGCGTGGTTCTAGCAGCCTGCCAGGAGCCTGTCGGACTCGGCGCTGACAAGCTTTGGCCCTGATGGGGTTAGGCTCGCAAAGCGCTCTACGCACATGTTCCGGGACAATGCTCTATGGCCGCCATAGCGTCCGCACAGCCGGTGTGGCGGCAGACTGATGACTTCGTTTGATTCCTTCCCTTTTACAGGCTGTTGAAAAACGTTATCGAGGCCGCCGAGACAAGGAAATACTCCTAGAGCACAAGAAACAGGCGAAAAAGCGGAGTTTAGTGAACTAAATGAGCATTTGACTCGCTTCGCTCGCCCCTCCGAGGCAGTGCTAAAGCACGTTCAGCCTTCGGCTGTGAGCCTGTTTTTGACGCGGTATTCGGCAACGCAGATAGATTTTCAACGACCTGTTAAG
>NZ_LAPT01000183.1 GCF_003194385.1 Pokkaliibacter plantistimulans
TTGGGTCTGGCTGGTTGTAACACCATTTCCGGTGCCGGTAAGGACATTGAGAAAGGCGGTGAAGCAATTCATAACTCCGCTGAAGACAATAAAACCTACTAAATAAAACCTACTCAATAAAACCTGCTAAAAGGTCTATTCAGGTGGTGAACGGAGAGCACCAACACGCTCGAAACCACCGCCATAAGGTCGCCTCCTGAACGCATCGCCCGGCTCGTGCCGGGCGTTGTTGTTTCTGCCCGCTTGCACTCTCTCACTGCTGGCTCTGAGCAACTAAATCCCTGCACAAAGGTCATATTCAAGTAAGCAGCGGTGGCAGAGTTGTTCTGTTTCATCCGCCCTGCCTATAATCGGCCATCACCCGATACAACGGCAGACGGCGCTACCGTCTGGTTGTTTTGCACCAAGAAATAGGAATCTGCACCGATGATGAGAAAAGGCCTGCTGGTAATGATGACGCTGTTGCTAGGTTTAAGCCTGTCCGGTTGTAACACCATGAGCGGGATCGGCAAGGATATTCAGAAAGGCGGTCAGGCCATCGAGAAAGCAGCAAAAAGCTGATCGGCCGGAACGCAGAAACAAAAATGCCAGTGTGAGTTCACACTGGCATTTTTTATTGCTGGCCCATCCCGCACTCAGCGCGGGCTGGTCGCCTGTACGTCGGCGCGCTGATAAGCCTGCTCGACAAAGCTCAGCAGCGCCGGGTAAGGGCTGAGGTCAGCCACTTCGCGGAACCGCGTCCAGTCCAGCATGCACAGCAGGCAGATCGCCGGGTAATTCCAGCTGGCAAACTTGCCTGCCACCACCTGACGTTCAAGCTCGCTCAGGGTGGATGCAATGCGCTCATGCTGCAGATTAAATACCAGCACATCCTGCCGGATATCCAGCCCGGAGCGGTTACCTGCCTGGAACAGCAGAATCAGCGAATCATTGACGCTTTCCACCAGCGTGATCTGGTTTTCTTCATCCCAGCTCAGGGCAGGCAGCCCCAGCTTGCTGCTGATATAGCGCGAAATGATGCGCGAGTCATAGATGGTCTGCTCGCCGTCCTGCAACAGGGGGATTTTCAGGGCCGGATTGGCCTTGCGCAGGGCATCGCGCCCTTCGGCGTAGATGTTCAGGTCAACAAATTCAAAGGGAGTATCTGCCAGCAGTAACCGAGAGCGACGTACGTAGGGTGAAGTCGAGGAACCAATCAGTTTCATTACCTTGCTCCGCATCAGGTTTGAGCCACCTCAGGCCCTGCTCCCATTTGAGAACAGGTTCCGGAACGTGTTCTCGTCAGCACATTCCGGCAGCGTACCCGTTGTACGCCCTCAGGCCGTCGATTTAGCCTTTCCCTTCTGCCGGCTGTCAACGCTTGCCTTCCTGGCTTTATTCGCTGCGGCTACCCGCTTGGCCTCTTCCTCTTCGGCACGCAGCTTGTTGCGGCGCTGGGTTGACCAGTTGTCATAGGTCACCTTGAAGCGTTTGATCATATCCATCAGCTTGTCGCCCAGCTTCTTGACGTCATGGCCAACGGTGCTGGCCTGCGCGCTGCGGAGCTGCGAGCTTTCGAAGCTGGCGTTCATCTGCTCGTAACGATCCGTCACCTGCACGAAGTTATGTTGCTGCTGCTCGATAGCCTGGGCGATACGGTCAACCCGCTCGGAGATAAGATACATGGCCTCGGTCACGGAACGCAGCTTGGCGGTGGCTTCGTTGACCTGAGCGCTGGACTTGTCCGCATTGGCCTTGCCGCTTTCCATCAGCGTTACCACATTGCGGGTACCCGACTGGATAGCGGTGACCATCTCGGTCACTTCATTGGTGGACTGACGGGTTTTCGATGCCAGCGAACGTACCTCATCAGCCACCACGGCAAAGCCCCG
>NZ_LAPT01000184.1 GCF_003194385.1 Pokkaliibacter plantistimulans
GGTTGGTCTGCTCGGCAATGCCGTTGATCACATCGATAACGGTTGCGATGCGGTCGGTATCGCCTTTCAGGCTGGCAATCGCCTGCACCGCCTGCTCGATATTGCCCGACAGACTGGCCATGGCTTTGGAGACATCGCCCACCACCCTCTGGCTGGCTTCCACCACGTTATTGCCTGCCGATGTTGCTTCACTGATACCACTCAGCTCAGCATCCACGGTGCGGGTCGAGTCATTGGTTTCCAGCAGGCAATGGTTGACGGCATCGGCCTGCTGTTTCTGCTCATGGGTAGACTGCACAAGGTGAGTGTTTACATCGGCCAGATCCTGCGAAATGGGCACCAGCCGCACCACAGATTTCAGCACCGCCGAGAAGGTGTCATCCACATGGGCGATAAAGGCATTGATACCCTGCGACAACTGGGCAATCTCGTCAGCGCCCTTGACCGGCAGACGCTGAGTCAGGTCACCCTCGCCCTGGGCAATATCGTTGACGGTGCTGATCATCAGTTTCAGCGGCCGCGTCATCACCCCGGCAAACAACCAGCCCAGCAAGGCGCCGGCCACCAGCGCACAGAGGCAGGCAATAATGGCACCGAGCAGAATGGTATGGCGCAGTGCTGCGATGGGCGCAAAAGCCTCGCTCTCATCAATTTCACTCATGATGACCCAGTTCAGCCCATTCAGGTTCAGGGGTTTGTAGGCCGACAGCACAGGAACATGGCGATAATCAGGGAAGATACTGAAACCGGCGTTGCCACCCAGCGCCTCATTGACCCCTTTGGTATCCACCGTTTGCAAGCCAATGGTGGTTTCTTTCTGGTCAATTTCATCCACCGTTGCAGAGGCGCCCCCCATTGAACGCAGGGCGTTGAGGTAGCCACTCTTGTCTTCAATCAGGAAGCGGCCATCACTACGCATCAGCTTGTCTGGCCCGACCAGATAGGTTTCGCCTGAATCGCCGAGGCCGGTGGTTTTCCACTCGTGGTTGTGGGTCATGACCGCGTTGATACGGTCAATGGGCATCTGAAAAATCAGCACCCCAATCAGGGTTTTACCATCATAGATGGGGGAGGAAACAAAGGCGGCAGGCAGGTTATACGAGGGCAGATAGGGGTTGAAATCAGTGATAAAGAACTTGTCCTTGTCGCCCAGCGCCATGGCTCCTTTGAAAGCCTCACCCAGACCGGTACTGGCATAGGGGCCGCTCTTCAGGTTGGTGGTGAAGTCCAGTTCTTTAAATACCGTGTAGACCACATCACCAGCGGGGTTGACCAGAAAAATATCGTAGTAACCAAAGTACTGCTGGTACTGATGCATGACCGGATGGTATTTGGCGTGCAGCTGGGTATAGGTATTGTCCTCAGCGGGCTTGTCCATGCCGTCTTTTTGCCCCAGAGGCGCAGGGTTATTGCTGATAAAGAGATATTGCAGTGGCACGCTTTGCTGGGCGGTCTGCTGCAATATGGCATCCGGGTTGGCACTCTTGCCTTCGTTCATGCCTTTAAATTTGGCGTCAAACTGCTGCTCATAATATTGCTTCACACTGCTGGTGCGTTTGGCCAGCTCATCAGCCGACAGCGACTTGTTGTAGTCCGTAAAAGCGGCACTCAGGTCCTTCATGGCATCGACAACCATCAGATTGCCGGACAAGGTGACAATCTGATCATCAATCTGCCTGAAGTAATTTTCGATGGACTGCGCAGTGGCATCGCGCACCGCGGTGAGCTTCTGCTGGGCGGCATCACGTAATGCCCTGGAGCCCTGATCGAGGGAAATGGTACTCAGCACAATGCTGACAATCAGGGTGGGAACAAAGGCGAGAAAGGTGCCGAGTAATCCGACTTTGCTGCGTATCGAGAGCTTCATCCAAATATTCCCCATAGTGTCCGCCTGCACTGCGGGGCGCTGGCCTGCAAATTCACGGCCAAAGCGCCACTGTTCCCGGTATTTGCCCCGTCACTCTAGCCAGAATGTTGAACAATTAAATGACCATTCATAACTATTGGATATTTTCGTCGACTATCTGGCGCTATCTGTCGTCAGACCTTGGTATCACCCACACTCAGCCCACTGGCGGTTGTCACCGTAGATCCGTTACAGCTGGAGAGGGAAAGGAAGCGATACGCGACTGCACTAGAAGGTATAGACGCCGCCCACTGGAAGCTCCACTTTTTATCAT
>NZ_LAPT01000185.1 GCF_003194385.1 Pokkaliibacter plantistimulans
AATACAAAGCGGGCCAGTACGGCCCGCTTTGTCTTAACAGGCTGTTGAAAAACGTTATCGAGGCAGCCGAGACAAGGAAGAAACAGGCGAAAAAGCGGAGTTTAGTAAACTAAATGAGCATTTGACTCGCTCCGCTCGCCCCTTCGGGGCCGTGCTAAAGCACGTTCAGCCTTTGGCTGTGAGCCTGTTTTTGACGCGGTATTCGGCAACGCAGATAGATTTTCAACGACCTGTTAATCAGTCAACAGCTCAGGCAGCAATCAACAGCTCGGTCAGGCCGCCCTGTCGCAGCATGCGCTCGGCCGTGCCGGTCTGATCTTCCCCGGCCATTAGCCGCACCATCTCGATCAGCACGATCACAATGGCCTGATCCGCACCGGGGGTGGACGGATGGCTTTCGCTAAGCTGAGCGCCACGGGCATTCTTGATGCCACCCTGAGTGGCCCCCAGCAGCGCCATGGCCAGACTTTCCAGCGTCAGCTTGTCGGTGCTTTCCAGACCAATCTGGGTGATGGCGTCCTGCAGACGGCGGCTGCCGGTAAAGTGCTCGTTCAGCGCCTCATCATCCAGCTGCCAGTTGAACCAGAACGGCTGCGACGTCGATACCGCCAGCATGACATTGAGCTTGTCGGCCAGCCGCTGATCCGGCAGCCGCAGAATGGCTTCTTTCAGTTTGGAACGATGATTGGTCGGCAGATGGCTGAAGCACATCAGCCCGGTCAGCAGCGTCAGGCTGCCTTCCTGCTCACGCAGGGACCGTTCGTAGGGGGTGAGATCCATCACCCGCACCAGCATGGCGAGGGGATTATTGAGGAAACGCTGCAGCAGCGACGCACTTGTAGACATAACGACTCCTTGTCGAACAGAAACATCCCAAAAACCCGGGTAACGGTAAGGCCACCGTTACCTCTCCGAGACTGCCGGCTGTTGCCGCTCAGGCACAGGTTCCCGGAAACAGGTGCCCGCAAAACGGGGCCACCTACCCTAACAAATACCCCGCCTGCAGGCAAAAAAGCACGAGGGGGATATGCGCCTTCGAACGTGTTCACGATCTCGGGCAAGACAGCGGCTATCGCTCTATTGTGCTGGAGTAACGACGCCAATTTTTCGCACTTATGTGCTATTTCCACAAAGTCGCAGTTGACCAAATCGTGTCTATACTCAGTGAAGCTTCCGCCCCGGAGTTTCGGAGGAACGTGATGCAGTAGCACCCCACTTTTGTTTATGGACCGCGCCGATGTCAGGAAGTACACGCCGTTTGTCACTGCAGTTCCTGTTTATTTTCTCCATCGTCTTTCTGATGCTGCTGACCAGCGGCATCTTTATCTATCAGGGCATGCGTGGCAGTGAAACCGCACTGGTGTCGGCGGCAGGTGAATCTGCCCGTCAGCTCAGTGCCACCCTCAACGAGCGTATCCGCCGCCTGCTGGAACCGGCGGAAAGTACCCTGCGTCTGCTGTCATTTGACAGCATCTCTGCCGCCACCAGCATGCCCGAGCGTCTGGGGCGGTTGCAGGTGTTCAGTGAAGTGGTCGCCAACAATCCGATGATCGGGGCGGTTTACGTCGGCTACCCCGATGGCGAGTTTTTCCTGCTGCGCAAGCTGGCGACGGAAAAGCAGCGCAACTACTTCTCCGCCCCGGCAGACAGCGCCTATATCGTGCAGAGCCGCAGCCTGCAGCCCGATGACAACATCATCGGCGAATGGCGCTTCTACGACCGCAACCTGCGCCTGCTCGACCGCTGGCAGATGAGCACCTACCAGTTCGACCCGCGCAGCCGCCCCTGGTATATGCGCGCCAGTGAAAGTAATGACGTTACCCTGACCCCGCCCTACGTATTCTTCAGCACCCATGAAATCGGCGTGACGCTGGCGCGGCGCAGTGCTGACGGGCTGGCGGTGATTGGTATGGATGCCTCGGTGTCAGACCTGAGCGCCGAGATGCGCTCGCTGCAGATGACCCCCAACACCCGCATTGCGGTGATTGCCGACGACGGCAAGGTGATGGCCTATCCGCAGATTGAGGAGCACCTGCAGCGCAGCCGCAGTGATATCAGTCTGCCCATGGTGCAGCAGCTCAATGCCCCGGCGCTGGAATACCTGTACAACAACCCGCCCACCAAAACCGGCCCGCAGTCATTCAGCGTCAATGGCACGGACTGGTTTGGCGTGGTGGAGCCACTGACCGCCGTGCACGGCAATCATTCGTCGGTGTATATCAGCCTGCCCGCCAATGAGTTGCTGGCCCAGACCCGCTCACTGATGATCAGCAACCTCAAGCTCACCGCGCTGATGGCGGTAGTGCTGATCCTCATCGGCTGGATTCTCGGCCACCGCCTGACCCGGCCACTGCAACGCCTGACCGACCAGATTCAGGCCCTGACCGAGTTCAACTTTGGCAGCCATACCCGCATCAATACCCGTCTCAAGGAAGTGCATGAACTCAGCGGGGTGATCGACAAGATGACCGCCACCATCCGCAACTTCCTCGCCATTACCCATGTGCTGAGTCAGGAAACCCGCATCGAGGCCATGCTGGAGAAAGTGCTGCGCCGTCTGGTGGCCGCCACCGGCCTGTCGGGCGGCGCGGTCTATCTGTGGAATGAGCAGGAAAATTGCTTCGTGCTGGCTGGCACCACGGCGGTCAGCGACTGCCCGACCCGCATCCACGCCCAGCAGCAGCCTGACGGCTCAGTGACCCGCAATGAGCGGTTACTGAGTGATCAGCTGCCCGCCAGTGACAGCTGGCACGAAGTGGTGCTGCGCAACCGTGAGCAGGAGCTGCTCGGCGTGGTGGCGCTCAAGGTGCCCGCGGAAATGCAGCATACCGACAAGGCCGACTTCCACTACTTCATCAATGAAATGACCGGGGTGGTGGCCATCGCTATCGATACCCGCCAGCTGATCGAATCGCAGGAGCAGCTGCTGGAGGCCATCATTAAACTGCTGGCCGACGCCATCGACGCCAAATCACCGCATACCAGCGGCCACTGCCAGCGCGTGCCGGAGCTGGCCATCCTGCTCAGTGACCGTGCCAGCCGCAGCCAGCAGCCGCGTTTCCGCCACTTTTCCATGAGCGAAGCTGACCGCACCGTCTTCCGCATTGCCGCTTGGCTGCATGACTGCGGCAAGATCACCAGCCCCGAATACGTGGTCGATAAAGCCACCAAGCTGGAAACCCTGTACAACCGCATTCATGAAGTCCGCACCCGCTTCGAGGTATTGTGGCGCGATGCCGAGCTGGACTACTGGCGCGGTATTGCCAGCGGCGAGCCGGAGACCCTGATGCAGGACCAGCTGCACGCACGGCAGCAGCAACTGCAGGAAGATTTTGCCTTTATCGCCAATACCAATATTGGCGGTGAGTTCCTCGATGAAGAGGCGGTGGTGCGCATCCAGCAGATCGGTGACCAGCTGTGGGTGCGTCATTTTGATGATCGTCTGGGGCTGTCGCAGGAAGAGCGTGAGCGCTACGACCGGATTCCTCATCCGGCATTACCGGCCACCGAACAGCTGCTGGCCGACAAACCGGACCACATCTTCCACTGGCATGGCCGCCGTCCGCCGGTCGAGCACGACAACCCGGCCAACCGCTGGGGCTTCGATATGCGCGCCCCGGAAGTGGCCTACAACCTCGGCGAGCGCTACAACCTCGGCATCCGCCGCGGCACCCTGACCGAAGAAGAACGCTTCAAGATCAACGAACATATCGTGCAGACCATCATCATGCTCGATGCCCTGCCGTGGCCGCGGCCACTGCGGGATGTGCCGCGCATCGCCGGCAGCCACCATGAGCGGCTGGACGGCAACGGCTACCCCCGCCGCCTGACCAGCCCGCAGATGTCGGTACAGGAAAAGGTGCTGGCCATTGCCGATGTATTTGAAGCCCTGACCGCCGCCGACCGCCCCTACAAACCGGCCAAACCGCTGTCAGAATCCATCCGCATCCTGTTCTTTATGGCCCGTGACCAGCATCTGGACCCAAGCCTGCTGCATCTGTTTCTGGAGTCCGGCGTTTATCTCGAATACGCCCACCGCTTCCTGAAACCGGAGCAGATTGATGAGGTGGATATTCCGGGTTATCTGCAAAAACTGGAGGAATTGCTGGGCGTCAGTGTGTGAGCTGCGCCCGGGGTATGGGGGATTGTGGGCAATCCGCCCAAGTTAATAAAAAACCAATATAAATCATTGACTTATTGATGTTTTATGCGATCGCCGTCCGACTAACCTGCTTCTTGGCTCCTGTGTCGGACGGCGACCAATAGGGAACTCATTCCTCTGCGGCTGTATTCCCATGTCTCTTTCTGCCCTGCTTCAACGATTTATGACCTTTCTGCACTCTGATACGTTCGCACAACAGGCGCGTCACCCTGATTACCCCAATGGCTTTTCACGACAACGTAAATTGCCGCTGACCTCACTGATTGCCTGCATGCTGCGCTCCATGAGTAAAAGCGTGCAGGTGGAACTGGATCAGTTCTTTGCCTCCTGTCAGCACCAGCCCGGCCTCTCTCATTACGTATCAGAACAGGCCTTCGCCCAGGCGCGCCAAACTGTCTCACTCCGCCTTTACCGTGCTGAATGATCACCTGCTGGCACTGCTGGAAAGCGAGTCTTTGATACCACGCTGGCGTGGCTTGCGTCTGATCGCGGCAGATGCCTCGCACCTGAATCTGGCGGTGCGGGCCTGTCACTGGGCATGTACTGCCCGACCACAGCAGCGGGCCTTCGGCCTCTATCTGGTCGAGGCTGAAATGATGTTAGCCGCCTCGCTGTACTCCACCCAGGTGGGTGAACGGCAGATGCTGTTTGAGCATCTGGACCATCTGCGCTCAGATGACTTGCTGTTGCTGGATCGCGGTTACCCCTGCCGCTGGCTGGTGGCGGTATTAAACCAGCGTGAGGTGCCTTTCTGCATGCGGGTAGATGCGCTGAGCTATCGCTGTGTCAAGGAATTCATGTCATCCGGTCAGAAGGATAAAGACGTGATGCTGCCCGCTCCCAGCCAGCAGGACGCCGTCTCGTATGAATGTCTGTCCACCCCTCAGCCCGTGCGACTGGCCAAATACCGGACGCTAAACGGGAAGGTCCATGGGGTGATGACGAACCTGATGGATCGTCATCGCTTTCCTGCCTGAGTCTTTAAGGCGCTGTATCATCGACGCTGGCGTATTGAAGAGGCGTTCAAGCGGTTAAAGCATCGGCTGCAGATAGAGCAGGTATCGGGGTTGTCCCAGCGCGCCGTCATGCAGGATTTTGCCGCCAGGATCGTCTGTGACAATCTGGAAAGGGTGGTGGTGATGTTCACCGAACGGCAGCATCGGATCCGCGTTGGTCAGGCGATCAACCGTGCATACGGTCACATGATGTTGAGAGATATTTTGCCCGTGGTCCTGACCGCCATGAAGTGGTTGGTGGAAGCAACAAAGCAGATAGCACGCTGTACCTTTACCCGACGACCGGGCACGTCTAAGCCCCGACCAAAGGACCGGGGAAAGCCACGTAAACATTTGACTCAAAAGACATGCTGAGGCTTAACTTGGGTGGATTGCTCTTCCACTTCCTCACAGCCCCACCGCTCCCCCCACCGCTCCCACACACTGGCCGCACTGGCTTGGCGTCTGCCTTGTAACTCTGGCAACACCTTTGATAAGCCAAAACGACCAGAAAAAGCACCGGGGTTTATCCACATACTGCAGGCACTATCCGCTCAACCCCCTCCCTGCCAGACTTTGCTGACGGTCAATAAACGGCATCGCGGGCGCCTCAAAGTGCTACTTTCCGTGACCCTGACTGATCCGTTCAGGTGCAGTGGCAGCGCTGTTCGCATAGGCGGCATCCGCCTGCCCTGACTATCTCGCTGTTTTTTCGCGCTTTTTCAGCGTAATTCACGGCGCGGCCAGCCACCGCCAGTGAGGAGGCCGGGGGCACCGAATTTGCATGAATAGTGAAAAAGTGCCGACAGAGCACCATGGCAGACAAGCTGGCCGTAAGCACGGCGACAGGGTCATCCCCGGCGACCTGCCACTACCGTGAGAGTCAGGAATCACCCCGATGAGAGCCAGCAACTGCATTGAGTTCCACGATGTGCACGCCGATCATCATGATCTGGATGGCGCCCGCTCGTGGATGTCCATCATCTGTGGCCCCCATTCGCTGCGGGCCGATGTACCGCGGCATATCCAGTTTCACTACACCGGCAACCGCTTCAAATCCATGTCGACCACCCTCGGCCATATCGAGTACGGCACCGATGTCACCATCGGTGTGGAAGACATCATTCAGCTCAACTGCTACAGCATCAGCCTGCCCGTCAGCGGCCAGCAAGAGCTGAGCAAGGACGGCGAACGTCACATTTCCGATCAGGATACCGGCCTGATCATTTCACCCGACCAGCATCAGCAGCTGACCATCGGCGGTAACTGCCGCAAGATGCAGGTGGCGATTGAGCGCAACGCCATGCGCTCGGTGCTGGAATCAATGTTAGAGCGCAAGATCGACAAGCCCTTGCAGTTTGCCTCGCGGGTGGAGGCAAGCAACGGCGGCACCGGCTCCTGGTGGCGCATGGTGCGCTACTTCATGGATGAGATGGAAAGCGCCCGTGATCTGTTCCAGCACACCGCCTTTTCCCGCGATATGGAAACAGCGCTGATCAAGGGGCTGATTCTGGCGCAGCCAAGCAATTACACGGATGAACTGCACAGTCGCTACGACACCCGCCTGCCGCATTACCTGCTGCGCGCCCGACAGTTCATCCACGATCACGCCCGCGACAACCTCTGTCTGGAAGATATCGAGCAGGCCGCAGGCGTATCCCGCTTCAAGCTGTTTGATGCCTTCAAGCAGCACGCCGGGATGTCTCCCATGGCCTACCTGAAAAAGTACCGGCTGGAATGTGCCCGACGGGCGATTCTGGAAGACTTTTCCACCCGCAATGTCTCAGCCATTGCCATGGAATGGGGCTTCAGCCATCTGGGCCGCTTTGCCAGCGACTACCGCAAACTGTTCGGTGAAAGCCCATCGGAAACTGCGCAGCGCTTTCATCACAAGCGACTGTCCTGAGCCAACAGGTTCCCCGTATTCACGTTCTTACTGCCCATGCTCTTAGCAGGCTGTTGAAAAACGTCATTGAGGCAGCCGAGACAAGGA
>NZ_LAPT01000186.1 GCF_003194385.1 Pokkaliibacter plantistimulans
CCACATGGAAAGTCTCCTTGAGCAGAGTGGGAACGCTATCAAAGGCTGTCTTTGTAGCGTTTCCAGCCCTGCCGGGAGACCTGAAACAGGATATAGGTCTTAACAGGCTGTTGAAAAACGTCATCGAGGCGGCCGAGACAAGGAAAAAACAGGCGAAAAAGCGGAGTTTAGTGAGCTAAATGAGCATTTTGAGCCTGTTTTTGACGCGGTATTCGGCAACGCAGATAGATTTTCAACGACCTGTTAGCAAAGTGACCGGTAAAACAACGATTTGCAGCGAATCAGTCGTGCAGCTCGACAAACCGCGGGCGACCGCAGATCAGCCCTGCTACGCCCTGCACCACCAGCAGCACGATCAGCAGCGTCATCGACCACTGCCAGTGGCCACTCAGCTCATGCAGCCAGCCAAACAGCACCGGTCCGGTCGCCGCCAGCAGGTAACCGATACTCTGCGACATGCTCGACAGCAACGCGCTGTGATGGACCTCACGGCTGCGCAGTAGCATGCAGGTAAAGGCCAGACTGACACTCGCCCCCTGCCCCACGCCCAGCAACACCGCCCACAGCAGCTGACCGTGTAGCGGTGACAGCATCACCCCCAGCGTGCCTGCCGCAATCAGCAGGGTAATGATCAGCGCCAGCAGGCTCTGCGAACGCAGCCGGGTCGCCAGCATCGGCACCACAAAACTGGCCGGAATGGTGACCAGATTGATCACCGACAGCATCACTCCGGCCTCTGCCGCCGTTGCCCCTTCACTGGTCACCACCTGCGACAGCCAGGCCTGCATGGTATAGAAGCTGGTGGACTGACAGCCCATGAACAGGGTCAGCGCCCAGGCCAGCGGGCTTTTCAGCATGCCACCGAGGGACGCCCGAGGCGGCACCGCTGCCGCAGGTGTGGGCATTTTCCACAGCCCGAACAGCCAGACCAGCAAAGCCAGGGTGGCAACGGCAGCCCATAACCACATCGGCGTCTGCCAGGAGGACGTCATCTGCATCAGCGGCACCGAGGTCGCCGCCGCCAGCGTGGCACCCACTCCCATGGTCACGGTGTAAAAGCCCATCATCCGCCCGACCCGGTCTGGCCAGTTGCGCTTGATAAAACTCGGCATATAGACGTTACCGCAGGCAATACCGGCGCCCATCAGCATGGTGCCGAGCAGCACCCAGCTGAGGCTGTCGACGCCGCGCAGAGCCACGCCCAGCGCCAGAGTCAGCAGGGCCAGCCCAATACTGCGATCCATCCCCAGCCGGGCGGCCAGCCAGGGTGCCAGGGGCGAAATGCAGGCAAAACACAGGATCGGAATAGTCGTCAGCAAGCTGGCGACATTGGCACTGATGGACAGGCCGTCCATCAGGCTGCGCATCATCGGGCCAAGGGCAATGATCGGTGCACGCAGATTAAAGGCCGCCAGCAGAAAAGCCACCAGCCACAACAGGCTGGCCAGCCTTGAGGAATCTGCCGCAGCACCCGTGGCGGGCGTTGCATTAAGCGGGCGAATCGATGACATGGCAACATCCTGAGGAGGTGACAGAATTCATCCTATGAATTCTGGCTAATTAGGGGAATTCATCCTATTTTAATCAGCCCAGCGGGTCAAAGCCGCCGCCGGCCCTACCCGTCATTTCTGCTAATCCCATTCATCATGGTGTCCCATGAATAAATACCAGCGCACCCGCGACGCCCTGCTTGACGCCATCGACTGCCGCGAATGGCAGATCGGCCAGGCCCTGCCCACCGAGCCGCAGCTGATGGCGCGTTTCAGTGTCGGCCGCAACACCCTGCGCGAAGTCATCCGCTCCCTCACCACTGAAGGCATCGTCGAGGTGATTCAGGGCTCGGGCACCTATCTGCGGCGTCTGCCCGGCTCCCCTCAGGTCACCCATCTGCATCAGCCCCTGCTGCCTGCGCTGCCAATACTGCCACTAGAAGACATCGGCGAGGTGCTGATCCTGCGTCGGGCGCTGGAAGTGCAGGCGGCAGAGCTGGCGGCCCTGCATCGCAGCGAGGAGGACATGGCCCACATCCTCCACAAGGCTCAGGTGCACACTCAGGCCTGCAAGACCGGCAGCTGTACCGAGCTGCTGGATACCGATCTGGCGTTCCATCGCGCCATCGTCGAGGCGACCCACAGCAAAGTTTTGATACAACTCTATCAGATGATTGAAAAACGCATACGTGATACCATTCGCCCGTTCCTGCACCTCGCCTACAGCGCCAAAGGCGGCTTTTTGCATCAGGCCCTGCTGGATGCCATCGAACAGCAGAATGCCGAGCAGGCAGTGCAGGTCACACGCGAACATTTCGACGACCTGTTCGCCTACCTGGCCAAACAGTCTGCGGCGCCCATCAGCAAAGGCTGTTAGCGGCAGACCCAAAGGCAGGCGCACGGGCGCTTTTCCACCCCGCCCTCTGTCAGGCTCAGCCCGCCCTGAGTCTGTCAGGTGGAAAATACTGGAGCACGACGTTGTATCAGCCTGCCCGCCCCACGCCACCTCTGGCGAAACTTCCGCCCGCCGCCCAATGGCTGGCCCTGCTTGTCTGCTCCGGCCTGTTTGGCGCCCTATTGGCGCATCTGGCCATGCCTGCCGCGCATTTCCTCGGGCCCATGCTAGTGGCCATCGTCTTTGGTGTGATGGGTGCCACCGTCCGGCTGCCGCGTATCGCTTTCCGGCTGGGTCAGGGCTTTGTTGGCGTGATGGTGGCCCACGCCATGACCAGCACCGTGCTGCTGGCCATCATCAATAACTGGCCGGTGATGATGCTGGCTACGGTGCTGACCGTGGTCTTCAGCGCGCTGGTCGGCTCGCTGCTGGTGCGTTACAGCAGTCTGCCGGGCAGCACCGCGGTATGGGGCACCAGCCCCGGCGCGGCGGCGGCCATGACCGCCATGGCCGAAGATTACGGTGCCGACCCGCGCATCGTTGCCACCATGCAGTATGTACGGGTGGTCTGTGTGGTGGTGGGTGCCTCCTTGGTCAGCCGCTTTGTTGCCGACTACCACGGCGTCTCTTCCACCCCACAGGACGCCTTCGCCCTTGATGCCCACACCTTCTGGCCCTTCGTGGCCAGTATTGCCATTGTGCTGGTCGGGGTGTCCCTCGGCAGCCGCATTCCGGCAGGCGCCCTGCTGGTGCCCCTGCTGATTGCCACGGCGCTGCAGCTGTCCGGCTGGATCGACCTGTTTCTGCCCGACTGGCTGCTGGTCATCGCCTACGGCGTGCTCGGCTGCTACGTGGGCCTGCGCTTTGACCGCAAGACCGTGCGCACCGTGGTACGCAGCCTGCCGGTGATGATCATCAGCTCACTGGTGCTGATCGTGCTGTGCGGCCTGTCGGCCTGGGCGCTGGCGCCCTTCCTGCACACCGACTTTATTTCCGCCTTTCTGGCGACCAGCCCGGGCGGACTGGATTCACTGGCGATTATTGCTATCGACATCAAGGCCGACGCCGGTCTGGTGCTGGCCCTGCAAACCCTGCGGCTGTTTGGCGTGATCGTCACCGGGCCGTTTCTGGCCAAGCAGATGCTGCGTCTGGTCAAGGAACCGGGTTAGGCGTCAGCGAGAAGATCACAGGCAGAGCTACTGGATTAAATCGCCTTTCTCAACGTCGGCAGACAGGATAGTGATATCGGCATAGCCAATAGAAACACCCAGCCCTAATAGCAGGGGCTCAATCAATGCCGATCCCAGCGTTTCCAGCGTATCTGCAAAAAGCGACTTCACTGACTGGCCTTGCGCCGTAGAGAGCGTCAGACCCAACAATGAAACGGACAGGTTAAGGCTTTCTATCGTCCCACTCAGCGTGCTACTCGCACTGCTATTAACCCGCTCAGGGCCGTAAGGCAGGTCTGCATCCTGCACAGAAATGACTTTAGTAACAGGGCTGCTACTGGCCACCGGCACGTTGCCACTGACCGTAGCAACTGACGTACCCAGCAGCCCCAATATGGAAGCATTGACCTGTACCCCTGCCGTGGAGGGCGACACCTGAAAAGTTAAGTCCATACCCTCCTTTAGGGTGCAGCCCTGAACATCCAGCAGTTTGGCCTCTGCATTAGCAATACTGACCGCTAACGTAAAATTCGCGAGACTGACGGGTAAACCAAGGCTGGATAACGAAAGGCTGCCGCTGATGCCCAACTGCAGTTGGGCTGTCTTCAGCACCGGTTCGGCCCCCTCATCAGAGGGGAAATAACCGACGACATACTGCGGCGCCTGAATCACTTTAAGGGTCACGCCAAGATTGCTCACGCCTGCCACGCTCAGGCTGAGACCATTGAGCGTCAGCACAGAATCTTGATTTGCCGACATCAAAACGGACGTCAGCAGATCATAGGCATTCAGATTAGTGGCCAGCAGCGAACGGCCCAGCACGTCATCGGGAATACTCGTTTCATCCACTATCGACAGTAAATTTGCCAACGTCACATCCAGCGCATCGCTGTTACCGGTCAGGCGCAGCTGCTGCAACAGGGTCACAGCCGCACTGGCGCTGGCATCACTGCCCAGCACCGAAATCATGGCATCGAGCAGATCGCCTACGCTGACCTCGGTCTCCAACAGCTCCGTGAGATTGCCCAGTGAGAGATCAGTGTTAAAGCCTGTGCCGGTCTCATCCAGTGCCGCCAGCAGTTCACCCAGATTGATCCGGGCATTGAGCAGCCCCTCATAGGACAGCAGGCTGACCGAACCGCCCAGCAATGCGCTGAGCAGAGAGTTGGTCAGATCCACATCAACCAGCCCCGAGCCCATGCTGTAGCCGACATTCAGCCGCTTCAGCACCGTTGCGCTGGCACTGAGCCGGATATCCTCACCAAACACGCCTCCCGCCAGCAGACTGGCGGGCACAGTTTCAATCAACAACACCTTGCCTGCTGACCGGTCAACCGCACTCTCTTTCAACTTCCAATGTTTGTTAGAGATATAAGCAGTGGCGAAATCGATAGTGGCTGTCCCCTCAAAACCATTGGCAGCCAGATTACTCAGCGCCTCTGCTTTTAGCTCCTCTTCGTTGTTGACGCCGTCGATGTAACAGGATGAGCGGGACATGGCCAGCGCTGCCAGATCGGCCTGCGCCTGCAGGGTGCGTTTGGCCAGATAGAGCCGCGCGCTGTCGATGGAAACGGCAGCCAGCAGTACCACACTCAGCATCAGCAGGGTCGCACTGAGGCCGATTGCACCGCGCTGGCGCGCTCTGTTCATAAGGCTATTTGCCGAAATCCTTGTCGATATAGGTCGCCGGAATGCTCTGGCCAAAACTGTCGGTTACCCGCTGTTGTGCCTTGGCTGCCGCCTCCGGGGTGAGCTGATCGTTATAGCTGCTGGCATAACGCCCGTCGCGCTGCATCTGCAGCCACTGGCGGGTTTCACTGCCTCTGGAGGGCACGCTATCCGTCCGGGTATCCGGCTCACTGAGGGTGACCGTAGCGGCAGCGGGTACAGGGTTGGCCGCCATGGCCTGCGTACTGACAGCACACCCGATAGCGCAGCACAGCAAGCCAACGGCTACCCTTAGCCGGGGCAAAACACGATGCTGAATAAACATAACGACCTCCGACATGCTTGCTGAGGCCCGGCTACACCGGGAATTAACTCTGCCCTGCCGCCATCACCCGCAGCGGCACAAAGTGCTGAATGGCCGTCAGCATCTGCCCCTGCTCTGCCGCACTCCAGTTGAAGCGGCGCGCCAGCGCATCGGCGGCAGGCTGATCCCCCTCCTTCAGCAGCAGAAACCACAGATTGCGGGCTGCCGTGGTGTGATGGCCATCCAGCTCCAGTGCGGTCATCAGCTGGCTGCGCGCGGCCTGATCCTGACCGCTCATCAGCAGCAGGAAACCATAGTCATTGCGCAGGTCGGCCTGCGTGGGCGCCAGCTTTACCGCCTGATCCAGCTGACGCAGCGCATCAGCCACCTGCCCCTGCCAGGCTGCGATCAGCCCCAGCCCGTACAGTGCGCGTCCGGCCAGACAGCTGGACTGCAGCTGCTGATACAGCCCTCGGGCCTGCTCGTACTGGCCCAGACGGCGCAGCAGGTCAGCCCTGACCAGCCGGTAGGTCGGGCTGTCGCTGTCGAGGGTGTTGAGGCCCGCCAGTGCGGCATACAGCCGCCCCTGTTGCTGCTGTTGCTGGGCCATCGCCAGTTTCAACCCCAGTGCCGGAGCAATCTCTTCGCCACACAGACCACGGGACTGGCTGGCCCGGGCCTGCTCTTCTGCCTGCGCCGCAGCGGCGGCATCCTCACGCTGGCTCTGTTGCTGGGGGGTAGTGTTCCAGCAACCGCCGAGGCTCAGGCAACACAGCAGCAGGCTGGTAGCCTGCAGCAAGCGACCCGTACGCATTGTGTTGATCGATTTTGCCCTGACCATCACTGTTCTCCTTCACCGCGTGGGTATATGTATTCTGTGTTCGTGTCGTGCAGCGCGATGGTGATGCCATGACGGTGCGGTTCACTTCGTTCACCACACCCTTGTATCTCTTCTGGA
>NZ_LAPT01000187.1 GCF_003194385.1 Pokkaliibacter plantistimulans
CCCACACCCTACATCCGTGCACCAAACCCTCCGCAGATACCATCTCTCCTAACTGGCCTCAAATCGGAACACGCGACTTCAGGACAATATTCGTTCCGATGTGTCACCACACCAAAACAAATCTGTACCAGCTTGCGCACCGCCGCGCCTAGCGCGCGCAGTTTGCTCTTGCCGTTCTGTGTCAAACGCTCGTATTGGCGCCGGATATCCGGGTTGCTGCGTATGGAGGTGACCGCTGCCATGTATAACTTGGCTCTCACTCGGGCTGGACCCTGTTTGCTTAGTCGGCTACGACCTTTCCATTGCCCGGACTCCTGAATGCGTGGCACCAGCCCAAGATAGGCAGCCAGCTGTCCCGCCTGTTCAAATGACCGGCTGCGGATCACGCTTAGCATCAAGCGTGACATAACGGGCCCAATACCAGGAATACTCAGCAACAACACCCGGTCTTTCTTCAGGTGTGGATAGCGGTCGATATGATCATCAATATCCTCCTCCAGGCGCTGCTTCTCCTGCCGCAATTGGGTCATCATCAGCTCCAGTGAGGCGATAACCCGTTCGGAGCTACGATTGAACTCTGCCTTTTCATGGCGGTTGGATTCACGTTGCAGATCCGCCTCCAGGGCCTCCAAACGGCTGATCAGTGCCTTGAGTTCTCTGACTTCCGGGGCTTCTGGCTGCCACTGTTCTGGTTGCATCCGATGCCCATACAACGCCAGTATCTGGCTGTCTTTCGCATCGGTCTTGTGGGTGTTGCCCAAGCTGTTAGCAAACTCACGTACACGGGCTGGATTCACTACGCAGACCAGAAATCCCCGTTCATGCAGTGCATAGGCCAGGGGCTCGTGATACACCCCGGTGGCCTCCATCACGATCTGGATTCCCTCGGCGGACGTGCCTGTTTGATGCAGTAACCAGTGCACCAATGCGTCATGATCCATTAACGTGTTTCTGAATACTTTTGTTTTGACCTTGTTCTTTTCCGCTTCTCGTAGCCAGCAACAATCGAGTTTGGCTTTACTGATATCGATTCCAACAATGTGCATCTCTCATTTCCCTTGTCCATTCAGCGTCACTGACAATTCAGGCGCTTGGATACCATTCAATGTGGGAGAACAAGAGCTCGGGAGTGAATCTACGTCACGACATCATGTGCCCAGGGTGCCGTCCACTTCACCGAGCTCTTTGGAGTCGCTGGTAGCTAATCAGAAACTCCAGAAGAGATACAAGGGTGCCGGTGAGGTACGAACCGCACCAGTCACCGGGCCAAAGACTGACATTTCGAGTTTTCACACGGTGCGGTTCACTTCGTTCACCACACCCTACATCACTGCACCAAT
>NZ_LAPT01000188.1 GCF_003194385.1 Pokkaliibacter plantistimulans
GTTAAGGGCCGCCACATGGTCAGAGTTTGATTTGCCCAATGCCCTTTGGACGATACCCGCTGAAAGGATGAAACGAGGGAGGGAGCACGTAGTGCCTCTGCCACGACAAGCCCTGGCATTACTGGATGAACTTCGCCCGTTGACGGGTGCTTACCAATTGCTCTTTCCGGGCCGTGGCCGTGGCGACAAACCAAGATCAGATACCGTATTCCTCATGGCCCTGCGTCGCCTGGGTTATGAAGGCAGACAGACTGGCCACGGCTTCCGGCACATCGCCTCCACCACACTTAACGAATATGGCTTTGATGAAAACCATATCGAGGCCCAGCTATCCCACGTCAAGGAAGGTGTAGCCGGTGTGTACAACAAGGCCATCTATCTGGAACAGCGCAAAGTGATGATGCAGTGGTATGCCGACTATCTGGACAAACTGGCTAACGGCAATGTGGTGGAAGGTGCTTTCCAGAAGGCATCACAAGTATGAAAACCCGTAACCTGCTTTTATCCGGTGTTCTTGGTGTTCTTGGTGTTCCTGGTGTTCCAAACACAGAAAAAGCCAGTAGCGGCGCGGCCTGCAGCGATGGAACACCAAACCCGGAAAACGAGAACACCAACACTCAGGAACACCAAAGGTGTTCCAAGTGCTTAACTGACGAAGAGCACGCAGAGCTGAAATACTTTGGCTTCATCACGCCTAAAGCGGAGCATCCGCGCCTTCCTTTGGCCCGGAGGCCTGTGTTGGCTGTTCCATATCTTGTTAAAGCGATATCTGTAGTGGCTCAATGATTTCGGACACTCAGTAAAGCGTTATTCTAACGCGCTCAGTGAGGTGTCTTATTTATGAGCAAACGTCGTCAGTCCTTTACTCCAGAGTTCAAGCTGGAGGCCGTCGCGTTAGTGACCGAGAAAGGCTATTCCGTAACGGAGGCCTGTCAGGCGCTGG
>NZ_LAPT01000189.1 GCF_003194385.1 Pokkaliibacter plantistimulans
CCACGCTGTCTTTCGCCACCCCCAGCCCCACCACCGACAGCACCTGGGTGGCGAAAGACAGCGTGGGATAGCGGAACATCGGCTCATCCAGGTTGGAGGCGCCGCCACGCACGAAGGTCCAGTCTTCGGCGACCACCACATCCTCAACCACCAGATCATGGCTGCCAGTCCCGATCAGGCCGACCACATCCCAGGTCGGGTCAATGCGTGCCTGCCCTGCGGGCATCACTGCCATACGCGGCAAACCCAGCTTTTCACCCTGCCGAGGCGCAATCCCCACACCGACCAGATCGGCCCCCATGCAGCCACTGGAAAACTTCCAGCGACCGTTGACCTGCAGACCCCCTTCGACAAATTCGGCAGGCTGAGGCGGGAAGATGCCACCGGCAAAGACCTTGTCCGGGCCGTCGGCATAAATACGGGCGAACGTCTGCGGCGGCAGCGCGGCCAGATAGACCACCCCCATCCCGAAGCTGGCCACCCAGCCCGCCGAACCATCGGCATGAGAGATGGCCTCGATCAGCTCACAGAACTGCCGTGGGCTGCATTCATCGCCACCGAAACGACGTGGCACCAGAGCCCGGTAGATGCCGATATCGCGCAGACGCTCGATGATGTCCTGCGAGATATAGCGCTGCTGATCAAACTCACCGCTGCGGGCACGCTGACGAATGTCCTGCAGCAGGGCCGCAAAGGTGTCGCCACCCAGCGCAGCATGGGCTGTCCCCCGGAGGGACGCTTCAAAGGCGGTCATGTGCTTCTCCACGATCAAACTCGGTTCAGTTCCAGACGCTCGCTCAGCTCTCGGGCGACACTGCACAGCAGCTCGTCCTGCCCTCTGCCAGCCACCAGTTGCAGGCCCACGGGCAGGCCGGAAGGCCCTTGCAATGGCAGGGTGATGGCCGGATGACCGGTCAGGTTGAAAGGTCGAACAAAGGACGTCATGCCCAGCAGTGCGCGGGTATCCGCGGCATCTGCCAGGGCGACGGGATAATCAGGCAGGGTCGGCATGGCCAGCACCAGACAGTGCTGCAGCAGGCGGTCCACTTCTGCAGTGAAGCGGTTGCGGGTCTGCTCGGCCTGCGCCAGCTGCTCATTACTGGTCTGACTGGCAGCCAGCAGGCGGTCGGCGACATCACTGCCGATCAAACCACTGGCGACCAGCGGCTCGCAGGCATTCCAGGTCTCACGGTTGATGATCACCATGCCTGCACTGTAAGCCTCCTGCATTCCGGGCAATGCCACCGGTATCTGCGGCAGTGCCGCCTGCTCCAGCGCCCGGGTCAGGGTCGTACTGATTTCTGCCTGTGCCGTTGCGGTCAGCACGCCGAGCGGCTTGGCAGGCAGAGAAGAAAATTCGGGAACAGCGGCAAAATCAGGGGTAATGGCCGCCATTACCTGGATAAGGGTGTCCATATTGCGACTGAACGGGCCAACACAGTCGAGGCTGCTTACCGCAGGCATGACGCCAGCGCGGCTGACCCGGCCAAAGGTCGGTTTGAAGCCGAAAACCCCACAGCAGGCAGCGGGGGTACGCACCGAGCCGCCGGTATCAGTACCCAGTGCGGCATCGCACAGACCTGCGGCGACGGCGACAGCCGAGCCGCTGGAAGAGCCACCGGGGATAAGCGCGGGGTAATCAGGATTCACAGGCGTGCCGGTCCAGTGGTTGATCCCCGTGGTGCCGAACGCCAGTTCATGCAGATTGGTTTTGCCGTTGATCTGCCAGCCAGCCTCCAGCAGGGCAGTGACCACCGCGGCGTGCTGCTGTGCGGCGGCGGCCCGAGCCAGCGCCCTGCTGCCAGCGCGGGTGGCATAGCCCGCCACATCGATGGTGTCTTTAACCATCACTGTGCGTGGCCCGTGGCCGAGGTTCAGGGTTTCTACCACTGCGGTCATCGCTTCCCACCTCTTGTTGCTCGCTGTGGCCACCGCTCATTGCACTGTATGCCCGGTGGCCTGTTGTCTGGTTATCGCCAGCCCTGTCTGACAGCGTTTTCACGTTCTGACAGGCGTTTACCGTGACCGATCCGGTCACGTCCGGCTTTTTTCTAAAATCCAAATAATTACTTTCCATGTCAATTGATTTTTTCAAAAAATATTCATGCTTTTTTGTAGTGCACTTTTGCGCTTATCGCACTATATTTGAGCAATGAAGCCGCTGATAAATACAACCAGAACAGCGACTTAAAAAGGAATTAAATACTTTATTTTCAATAATTTAATATCAAAAAACCAAGCACAGACGAACGCTGTCATGGCACAGAGACAGGTCATCCTGCATCGCTCTGACACGGCGAAAAGACGTTTTTTACAACCCACAAAAAAGACGAAAAATAATGATAAAAATGACGTATCCAAACCCCAAAAAAAGCGCAGAAAAATGCTTGTCTTTTCAAGTATTTATTCCGAACACCGCACTCCCTGAAAAGCCCTGGCAACCGCGCGGGGCAGAACACCCGAGAGGCATATTTTTCAACTGATTTCCTTGATGCAGATCGGCGCGAAGGTAGTTTTGGCACATTCGCTGCTAACGACCTTTCACGACGCTCTGGTAAAAAAGACCGGACCGTACCAGTCTGTAGGACAGGTGGATGACTCACCTCCGGGCGTATAGGCGCCTGAGCATTAGCTTTGCCACGTTATGACCTTCACCTTTGCCGGTGAATGCGTGACTAACCGCGCAGGTGCTATTGCAGCGATACCCCGAGGCCTGATTGCAGATCCCGGTTCAAATACCTATTTGGAGAACGACATGCTGTCGAAGACAACGCTTTCTGCACTGATACTCAGCACGACCTTCCTTTCCTCACTGGCCCATGCCGACATCAAGATCGGTGTTGTTACGTCTTCCACCGGCCCCATTGCCCTGGTGGGTATCCCGCAGAAAAACACGGTCGCCCTGCTGCCCGAAACCGTGGCTGGCGAAAAGATCACCTACATCCCGCTGGATGATTCCAGTGATCCCACCGCGACCGTGAAAGCCTTCAAGAAGCTGATCGATGAAGATCACGTTGATGCCATCATCGGCCCAAGCGGCTCGCCCAACGCCATGGGGGTAATCCAGTTCGCCGCCGAGTCCGGCACGCCGATGCTGGCGCCCGTGGGTACGGCAGCGGTTGTACTGCCGATGACCGAACAGAAGAAATGGGTCTTCAAGACCACCCAGAACGATGATCTGATTGCTGCCGCGCTGGTGGATCAGATGAAGCAGTCCGGCGTCAAAACCCTGGGACTGATGGGCACCGCTGATCCCTATGGGGAGAACTGGGCCAAGGTGATGAAGAGCCTGACCGAGAAAGCGGGCATCAAGATCGTCGCCAGTGAGACCTTCCAGCGCCAGGACACCTCCCTGACCGGACAGAGCCTCAAGATCCTGATGGCCAGCCCGGATGCCGTGCTGATCGCCGCGCCCGGCAGCTCTTCCGTCATGCCGGAAACCACCCTCAAGGATCAGGGCTATGCGGGCACCGTCTACCAGACCCACGGCGCCGCACTGGATGCCTTCCTGAAGCTGGGTGGCAAGCAGGTTGAAGGCACCATTCTGGCGGCCAGCCTGATGCTGGTGCTGGATGAAGTGCCCGACAGCGCCTCCAAGACCATCGCCAGCCAGTACGTCAGCGACTACAAGCAGCGGTACGGTGAAAACCCCGCCACCTTCGGCGGCAACGTTTACGATGCCGGCCTGCTGCTGGCCAATGCCATTCCCACCGCCCTGAAAAGCGGCCAGCCCGGCACCGCTGAGTTCCGTTCTGCCCTGCGTGATGCGCTGGAGCAGACCCATGAACTGGCAGGCACCCAGGGGGTGTACAACATCACTCCCGCCGACCACAGCGGTTTCGATGAGCGCGGCCGCGAGCTGATCACCGTCAAGAACGGTAAGTGGGCGCTTTTGCACTGATCCGTCGTCTAGCAGGCTGTTGAAAAACGTTATCGAGGCCGCCGAGACAAGGAAAAAACAGGCGAAAAAGCGGAGTTTAGTGAGCTAAATGAGCATTTTGAGCCTGTTTTTGACGCGGTATTCGGCAACGCAGATAGATTTTCAACGACCTGCTAGTGCTGTACGGCAGGGAGCAGCGTGCTCCCCTCGCCTTTCAGATTGGCTTTGTGCCCTGACCTCAAGATGGCAGACGTGACAGCTATATAAAGGAAGGC
>NZ_LAPT01000019.1 GCF_003194385.1 Pokkaliibacter plantistimulans
GTTAGGAGAGATGGTATCTACTGAAGCCGCAACTGCAGATACAAGCCCCACCGGATAGCTACACACCGAACGCCACGTAGGGTGCGATGAGTGCAGCGAATCGCACCGGATTACAACCGAATAAACTTCACGCGATGTGGTGACTACAACGAACCACACCGCATAGCTACACTCCGAACTCCGCGTAGGGTGCGATGAGTGCAACGAATCGCACCGGATTACAACCGAATGAACTCCACGCTAGGTGTCGTTAATACAACGAACCGCACCACCCTCAATCCCTCACAAACAACCAGCTCACCCCAGCGCCAGACCTATCAATGACAACGACGCCACCAGCAGCACCGTCATGGTGGCCACCATCCCGCTGATACGAAAACGCAGGTTCTCCTGCTCAGCACTCACGCCATAGGCATGCAGCACACGGCCCAGCACCAACAGACCACCGAGCAGGTGCAACCACAACGGGCGGGTACCACTTAGCTCCAGCAGCAGCAACAGAATCAGGGCCAAGGGCACGTACTCCATAAAATTGCCGTGCACCCGAATGCGCCGTTGCAGCGGAGCAACGTGGTTATCCCCCAGCGCCACCCGATACTGACGGCGCCCGGCAATCACCCGATACGACAGGAAGATATAAATCAGGCCCAGCAGGCCTGCGTACAAACCAATGGTCATCATGGCACCTCTGAGGGATCCGAACGGGTTCTTGTGACGGTGACGGACTTAGCGATCAGACCATACCGCCAGCTCATTCCCGCTTGGTTCGATAAAGTGGAACCGGCGGCCACCGGGGAAGGCAAAAATCGCCGTGCTGATCACCCCACCGGCCTGCTCCACCAGCTGCTGGCTGTGCTCCAGACTGTCGCTGTAGAGCACCAGCAGCGCCGCGCCGTCGGCTACCCGCGAGGCGCGCTCGGCACGATAGAAACCGCCATTCAAACCGGCCTCGCTGAAGGCGATGTAGTCGGGGCCGTAGTCATCAAACTGCCAGCCAAATACCTGCGTAAAAAATGCTCTGGTTGCCTGCAGATCACGGGCAGCGAATTCCACATAGTTCAGGGCATGGTGTGCATTCATGCGGGGCATCTCCATCGTTGTTGTTATTGACCTAATTTTTACAGACGGGCTTGTGTATCGGGGGCGTAGCAGCGCCTAGCCGGGGCCAGACCACAGACTGGTGGCGGCCCACAGCGCCATCAGCAGGGTAAACAGCAACCACCAGAAATCCTGACGACGCAGTACCCGCTCAGGCTTTTCAACCCGCTGATAACTGACCGGCAGCAGCCGACGCCACTTGCGGTACAGCCAGCCACCCCAGATCAGAGCAAACAGCAGCAGTACGCTGAGTGACTGCAGTGGCGTGACGGCCAGCCCCAGCGGGCGCAGCCACAAGGCCAGCAGCTGGGGTTGCAACAGCACCACCACCGCAAAGGTCAGCCAGGGATAGGTTCGCAGCCGCTGCCCGGTGGCAGGCATCAGACGCTGCGCCTTGTAGCGGGCTCCGCACTGCTCACAGCGTAGCTTCCATGCCCGGCTGTCCGTGGCCTGCAGCGTTCCGCTGCAGCAATCGCAGTGTGTTTTCATTCCCTGACACTCCTTGCCGGTCCCTGCCTGTCTGCTTTTTACAATCTGCTTTTTACAACTTACGCCCCAGACGTTTTTCTATCTGACGCTTTTCCCACGCCGGACCAAAAAACTGGAAGACCTCAAACACGTTGAGACCGTGGCAGGCCAGCCCGACCCCCCAGCCCAGCATCGGCCACCATGCCCAGATATAGCCGGGGCTGGTGGACAGGTTGATCACAAACAGCAGGCTGATGATCAGCACGTACTTGATGCAGTGGGAATAGAATCCCTTGATGTCGCGGACCTGTTCCATCACCTGCTGCTCCTGCGGGCTAAGCCCTGCGTCGCGGCTGACGGCATCGTCCGCTGTCGGCTGGCTGTCTGAAGTGTGAGTAGGCATATCGCTCTCCGTTTGCAGTTGGCTCAGGGGTACTTCGAACACGGCAGCAAGGGCGTTGAGGCTTTCCAGACCAGGGTTCTGGCCGCGCTCTATACGCTGAATAGTCCGCACACTGAGCCCGGTCAGTTGTGCCAGCTGCTCCTGTGACCATCCACGTTGCAGCCGTAACTTGCGTACTATCATCCCTTCCTCTCTCGTATCGAAATTCACTGCCAACATTGCCGGAAAACTGGCTGTCGGGGTGACGACAGCCAGCCGACATCAACCTGACACACCATATAAATCAAAGAGTTACATACTCGTCTGGGGAAACGCCTGCAGCATGCTGACACGATTGCCCTCAGTGTCATGGAAGGCCACATACAGCCCGACACCGGGAATTTCCATCGGCTCACCCAGCACTTCGCCCCCTGCGACACTGACCTTGGTCATGGCCTCGGTGATATCGGCCACCGCAATCACCACTGACGGGTACAGCGGACAGTCTGACCGCTTGGGATAGAAACCACCATTGATCGCCCCGGCGGGCATACCGGGGTTGGCGTCTATCCGGGTGGTGGTGGCCAGCACATAATGGCCCATCTGTTCACCCAGCGCCTGCATCTGCCAGCCAAAGGCGGCGGTGTAGAAGGTCTGCATGCGCTCGGCATCGTCATAGGGCATTTCGAAATGTACGACAGGATTCATGGCATGGGCTCCTGAGGAAAGGGTGGCGACTCCACCACCGGTTATTGTTCTGTAAACCTCGTCAGGAACAGCATGATTTCTCCTGCCGACGGGCTCATTCAGCTTAGACCAGCCGGACTAAAACGCCGCACCCCGGCGCCAAATTGAAACAACTGCGAACGGTATCTGGCCGACGCACCGCTGATCGTGAACAACTGCTACAGAGGAGAGCCGATCCCCTGCTGCAACAAGGGCAGATAGTGCGGGCTGGCAGAAATGCTGGTGTGGTTCACTCCGGCCAGCTCTTCAAGCCGCGCGACGCCGGGGTGAAAGGCCTGTAATAGGCGCTGGCTGTGTGGCGGCGGAATCAGCCGGTCATCACTCGCCACCAGCAGCAGGGTCGGCGCGGTGATGGCAGGTGCATAGCGCCACGACAGATACTTGTCACGCAGCAGCCAGGACACCGGCACATAGGGATACTGCCCGGCGGCCACGGCTTCAATGCTGTCATAAGGTGTCACCAGCACCATTCGCGACACAGGGCGCTGACTGGCCAGCCAGATAGCCACCCCGCTGCCGAGGCTGCGGCCAATCACGGCAATATCCTGATGTTGCTGCGCCACCTGATCGAACAGCGCCAGCGCATCCTGCTGCAGCGCCGCTTCACTCGGCTCACCACTGCTCTGGCCGTAACCACGGTAATGCAGCAGATAGATCGCCCGGTCAGGGAAGGCCTGAGCAAAGGTGGTCAGATTGAGGGACACATCTTCGGCATTGCCGCCAAAGTACAGCACCGCCCCCGCTCCGGAGCGCGCCTCGGTGGTCACCTGCAGCATCGCCCCGGTGACCGGCAGTATCAGTGTATGGGCAGCATCCTGATAACGGCTGGGCTGGGGGAAGTACAGCAGCGAGCGCTGAAACAGATACAGACCCGCACAGATCAGCAGGTAAATGAGCAGCGCGGCCAGCAGCAGCCAGCACAGCAGACGAAGCAGGGAGTTAGGCATCAGGCTCAGTTCCTTTGAGAGAATGGCAGAGGCCTTACCTTAGCAGGGGTGGATGACAGCATGACAATAGTGCTGCGGATTGAGTTGACAGCTCAACCGGCAAGCAGAGCTGCATCTAAAAGGCATCTGCTCAGCCGAACAGATGCCTTGCAGTATCACTGCGTACGAAAAATCTCGAAAATAACGCCGCAGAGCAAAAAACCTATCCCAGATACGACGGTCCACAACGCCAGATATTGGTCTGTCTTGGTTGCTACGCGTCGCGTGGCTTCAGCATTGATCAAAGGCATTCTTTTCGCTTTGTAATGCCACACAATCGCGAAGGCATAGTAAAACACTCTATAACCTCCCCATCCGTCCCACCTCGGTAACGCCAGCCCCTCTTGCACCATTTTCCGTTCAATGCGCTTCATGCTAAAACGCGAAAAAATCAGCAATGAGATAAAAAAGGACATTGAAATTACCAGCGACACGATAAGGAATATCCACCCGTAGTATTCACTCATCATCGTTACCAGCTATTGAGTCGGCGGTCATAGATACTGGATGACCCCCATTGGCCAATATGATCCATAAATGACCCGGCAAAGTAAGCTGCGGCAATACCTACCCCCAACACCACTACCCAGCCCAGCGGGGTAGCGGCTAAACCAATCGCAACCGCAGCGTTAGATGCCAGTCCGGCACCGAAAGCTCCTCCCATAACACCAAAGGCCAAGCCCGTCGATTCCACCGTGGCGGTACGCATCCAGTCGCCGCCCTGACGGTACTGGTCAACGACTTTTTTGCCTCGTGCCCCGACTTCCAGCACCAGCATACTGTTGCCGACAATATCCGAGGCACGGGCCAGCCCGCGCAGCAGGGCAATATCCCGTGAGCCGCTGAGGTTCAGTCTGGTGTCGTCACGGTGGCTTTTGGCGATTTCGATGCCCCGGTCGGCATTGCTCCAGATCGTGCCGCGGCCTTTGACTTTGGCAAAGTGTTTTTCCAGCGCCACCCTGAACTGCTCATTCAGCCGTCGCCAGGCCGCCCGTGCTTCGTCTTCGTAACGGCGCAGTACATGCCCTGGCTGTTTGCTCTGGTGCGCTTTGCGTACATCCAGCAAGGCCTTTTCATAGGCCGTCAGCTGATTCATCAGTACCTTGTCGCGTGCCGCCCAGCCACCCGCTGCGGCGCCGATACCATCGCGCCAGTGGTTATCACTCCAGTCGGCAAGTCGGTGGTTGATCGGCGCCATGGTGTCCTCATAGAAGGCGGCCAGCGCCAGCGTGCCTTCAAGGCCCAGCTGTTTCACCAGCCCGACGATATTGGCCCGCTCGCCGGGAGTGAGGCCGGTCAGTTCGTTCAGCTGTGCTAAACATTGCTGGCCCGGTGTACTGGCGGAAGTGCGCACCACATAGGGCGTGCCGGGTTGGATCACGGCGTTGTGACGCAGATGGGGGTTGTCCCGCACGAAGCAGTCCCAGGCTTCGGGAGAGGTGAATTCGCCGGGTTTAAGCTGGCGTGTCGCTCCGGCAATACAGAGTTGACCCATAGGGATGTCCTTATGCTGAAGAGGGCAAAGTGGATAACAAAAAGGCTCCCGAAGGAGCCTTTTCTTGCAGTGCAGTCAGGCAACCATGTGCCCTGATTACATCTGCTGGCCTTTGAGGCCGCTGTAACCGTAGACCAACGGCGCCATAACGTTGTTGTCGTCGTCGGTAGGCGTCACGGTCATCATCATTTCGGTGTAGGAAATGCGGATGGTTTCAACGGGACGGTCGTCCTGAATGGACACGCTGTAGTGAGAAATCATGGCGTCGGTCAGTTCGATCTTCATGATTTCTTCGACTTTGTCGCCCTGCTTGGTCATGTGGAAGATCGCACTTTTGGCTTTACCAATGGTGGCTTCCTTGAACAGATCGGGTGAGGAGCGATCCTGGAATTTGGTGATGGTGATGTCACCCAGACGTGCAGCGCTGGCTTCACGGTCCATGGCGGTACCAGTGTGAGCGGTGACCACGCGGTCGATAGCCCAGTCCATGGACAGCAGGGTGATCAGATCTTTGAACTGTTCGGCAGTGGCTTCGCCCTTGATGCCTTCGTAGTTCAGGTAGGTATTACTTTGCATGCTTTTCTCCTAAGCATGGGGGTTGATAACCGCTCATGGAGCGGGCTTCCTTGTTCGACGGTGGTGTTTTGGCGCTCAGTACAGCCCCTCCCCCACTCATTATCTCCCCTCACGAATGCCAACCACGTTCCCTGAACAGCACAGACCTAAGCCTTGTCCGACGGGCAAACTGATCATCCTTGAGGATCACCCTCGTGAACGAGGGCCCCTTATGTTGCGGGCGTTACCTTAGTGCATTGAGCATTATTGGTAAACAAATGTTTACCATCATCCTGTTACAGGCAACAATCCGATGACTAAAAATTCGACATAACATGCTGATATATAAAATAAAAAGGCACCCTGCCGGATTGCGCCAGCAGGATGCCTTTATTGTTACAGCAGGTAATGTTCTGTTTATCTGCAAGGTGAGCCAGACCTGTTACAACCCTGACTCACCTCCCAAACAACCGGTCAGAACTCAGTTAGGCAGCAGCCTCCAGCCCTGCATCCGTCGCGGTCGTGTAGGTATCAACCGTGGTGTCGGTGGTGCTGCTGCCGGTCAGGGCAGACAGCAACAACTCGGCAAACTGGTCGAGGTTTTCCGACGTCCACACGGTGGCCATGTCGAAGCTGGTATTGGCCGAGTCGGCCTGGGCTACCAGCTGGTCCATGCTGAGGGTGGAGACGGTGTTACCGTCGCTGTCCACCAGCTGTAGTTCCTTGACGTCGACACTGGCGTAATCGCTGATCGTCACCTGAGCGAAGGACTCGCCATCCACCACGTAGTTGATCACCAGATCACTGCCATCAATGGCGGTGTAGACGTTGTCACTGGTCATGTCCTTGTTGAAGAAGGTGTTGGCAGCAATCTGGATCACATCATTGCCACCGGCCTCTTCGTACACGGTGTTTTTGCCATCGCCCAGCGAGATCACGTAGGTGTCAGTGCCCTCACCACCGCGCAGGTCATCGTTACCCATGCCGGAGTAGAGGGTGTCGTTACCGGCACCACCGGACAGGTCATTGTCACCGGCGTAGTTGTAGGCGATTTCGTAGACCATGATGGCCGCTACCAGCCCTTCAAAGTCGTCGAAATTGGCCAGACCGGTGCTGTCAAAGCCCAGCTGCTCGGCGATCCAGTCCAGACCGTCGAAGGTCCAGCTGATGCCGGTGTCGACGCCATCGGCGGCGGTAGACAGGGCGCTGTCGATGGCATCGCTGACATCGGCATCGGCCACGTACTCAAAGGCACTGCTGATGGAGCTGATGGCCGAAGACAGGCTGTCGGCACCCTCATCCACCAGACCCGACAGGGCATCGCCGATATCGACGTCAGCCAGATCCAGCCCGGTGAGGTTGTTGAGGTAGCTGATGGCCGTATTGGCGGTGCTGTCCAGATCATCGCCGAAGCTGTCGGTAGCCGACACTACGCTTTCCAGCACATCGGTGATATCACCGGCAATGCTGTCCCAGACGTCGTACAGGTCGTCCACCAGAGTGTCGGTCAGGTATTCGGTAATGGCGTCGAAGCCGTCACCAATGCCTTCCCATACCGAGTTGAGGCTGTCAGCACCGTCCAGCAGGATAGTATCGAGCAGACCCCAGCCAAGGCCGATCATCACGTCGTCACCGTCGTTACCGGAGATATAGGTACCGGCGGTGGTGGCGAAGATGGTGTCGTTGCCGTCACCACCCATCAGCACGTTGCCGATCAGGTTCAGATCACCAAACGAGCCGCTGGCGAGGCTGTACAGTTGTGAGCCAACATACTTGGCGCTCATCAGCGCTGAGCCCCAGTCACTCCAGCTCTCGTAATCGTTCTCGGTCAGGCTTTCAAGGGTGTTGAACACCGTGGCCTGCGCCAGACCGATGATCACGTCGTTGCCCTCACCGCCCAGCACCACGTTGTTGGTGGCATTGGAGACGATCAGGTCATCGCCGCTGTCAGCCACAGCGATGGTGGTTTCACCGTTGAGGATCAGGGTGTCATCACCGCTGCCGCTCTCAACAAAGTTGAAGCCGGTATCCACGGTGATGGTCGACTTGCTGGTCGAGGTTGCCTCAGTAGCGGTATCGGTGGTCTCGGTTTCGGTGACGCTTTTCAGCGTGCCACTGCTACCCAGTACCACGATGGTGTCGTCACCGGCATCGGTCAGTACCACGTTGTGTTCACCGTAGATCACCGCCACGTCATCACCGGCACCGGTCCAGCCGACGTTGAACTCGGTGCTGTAGGTGGTTGTGGTGGTGGAGGTACTGGTGGCTTCCTCGGAAGCTTCTTCCGCGGTGCTGGTAGAGCTGGAGTTGCTGGAGGTAGACACCATCACCAGCACGTCATCATCAGCACCGGTCACGGCGACGTTGTAGGTACCGATCTGGGTCACCACGTTGTTACCGTCACCCGCAGACACCACGTTGACGTTGGCACTGTCACCGCCCATGGCGATGGTAGTGATAACATCATTGCCGTCGCCAGCAGTCACAATGTTGGCCTTACCCAGGGTCGTGACCACGTTGTTGCCTTCACCGGCCACTACCGCGCTGTAGGAACCCAGCACAGTGACCACATCATCGCCGCTGCCTGCAACGATACCGTTGTAGGTACCTACGGCAGTGATGACATCATCACCGGCACCGGATACCAGAATGTTGTTGGTACCCAGCGCGGTGATGATGCTGCTGTCGCTGCCGGTCAGCACCACGTTATTGGAGCCGATGGCAGTGATGACATCCGTGCCACCGTCGCTTTCTGCGGCGGAGGACAGACCGGCTTCGTTGACCAGATCAGTGGCGTAGATGCCCGCCGTCAGGGAATCCACCAGACCGACTGCCGTGGCGGCGATTTCCTCATAGCTGCCGGTGACAGCGATGTTGTTGGAACCGATGGCAGTAATGACGTCGGAGCCTTCATCACCGTAGACGATGTTGCTGGAGCCGATGGCAGTGACGACATCGTCACCGGTACCAGACCACAGCACGTTGGTGCTGCCCAGCGCAGTAATAACGTCATTACCGCTGCCGGTGTAGACCACGTTGACAGAACCGATGGTGGTGACGATGTCGTTACCGGCACCGGTGGTCAGGTTGTCTGCCAGGAACTCGCTGACGGTATCCAGCGCGTCACTGTCAGTGGCATCCGCCAGTTTGTCAGCCAGCCAGGTCAGGCCATCACCCAGCCCCAGCAGTACCACGTTGTTGGCACCGATGGTGGTCACTACGTTGTCGCCCGCGGTGTTCAGCACCACGTTGGTTTCACCAATGGCCGTGGTGATGGTATTGGCACCGTTGGCCAGCAGCACGTTGGCGGCGCCAATGGCGGTCACCACATCATTGCCCTTGCCGGTATAGACCAGGTTAGCCGCACCGATGGCCACCACGATATCGTCACCGCTGCCGGTATTGATGGCGTCCTTGATGTACTCCACCCCGGCTTCAATCGCCGCATCGGCCTCATCACTGTCGATGGCCTCGCTGAGCAGATCACCGATGCCCTGGCTCAGGCCTTCAATGATGGAGCCGGTTTCGGTCAGCACCACGTTGCCCGCGCCGAGCGCGATCATGGTGTTGTCGCCTTCCGCCGCCACCAGCAGGTTACCGGCACCAGCGGCCACCATCAGGTTGTCGCCGCCATTGCTGAACATCAGGTTGGCTGCGCCGACACCGATCAGGGTGTTGTTGCCACCGCCGCTGAGCAACGCATTGGTGCTGCCCAGCGCGCCGACCAGGTTGTTACCGCCGTCGAGATAGGCAATGTTGAGGCCGCCGCCCATGACCACGGTGGAATCACCGCCGCCGCTAACTACAACGTTGGCACCACCGGCGGCAATGATCTGATCGTTGCCGTCGCTGGCGGTGATGACGTTGGCACCGCCAAGGGCAATGACGTCATCCTTGCCGCTACCGACTACGGCCACATTGGCGCCGCCGTAGGCGCGAATGGTGTCGTTGCCAGCACCGCTGGTGATGACGTTAGCACCGCCGTAGGCATTGATGGTGTCTTTACCGGAGCCGGTCGTGATGACGTTGGCACCGCCACCGGCGGTGATGTCGTTCTTGCCGTTACCCGCTTCGATAACGTTGGCGCCGCCCCAGCCTGTAATGGTGTCATTGCCACCGGCCGTGGTGATGATGTTGGCCGCACCGGCCGCCTCGATCGTGTTGTTACCGGCACCGGCGTCGATTTCGTTGGCACCGCCATCAGCGACGATGGTGTCGTTGCCTGAACCGGCGGTGACGTAGTTATTGCCACCGTAGGCAGTCACCTTGTTGGTGCCGTCACCGACATTGATCACGTTGCTGCCACCGGCGGCATACACGGTATCGCTGTCATCGCTGACCTGGGCCTGGGTCGTGGTGACGGTGGGGATCTTGATGGTCGTACCGAATACCTTCACCGTCTTGTAGGTGGTGGTGTAGACGGTTTCGTACTCGGCCGAGCCGCTGGTGTCGATGACGTTGCTGGCGCCATTGACCACCACGTTGTCATTACCGCTGCCGGTGGTGATAACGTTGCTGGCCGAGTTGGCGGTGATGGTGTCATTACCGCTGCCTGAGTCGATTACGTTGGAGGCCGCGTTGACGGTAATGGTATCGGCCCCCCCCTTGGTGTTGATGACGTTGCTGGCGCCGTCGGCGGTCACGCTGTCAACGCCGTCGCCGGAGTTGAGCACGTTGCTGGCACCGCCCAGCACAAAGGTGTTTTTGCCACCGCTGTCTGTCACGATGTTGCTGCCACCGTACGCGGTCACCTTGTCATCACCACTGCCGACGGTCACTTCGTTACCACCGCCTGCCGCATAGACTTCGTTGTTGCCGCTGCTGGCATCCACCACGTTGTAGCCGCCATAGACCTTGATGGTGTCGTTGCCGGTACCGGCATCCACTTCATTACCACCACCGGCGGCATAGACGTAGTTGTTACCGTTACTGACATCGATGTTGTTGTAGCCACCGTAGGCCTTGACCGTGTCATCACCGGAACCGGCGCTGACTTCGTTGTAACCACCGCTGGCGGTGACCGTGTTGTCGCCGTCACCGGCATCGATCAGGTTGGCCGCCGCCGCCACGGTGATGGTGTCGTCACCACCGTAGGTCTTGATGTTGTTGTAGGCACCATCGGCGGTCACGGTGTCCGCACCGCTGCCGGAAGTCAGCACGTTGCTGGCACCACCCAGTACAAAGGTGTTGGTGCCGCCACTGTCGGTGACCTTGTTGCTGCCGCCGTAGGCTTCGACGCGATCATTACCGGAGCCGACGTTGACGTCGTTGGCGCCGCCGTAGGCATAGACCTTGTTGTTGCCGGAGCTGCTGTCGATATCGTTGTAACCCCCGTAGGCAGTCACAGTATCGTTGCCGGAACCCGCA
>NZ_LAPT01000190.1 GCF_003194385.1 Pokkaliibacter plantistimulans
GGTATTCGGCAACGCAGATAGCTTTTCAACGACCTGTTAAAACTCCTCCCACTCCTCACCCATCACCACCGCCCCTGAAGCGGATTTACGCACCGGGCTGACAATGGCTTTGGCCTTGATCGGGCTGACCGCGGGTGCTGCCATTTTGGCACTGGCAGCGGGTGATGCCACCGCAGCGACAGGTCGATGTGGAGTAGAAGGTTTGCTGACATCGTCGTCACTGACCTTGAAGAAGCTCACCAGCTGCTGCAGTTGCCTCGCCTGTTCTGCCATGGACTCTGATGCGGCTGCTACTTCTTCTACCAGTGCAGCGTTCTGCTGAGTCCCCTCATCCATCTGCGTTACAGCCACGTTGACCTGACCGATACCGGAGGCCTGTTCCTGGCTGGCCATGGCTATTTCACCAATGATCAGTGACACACGCTCGACCGACTCGATGATGCGCTGCAATGACTTGCCTGACTCATCCACGTATTCAGCGCCCTCACTGACGGTCTGCACGCTTTCGTTGATCAGGGATTTGATCTCTTTAGCGGCACTGGCACTGCGTTGTGCCAGACTGCGCACCTCGGAAGCGACGACGGCAAACCCGCGCCCCTGCTCGCCCGCGCGGGCTGCTTCCACTGCCGCATTCAGCGCCAGCAGGTTAGTCTGGAAAGCGATTTCATCTATCACGCCAATGATGTCAGCAATGCGCGCGGAGGATTTGCTGATCAGCCCCATGGACGACACCGCTTTAGCCGAAATATTGCCGCCCTCTTCTGCCAGTTTCTTGGCCGCCGCGGCCAGCTGACTGGCCTCCTGAGCGTTATCAGCATTCTGTTTAACCGTGCTGGTCATTTCCTCCATGCTGGCAGAGGTTTGCTCGATACTGGCTGCCTGTTCTTCGGTACGTTGTGACAGGGTGGCATTGCCATGGGCAATTTCCGATGCCCCCGAGGTAATGGCATCGCCTGCGAGGCGAATGTCTTTTGCCAGACTGCCAAGGCGTTCCAGCGAAGACGTCAGGGCGTTTTCCAGATCAGCAAACTCACCCTGAAAATCACCTTTCATGCGTTGCTCAAGGTCACCCTGAGACATCGCCACCAGGACCCGTTTCACCTCCATCAAGGGCTCTACCACGGTGTCCATCAGGGTGTTAACGCCGGTGGCGACATTGGCCATAAAGCCGCTGTACAAGCTGGGATTCAGACGCTCCTCGAAATTACCGGCCACGGCTTTTTTGATCAGATTCTCAATCTGTTGCTCCGCCTGCAGTTGCTCTGTCAGATCCTGCCATTCGACGACGGACCCCAGACGCTTGCCAGTGTCGTCCATCACCGGGTTGGCGATCAGGGCAAAAGTACGTCCACCTACCGTGATACGAGCACGATAAGTAGTGGTCATGCGAGACAAGACTCCACGCTGGTGCGCCGGATTTTTGTGGAAAACATCAAAGTTCTGCCCTTTCAGGCTGGCCACATCAAAATGGGGCAGTTCTGTGCGAATGGCCGATTCGGCATTCTTCAGCAGATCGCGGGTAGCGTCATTGAAATAGATAATATTGCCGTCGTTGTCTGCCAGCATGACGCTGGAGGTCACGTTGTCTAATGCTTGTTTGATACGCAGAGACTGGCCCGCTCGCTCTCTGGCATCGTTCAGTTCAAAGCCGAGCTTGATACCAAGGGACTTCACAGCGCGGTTCAACTGCCCAAACTCACCCGGCCGGTCTATATCGATAGGCGTGTGATAGACTCCCTCCATCACGTTATGAATAGCGCTAATGGTTTGCTCCATAGGTGCTATAACCTGCTGTTTAAGCAGACGGGTACCGCCAATGGCCATAATTAACAAGCCCAGCAGTGGTCCCACTTCCACCCACATCGGCGCGACGAAAAGTATCCCCCCGCCCACCACGACAGAGACCAATACCGCACTGATCAGCAACGAAGACCATTTTGCCTGCAGCTGCCGGGTAGGAATGGTGCCGGGCGCCACCAGCGAAGCCGTGTTCTTGTTGAGCTGCTCATACAGTCTTTCCGCTGCAGCAACCTCTTCGGCGCTTGGAAGCGTACGGACAGACATGTACTCCACCACCTTGCCATCACGGGTAATGGGTGTGACGTTTGCCTTGACCCAGTAATAGTCACCGTTCTTGCAGCGGTTTTTGACCAGTTTGTTCCAGGGGCGGCCGAGCTTCAGGGTGTCCCACAGATCCTTGAAGGCCGCCTGCGGCATATCCGGGTGACGGACGACGTTATGGTTGTGGCCAAGAAGTTCCTCTTCGCTGAAGCCACTGATCTGAATAAAAGCAGGATTTACGTAGGTAATGGTGCCTTTCAGATCAGTCTTTGTGACAAGCTCCTCACCGTCTTTCAGTCTTACTTCGTTGTCCGTAATCGGCATGTTTACTTTCATGACGGCAGCTCCACTGAGGTCATTCTGTTATATGTTCTATTGCCAGTTCGTCAGAGTTGAGCAGCCTGTCGACATCAAGCAAAACAATCATCTTCTTGTCGATGGAAATCAGACCACGCACGAACTCTGCATCGATGTTGCTGCCCACATGGGGAGCAGCCATGATGTGCTCTCGCGTAACCGCGAAGGTTTCTTCTACTGAATCCACCACAATGCCCATGGTGCGCTGCAGGTTGTCACTCATGACTTTGACTACCACCACCACGGTTTGCGGACCGTAGTCCCGCTGCGCCATGGCAAACCGACAGCGTAAATCGATGACGGGGATGATGGTGCCGCGCAGGTTCAACACCCCTTTCAGATAGGGAGGGCTATTGGGTATGCGAGTCACTGGCGTCCATACCCGGATTTCCTGCACCCGCAGGATATCGACGGCATATTCCTCGTCAGCCAGCAGGAAGGTGAGGAACTGCTCCAGTTCAGCATTCATGGCATCAATCTCACGGTCCCGGTGACGGGCCATTTCAGGCACGGCTGACATCTATCATTTCTCCCTTTATTCACCCCAAACCCCATCGTTCTGGCTTTACTTCGTTGAACGCATCCCTGTCAGGCCACTACTTTGCCGTACGTGGCCCCATGCTCTGATGCCGTACTGCCATCCAGTGCGGCCCGACAAAGACCGGGGATGTCAATGATCAGAGCGACGTTGCCGTCACCCAGAATGGTGGCTCCCTCAATCCCTGAAACTTTCTTGAAGTTGCTCTCCAGATTTTTCAGCACCACCTGCTGTTGACTGAGCAGCTCATCGACCAGTAGCCCAAATTTGCGCCCGCCTGCATCCACTACGACCAGCAAGGGGTCTTGCTGCTTTTTATAGAGACCCAGACCAAAGCAGAGGCTGATATCCACCAGCGGGATGTATTCATTACGGAAATGATAGAGACAATCCTGCCCGGCAATATTCTTGACGGCCTTGTTGTCGATCTGGATAGACTCAACGATGGAGATCAGGGGAATGATGTAGATCTGATCGTTCACTCTCACCAGCTGCCCGTCCATGATGGCCAGTGTCAGCGGCAATCGGATATGAATGCTGGTGCCATGACCCAGCTCAGATTGCAGGTTGAGATCACCGCCCAGCGCTTCGATGTTGCGCTTTACCACATCCATCCCCACACCGCGGCCCGACAGGTCACTGACGGTATTGGCGGTAGAGAATCCGGGCAGAAAAATCAGGTGTTTGAGTTCATGGTCAGACAGCACCTGATCCACGCCAACCAGCCCTTTCTCGATCGCTTTTTCGCGAATCCGCCTGGTATTCAGGCCGCGACCGTCATCCTTGATGACAATCATGATGTGTCCGCCCAGATGGAAAGCACTCAGCTCAACCAGACCCACGGGGGACTTGCCTGCCGCTTCACGTTCTTCCGGCGTTTCCAGACCATGATCAAGGGCATTACGAATCAGGTGCACCAGCGGGTCGCCGATCTTCTCCAGCACCGTTTTGTCCAGCTCAGTGTGCTCGCCCTGCATACGCAACTCGATGCGCTTGCCCAGCTGGCGGCTGACATCATGTACCAGACGTGGAAAGCGATTGAATACCGAGCCGATTGGCAACATACGAATGCGCATGACCTCTTCCTGCAGATCACGCATATTGCGCTCAAGCATGGCCAGCCCTGCACGCATTTTCTCCAGTGCCGGATGTTCAAGATCAGCCATGTCATGGCTGATCTGACTGAGCATAGACTGGGTAATGACCAGTTCTCCCACGCGGTTGATCAGGGTATCGACTTTGTCGATAGCGACCCTGACCGAACCGCCAGCATCCACCTTGGCAGCAGTGAAGGTCTTGGCCTTGAGTGCCTGACTCAGCTTGTCTGCATCGGAAAGTACATTCGACTCAGTGGCTGAAGATGGCGCAGCTTTGTTTGAAGCGGGAGTCTGGCTTATAGAAGCTGTTTCTGCGGCAGGTAACGAAGCCGATGTATCCGCAGCAGCACTGACAGTGGAGGAAGCAAGATCAGGGGAAGTCGTATCAGTGGCGGATGGAACATCCGCTGCCTGGGCTGTCAGATCAGCCCCAATGCGATGGATATTCAGCAGGCAGTCATCTTCTACCCACTCAAAAATCTCGCGAATGTCGGCTTCACTACAGTCACTCTGCAATGTCATGTGCCAGGCGAGATAGATTGTTTCCGGGTCAAATCCGTCGAGATCGGGCAGATTGAGAGCCACCTCCTCAAAGGTCAGCGCTCCCAGACCACGCAGTGTAGTGGTCAACTATTTCCGGACAGCTTCTTAGCTTCTTTTTCCCTCATCACCGGGGTTAAACCACCGTTGTGGCAATGAGGCCTCTGTTCGTTGTAATAGCTCATCAGGTAGTCACCGATATCCTTGA
>NZ_LAPT01000191.1 GCF_003194385.1 Pokkaliibacter plantistimulans
CAGCTGGTGCAGCTGCGCCAGCCCAAGCCGCTCGGGATTCTCGATGATCATGACACTGGCATTGGGCACATCGACGCCCACTTCGATAACCGTGGTCGCTACCAGCAGGTGCAGGTCACCGGCTTTGAACTCGGCCATGACAGCCGCCTTTTCCGTCGCCTTCATGCGCCCGTGTACCAGACCTATCTTGAGCTCAGGCAAGGCTTCCTTGAGTTGCTCGGTGGTCGCCTCGGCAGCCTGACACTCCAGCACTTCCGACTCTTCAATCAGGGTGCAAACCCAATAGGCCTGACGGCCCGCCATGCAGGCACCACGCACACGCTCAATCACCGCATCACGACGCTGGTCAGCAATCACCACGGTCTGAATTGGTGTACGCCCGGGTGGCAGCTCATCAATGACAGAGCAGTCGAGGTCGGCATAAGCCACCATGGCCAGAGTACGGGGAATAGGTGTGGCGGTCATGATCAGCTGATGTGGCGCCTTGCCCTGATGCATGCCCTTCTCTCGCAGCGCCAGACGCTGATGCACCCCGAAGCGATGCTGTTCATCAATGATGACCAGCCCGAGATGGGCAAAGGACACATCATCCTGAAACAGCGCATGAGTGCCGACAATCACCCGCGCTTCTCCGCTGGCAATCGCCTCAAGCGACTGCTGCCGGGCCTTGCCCTTGAGCTTACCTGCCAGCCAGGCCACCTTCAGCCCTAGCGGCTCCAGCCAGCGACTGAAGTTATGAAAATGCTGCTCGGCCAGAATCTCGGTGGGCGCCATCATCACCGCCTGAAAGCCGGATTCCACTGCCTGTAACGCTGCAAGGGCCGCCACGACCGTCTTGCCGGAGCCCACATCGCCCTGCACCAGTCGCAACATAGGCGCCGATTTATTCATATCCTCAGCCACTTCTTGAACCACTCGCTGCTGCGCGTTGGTCAGGCTGAAGGGCAGGGAGGCAAGCAGTGCCTGCCGTAAAGACTGGTCCCCCGTCAGCACCGGTGCGTCAATCCGCAATGCCTGCTGGCGTAATTTGATCAGACTCAGGTGATGAGCCAGCAACTCCTCAAAAACCAGACGCTGGCGATGCGGTTCGGTGGTGCTGAGCAGGCGCTCCTGCGATATCCCGGCAGGGGGACGGTGCAGATAGAGAAGGGCCTCCTCCAGTGAACAGAGACGGTGCTGACGCAGCAGCTCGGCGGGCACCCAGTCAGTCAGTGCATTCTCCCGCCGCTGCAGCATCGACAGAGCCTGATCTGACAGCTGGCGCAGACGGGCTTGAGTCAGCCCTTCGGTGGCGGGATAAATCGCCGTCAATGCCTGTGACAGATCGGCGGGTGGGCTATCCGCCTGCAGCACCTTGTATTCAGGGTGAACCATTTCCAGGCCATTGGGGCCAACCCGCACCTCGCCGAAGCCTCGCAACAGTTCACCGCTGCGCAGCGCGACCCGCTGGGCCTGGGAGAAATGAAAGAAGCGCAACGTCAGCGTACCGGAGCCATCCTGAATCTTGCACAGCAGACTGCGGCGCTTGCCTTTGATGATATCGGCAACCCGGATATAGCCTTCGACCATCACTTCGTCACCCGGACGCAGCGAACCCAGTGGCGTGATCCGAGTGCGATCCTGATAGCGCAAAGGCAGGTGAAACAACAGATCCTGCACACTGTGCAGACCCAGACGTTCACAGCGCTCGACCACCGCCGGGCCAGCGCCTTTGAGTAATGCGATCTCGATCTGATCGAGACTGGCTGGCGTCATGCAGGAAGTACCCGCAGATTGCACTGTTTGATGGTGTCACGCAGCACATCGATGGCTTTCGGTCGCGGGAAGCTGGCACGCCATGCCAGTGCTACGGTGCGCATCGGCTGAGGTGAGGTAAAAGGACGGGTACAGAGCAGGCCGGGGGCATACAGCCCTTCGCCCGCCGCCGACAGCGGCAGAATGGTAATACCGAAGCCGGAAGCCACCATGTGGCGCAAAGTTTCCAGCGAGCTGCCTTCGGTAATGCTCTGCTGTGTTTCGCTGTCACGCAGACTGGGGCAGGCCTGCATGACCTGATCACGGAAACAATGACCTTCTCCCAGGAGCAGCATGTCATTGCAGCGAATATTGTTGGCATCCACCGTTTCCTGCTTGGCCATCTCATCAGAGCAGGGCATCAGCATGACGAAAGGCTCATCGTACAGCGGTAGCGTCAGTACATCAGGCTCGGTAAAGGGCAGGGCAACGATGATCACATCCAGCTCACCATTGCGCAGTTTGCGGCGCAGCACCGAGGTGTAGTTTTCCTCGATATACAGTGGCATATCGGGGGCTTTTTGCTTCATCTGGGGGATCAGGTGAGGGAACAGATACGGCCCGATGGTGTAAATCGCTCCCAGTCGCAACGGGCTGCGCAACTGATCTTTACCGGCTGTGGCCAGCTCGCGGATACGCTCGCTTTCTTCCAGCACACGCTGAGCCTGCTGAATGATGGTGTCGCCCATCGGCGTGGTGCGCACTGCATTCTTGGAGCGCTCGAACAGGGCAATCCCCAGCTCATCCTCGAGTTTCTTGACGGCCACACTGAGCGTAGGCTGACTGACGAAACAGCGCTCTGCGGCCCGACCAAAGTGCTGTTCCTGTGCGAGGGTGACTATGTACTTGAGTTCTGTAAGTGTCATCTGGGCCTGTTCCTGAGCTACTTCAACTTATCGCTGTTACTCCTCATAGACGGCAGTCATTGAGCGGTTATGTGTATCACCGCCTCGAGAGCGTCTTTGAGAAGGATCGACATCCACCTTGTTGCCGGATGATCCGGCTGCCATTATAGCCAATACCAAAAAGCTGTGGATATATCCAGTTAATGCAAATGCCTACATCCGTTCTGATCGCTGGCTGCGGTAAACTCGGCAGCCCACTGGCACTGACACTGGCCAATCAGGACTATGAGGTGAATGCCCTCTGTCGCAGCCCCCGGGAGTTGCCGGGTGTGACCTTGCATTATCACGATCTGAGCCAGCCG
>NZ_LAPT01000192.1 GCF_003194385.1 Pokkaliibacter plantistimulans
GTGCCAATGCCGCATTGGGCGCATTCGACCACCTGATTCGCTCCTCTGCCCCCGCAGAAGAGAAAGCGGCCTAACAGGCTGTTGAAAACGTTATCGAGGCCGTCGAGACAAGGAAATACCCCTAGGGCACAAGAAACAGGCGAAAAAGCGGAGTTTAGTGAGCTAAATGAGCATTTTGAGCCTGTTTTTGACGCGGTATTCGGCAACGCAGATAGATTTTCAACGACCTGCTAATCAGCAGCCTATGCACTTCGATACCCAGACCGGAGCCGGTTATACCACCTCCGGTCTGCGACTTTCTGGCTATCCGCCACTGATCATTTATTGACCTGCATCATCCCACTTCTACAAGTCACAGGCATATAGTCTGAGCATATCGAGATGGGAGGAGAAGGCCATGAACATTATCAACCAGCTCAAGCAAGATCACGCTCATCTGCAGGAAATGCTGCGTTTACTTGATGAACATCTTCATCATGATGAGCTGGATCTGGGTTTGATCAAAGAAACTCTCGCCTATATCGGTGATTATGCAGAGCGCTATCACCATCCGATGGAAGATCGACTACTGAACCACCTCAGCCAGCATAACCCACGCCTGACCAAGCTTTACCATCACCTTCAGGAAGACCACATTACGCTGGAAGCACAGAGCAATCAGATCAGAGAACAACTGGAAGCCATTGAAATGAGCACTGTTGTGCCCATGGATGAATTCCGCAGGTCGCTGCTGCTTTGGGTAGCTGCACAGCAACGTCACCTGCACTACGAAGATCAGTACATGCTGCCTGTTGCAGAACATGATCTACGTCTTTACCCGGAGAACTTCGACTGGCCACTGCCACCTAACGTGGGCCTGATTACACAGTATCAGTCCCTGACACGCGATCTGCGCTCTTCTTGATACAGTTGCAGTGGGTATAACAGGCTGTTGAAAAACGTTATCGAGGCAGCCGAGACAAGGAGAAAACAGGCGAAAAAGCGGAGTTTAGTGGACTAAATGAGCATTTTTGAGCCTGTTTTTGACGCGGTATTCGGCAACGCAGATAGATTTTCAACGACCTGTTAAAGCATAAGGCTCGAAAACTTAGATAGTACAGGGACGTCAATCTGCGGAGATGCTAGCGGCTCAGGACGTGTTCCTAAAGCTGACTCTGCACTCCCAG
>NZ_LAPT01000193.1 GCF_003194385.1 Pokkaliibacter plantistimulans
TAGGTATAGTAATCAACCACTCTAACTTTATCTTTATTATGTATCTCACGCGAGACATATACCAAATTCACTCCAATATTTTTCATGCTTGAAACTATTTCTTTATATTTATTTCTTTTTATTTCATTTAAAATTTTATAACCATCACAATTCAAATCTATACACGACTGACTAATTTCAGAAACTCCATCTAAAGACATTATTAGATCATTAACTTGAAAAAATAATTTCTCATTATCTTTATACATTCTTTTAGAAACATCTATCTCATCTTCTTTATCAAAAAAAATAAAATAAATAGTTATCAATGCAACAATAGAGAGGAGAAAAAATCCTTTCTTTATATACATACTATGGCCCTCACTTCCATTCATCCAACGCATCCCAACCTTTCATGATATCTATACCGTCTCTAGGGTTGTCACCAAAAGTTCTACCTGACTCTAAAGCCCGACGAAGACCTGACTCAGTAAAAATAGAATACATCCTATCAATCTGTCTGCCACTAGGCACACTTAATTGAGAGGCAATAATTCCAGCCTCTAAAAAGTTATCCACTGTCGTTGTTTGAAAGCCTAATTGATACCCAGCAGCACCCAGTACAGCAGTATTTAAGCTGAGCCCCATTTTATGTGCCATTAATCCATAATGCCAATTACCAAACCGCTGCACCCTGTCTCCATAAATCGCGACAAGAGTTTGGTCTTTTTTGTAATCCATATTCCCATTAGTTTTAACTTGATCAATGAAATCAAAAAGACCTGTAAATAAATTTTTATCTCTTATTTTTCCCATAATTTCTAAATTATTATATATTGGAACATGAGCAATGATGTCACCAAATCCTCCTGACTTCTTCTCTGTTCTGCTTAAATTTCCCTTCATTGACTCGTTAACGCCTTCATACGTTTTGTCATCCTTACAGTCACATGTTGGATATAACCCCGTCGAATCTATGTATTTATAAGGGTTGTTATACGCATAGTCATATCGATTGATATGTTCTAACCCCCCCTGCAACGGCCCCACCGGGTCTATCGCCATAAACCGCCCTACCACCGGGTCGTAATAGCGCGCGTTCA
>NZ_LAPT01000194.1 GCF_003194385.1 Pokkaliibacter plantistimulans
TCGCCTGTTTCTTGTGCCCTCGGGGTATTTCCTTGTCTCGGCTGCCTCGATAACGTTTTTCAACAGCCTGCTAAGGGAACAACGGCCCTGCGTTACACATTTTGTGCACAAATAGTAGCCAGGTGACTTGGCCATACTGCCGTCATCTGCTAGATTCTGCAGCGTTCTTGGGGGAGTAATCACCCGGCCTGTCCGGGATGGCTGTCAACAGTCTCCGAATCCGTCAGCGGATTTGTGGCAGTCATGTTCCATACCAGCCTGCTGGCAGGAATTGATGAGACCTGAGATACCCGACCTTTGCAGGGTGGCAAGGTGCGGTGTATCTCTCGTCTTTCGCCACCCTGAGAGTCTGTTATGCTACTTGCCCTGCTTGCTATCCTCGGCGGTCTCGCCGTTCTGGTCTGGAGTGCCGACAAATTCGTCGATGGTGCTGCCGCCACCGCCCGCCACTTTGGCATGCCTCCCCTGCTTATTGGTATGGTCATCATTGGCTTCGGTACATCAGCACCGGAAATGGTGGTCTCCGCCCTTGCCGCCAGTGACGGCAATCCCGGCCTGGCTCTGGGTAACGCCTACGGCTCCAACATCACCAACATTGCCCTGATCCTCGGTCTGGTGGCCATCATCAGCCCCATCGCCGTGCACTCTCAGGTACTGAAAAAGGAACTGCCGGTGCTGATGGGTGTTACCCTGCTGGCCGCCTGGCAGTTGTGGGATGGCGAACTGAGCCGGATGGATGCGGTGGTGTTGCTGGTGGTGTTCTTTGCGCTGATGGGCTGGAGTATTTATCAGGGTATGCAGGGTAAGGACGATGCCCTGGGCGCAGAGGTGGACAGCGAGTTGCTGGAGCATCCGATGCCCCTGAAAAGCGCCTTGCTGTGGCTGCTGACAGGGCTGGTGCTGCTGATCATCAGCTCCCGCTTTCTGGTATGGGGAGCGGTGGAAATTGCCCATGCCTTCGGCGTCAGTGATCTGATTATCGGCCTGACGATCGTCGCCGTGGGTACTTCACTGCCGGAGCTGGCGTCGTCACTGATGGCCATTCGCAAGAACGAACATGATCTGGCCCTGGGCAACGTGATCGGCTCCAACCTGTTCAACACCCTTGCCGTCGTGGGTATCGCGGCGGCCATTCACCCGCTGGAGGTCGATCACACCGTGCTGCTGCGCGACTGGACGCTGATGGCGGTGCTGACAGCATCGCTGTTTGTGCTCGGTTACGGCTTCAAAGGCAAACAGGGGCGGATCAACCGGGTGGAGGGCGCTCTGCTGATGGCCGTCTATCTGGGCTATAGCGGTTATCTGGCCTATACCGTGGTCAGCGCCTAGCAGGTCGTTGAAAATCTATCTGCGTTGCCGAATACCGCGTCAAAAACAGGCTCAAAATGCTCATTTAGTTCACTAAACTCCGCTTTTTCGCCTGTTTTTTCCTTGTCTCGGCTGCCTCGATAACGTTTTTCAACAGCCTGCTAAGCTTCTCTTCAGGAGCCGAGGCACCATCACTCCCTGACCAGCCACTGCTGCAGTACCGACCAGCGGCAGCAGTGGTGATCCTCCCCGGG
>NZ_LAPT01000195.1 GCF_003194385.1 Pokkaliibacter plantistimulans
TTTTAACTTGGCGAATTTTTTATGAAGAATTGCAATCATTCTTTCAATCTCCGCCCAGTCCCTGATAAGAGCTGCCTGGTAGCAACGCATAATACTTGCCCAGCTTCCTTGCTCTGCTACTGCTGAACTTTTTTCTTCGGTAAGTTGAGCAAATAGCGGATATAGTATCGTTGCATCACTACATAACGGTAATGCGAAGTCTGGAAGAGAAGGTGTCCCACCCAGAACAAATGTACCAGTACTGTTCTCCAGTGCTTTAATTATCGCCAAAGCGGCCAAATAATATAATTCTTTTGCTCTTTTTATATCATTGTTTATTTTTTTTTCATATATGGCTAGTTGTCCTAATTGATTGCGTAGCATTAATAGGCTAACCGTATATTTTTTACCATTTCTAAAATCTTCTGATATTTTTTCTATATATTCTCTAGTGTTGTCGGTGATAGTGATGAGCTCTCCACTATTATCATTGACGGCTTTATTTATATCTCTGTCTCTATTTTTATTGAATTTGCATTCTAATTGGATGGTCATTTGATGGGTACCATGACAAGTGATTGTGCATTTTTATCTACGGCAGTAACAAATTTTGCAGTAAGGAGGAAATGGGATGCCCTTGATGATTATGCAGACATCCCCACTTGCATTATTTATTCAGAAGAGCCCATGTTGACTCTGCTGGTTCAAGAAATGGGTAGGGGTTGTGATAATTCTCCAGTGGTCTAACCGGCAATAGCTCGGACACAATCAACGGGTGATGGATCTCAACTTCATGGCCCAATATCCAGGCAAGCTTGGCAAAGGGCATACCAAAATGGCACATGTACTCACCTTCATGACTCATTTTTCGCCATTCACTGTTCTGCTTTATAACCAACGGTGGTGTAAGTAGTGTCCGCAGGCTGGCCTCTACGGCTTCAGTGTTGTTACTTAGCAGAGCCTGAAAGAACTCTATAAAGTAGACAACTTCAGCATTGGCTTTTAACTTGGCGAATTTTTTCTGAAGAATTGCAATCATTCTTTCAATCTCCGCCCAGTCTTTGATAAGAGCTGCCTGGTAGCAACGCATAATGCTTGCCCAGCTTCCTTGCTCTGCTACTGCTGAGCTTTTTTCTTCGGTAAGTAGAGCAAATAGCGGATATAGCATCGTTGCATCACTACATAACGGTAATGCGAAGTCTGGAAGAACAGGTGTCCCACCCAGAACAAATGTACCAGTACTGTTCTCCAGTGCTTTAATTATCGCCAAAGCGGCCAAATAATATAACTCTTTTGCTTTATTTATGTCATTATTAATTTTTGCTTCGTATATGGCCAGTTGTCCTAATTGAATGCGTAGCGTTAATAGGCTAACCGTATATTTTTTACCGTTTCTAAAATCTTCTGATATTTTTTCTAAATACTCTCTAGTGCAGTCGGCGATAGTAGTGAACTCTCCACTATTATCATTGACGGCTGTATTTATATCTCTGTCTCTATTTTTATTGAATTTGCATTCCAGTTGAATGGTCATTTGATGGGTACCATGACAAGTGATTGTGCGTTTTTATCTACGGCAGTAACAAATTTTGCAGTAAGGAGGAAATGGGATGCCCTTGATGATTATGCAGACATCCCCACTTGCATTATTTATTCAGAAGAGCCCATGTTGACTCTGCTGGTTCAAGAAATGGGTAGGGGTTGTGATAATTCTCCAGTGGTCTAACCGGC
>NZ_LAPT01000196.1 GCF_003194385.1 Pokkaliibacter plantistimulans
ACCGACCCAGCCCAGCAACAACTCAGCAAACATCGATCCAGCAAACATCGATCCAGCAAACATCGATCCAGCGAACAGCAGTCCAGCGAACAGCAATCCAGCATATAACGACCCGCGCTATCAGGCGGGCTGGCACAAACTGGCAGAAGTGGATGGTGAACAGGGGCAGCGGGTGATCGACAGCCTGCAGGGCATCGCTCCCGATATGGCGCGTTACATCATCGAGTTCGGTTTTGGTGACATCTATTCACGGCCGGGGCTGGACCTGCGCAGCCGCGAAATTGCCACCGTGGCTGCGCTGACGGCCCTTGGCCATGCCCAGCCGCAGCTCCGGGTGCATATTCACGGCGCACTGAATGTGGGTGTGACACCGACGGAAGTGATCGAGACCATCATGCAGATGGCGCTGTATGCAGGCTTTCCGGCAGCACTTAATGCCCTGTTCAGTTGCAGGGAAGTGTTCGCTGAGCGGGGTGTATCGCCTGCCTGAAACCTGTTCACCATCTGCCGGAGCGTGATGACAGGCGGGTGCGAAACATCTTGAACCAGTTCCACCTGCCTGTGGCAGGACAGCTCTATATGAAACATATATGATTCGCATACGTTTTATATGGGTGCTGTACAGCGGTGGTGGTCACCCTGCCCAGTGTCCCGCAGGAACCTGTCATGGGAATCGTCAATATCTCTGATGCCATGCATCAGGAAGTGCGTCGCGCCAGTCAGGCGCTGACGCGCTCCATCAATGCTCAGGCCGAGCATTGGATGAAGATCGGCATGCTGGCCGAGCTGAATCCTGAACTTTGCTATGCCGATATTTGCCGGCTGCTGATGAGTTCACCCACTTTACCTCTGTCGGAGCTGGCTGATGTCCGCCATTCAAATTAAGACCCCTGAAGAACTGGCCCTGATGCGTGAGTCGGGCCGCCTGCTGGCGCAGGTGTTTGCCCATCTCGACGGCTTTATCAAACCCGGCGTCAGTACCCTGGCCATCGACCGTGAAGTGGAACGCTTTATCGTCGAGGAGCTGAAGGCCCGCCCGGCTTCCAAGGGCCAGTATGATTTCCCCTTCTGCCTGAACACTTCCATCAACGATGTGATCTGTCATGGCATGCCCAGCGAAAGCGATGTGCTGCGCGAAGGCGATATCGTCAACTGCGACATCACACTGGAAAAGAACGGCTTTATTGCCGACTCCAGCAAGATGTATCTGGTGGGCGAGGTATCGGCAGCAGCCAGCAAGCTAGTCAAAGGCACTTATGAAGCACTGTGGAAAGGCATCCGGCTGGTACGCCCCGGTGCGCATCTGGGTGACATCGGTTTTGTGATCGAGCAGTTCGCCAAGAAGCAGGGCTACTCGGTAGTGCAGGAATACTGTGGCCATGGCATTGGCCGGGAAATGCATGAAGAGCCGCAGGTGCTGCACTATGGCCGCCGTGGTACCGGCGTCAAGCTCAGACCCGGTATGGTGTTCACCATCGAGCCGATGATCAATCAGGGCGTACGCCACAACACCACGGATGAAGACGGCTGGACGGTACGCACCCGCGACGGCAAGTTGTCGGCACAGTGGGAGCACACCATTGCTGTAACTGAAACCGGCTATGAAGTGCTGACATTACGCGAAGAAGAGCGTCTGGCCGGGCTCGGTTAAGGTTTCTTGCAGGTGATGACCCGAGACAGCTGACCTTCTGTGCAGCTGTCTGCCCCCGCTTTTATTCCCCCCTCTATTCCCCCTCTGTTTATTCAGCCCAGCAATAGCAGGCGGTGAGCCTGTGCTGACCCTGCGTCTGTTTATTTCAGTAATGGCAGATTGCCGGACAGTGAAGTCACCAGCGCTTTCGGCCCGAACAGCAGCAGACCGTGATAGGTCAGGCGGCGGCCATCCTGCTGCAAGCGTTCACTGTACTGCTCGTAGCTGCGGGCGGTCTGCGCTTCCTGACAGAAATCCACCACCTGTAAATCCGGCGCCAGCTCGGCGGCCTGCTGGCGCAGACTGTGCAGGCGTTCGACATCCGCCGCCAGAATGGGCAACGGCAACTGGGTGATGCCCTGATGCAGCAGCCCTTCACTGTCGGTAATCAGCGGGCCGTTGATATCGGGCTGCAGCTTGCCGATACCGAGTGCCAGCACGGCGGCGGTGTTGGCGATCAGGCCAGTGGGCAGGGCAGGGTTGATGATCAGTACGCAGCGGTGGGACATAGTCTTTCTCCTGACGGTAAGACAGTCACCCTAACCGCTGCACCTGCGGTCTGGATTGAAGGAAATTGCGCTTTTATAGTTAAGACTGGCTTTGTTGCATAAATAGAGCACAGCTTACAAAGCCCCTTTCCCCAGACGAATTTATGGCATACGCACCGTCATCGGTGTCCCAAGCTGCGTGAAGCGGTTCAGGATGGCTGCTCGCACCTGCAGTTCGGCCACCTGACGGTCGAAATCTTTCGCCATGACCCGCTCACCCAGCCGCTTGAACCA
>NZ_LAPT01000197.1 GCF_003194385.1 Pokkaliibacter plantistimulans
CGCTGACGACCTCACCACCGAGGAGGTTCAGCAGCTGCCGATGCGCCTCGACCACGAAATACTCAGGGGAGTCTCTTACGGCGATGCCTCCTGGCTATATGCCTTCGGCACCCTTGCTTATGCCATTGGCAAAGTGGGGAGTATTGGTTTAGCTATCTGCAGCGTAATAGTTTTTTTTATCGCCGCAGCCCATGGCGATGCTATCGATGCAACACCTATTATTCTTACCATTGTGGGTATCCCACTCGTCCTATGGGGGGGGGGCAAAGCCGCTCTGTATCTGGGCAGTAACTTTATTTTTAACGCCATGCGCCCCTACTTTGACCTCAACCGACGTACTGGCATGGTGACCATATACAAAGGTAAGGGACAAGTTCGTGCTGAAGTCCCTTTTGCCGAGATGGCGGCCGAGCTGTCATTGATTCGTAACCATCAGGGCTTTATTACCGCTTACAGCATGTGGTTGCGACAGACTGCCAAACCCCATCAGGATATTGCACTAAGCAGACTCTACGGTGCCATAGGCTCAGAGCACGAAGCACGACGTTTATGGGACTGCCTGCATACCTATATGGACATCAACCAGCCACTGCCTGACTTGCCCATGCTCGAAGCCTTCCGCCATCTCGACCCCACCACTGCCGAACATGACCGCAAAACCGGGCGCCACCCGCGCCAGTGGCGTGACCTCAGCGAAGAGGCCTTCAAAGCCAGAGTAGACGCCATCAATACCGAACAGCAGCAACGCTTTAGTAAGTAACGCGGCAGCACACAATGGATAACTACTACAGCGCCACCGCCTATCGCTTTAACCCCAGACAAAAATATAACCAGGGGCACAAATTGCGATCCATCATCGCCACGGAGCTATTGAAAGCTCCGCCTTTGGGTGGGCAACCCCCTGCCTGGCTGGAGTACAGCAAAAGAAATGCTATTCACGGTGGAGAGAAAGGGGCGGATGCTACCCCAGCCAATATGACGGATAGCGACTTGCAAAATGCCGTCATGCGCCTCGACCACGAAATACTCAGGGGGGTCTCTTATGGGGAGGCTTCCTGGCTATATGCCATAGGCACCCTTGCTTACGCCATTGGGAAAGTAGGCACTTGGATGATAGGAATCGCTGGTTTTATCACGATGTTTATTATGTTTGCGCAAGGTTTTGGGGCAAAAGCAGTACAAGGGTACTTGATTTTACTTAGCATCCCCCTCGCCCTATGGGGGGGGGCAAAGCGGCTCTGTATCTGGGCAGTAACTTTATTTTTAACGCCATGCGCCCCTACTTTGACCTCAACCGACGTACTGGCATGGTGACCATATACAAAGGTAAGGGACAAGTTCGTGCTGAAGTCCCTTTTGCCGAGATGGCGGCCGAGCTGTCATTGATTCGTAACCATCAGGGTTTTATTACCGCTTACAGTATGTGGCTGCGGCAAACTGCCCAGCCCCATCACAAAGTATTTCTCGGCAAACTCTACGGTGCTGTAGGCTCAGAGCACGAAGCACGGCGTTTATGGGACTGCCTGCATACCTATATGGACATCAACCAGCCACTGCCTGACTTGCCTATGCTCGAAGCCTTCCGCCATCTCGACCCCACCACTGCCGAACATGACCGCAAAACCGGGCGCCACCCGCGCCAGTGGCGTGACCTCAGCGAAGAAGCCTTCAAAGCCAGAGTAGACGCCATCAATACCGAACAGCAGCAACGCTTTAGTAAGTAACGCGGCAGCACACAATGGATAACTACTACAGCGCCACCGCCTATCGCTTTAACCCCAGACAAAAATATAACCAGGGGCATAAGCCGCGTTCACCGCTAGCGATGACACTGAATAAATCTACCCACCACGGTGGTCTGCCCCCCGCCTGGCTGGACTATGAAAAGCGTCTGCCTCTGCATGGCGGGGAAGGCGACCGCGATGCCAGCGCTGACGACCTCACCACCGA
>NZ_LAPT01000198.1 GCF_003194385.1 Pokkaliibacter plantistimulans
CCAGCACCTGTGGCAGGGTGGAAATGCCGACGCCATCCAGTGTCAACCGGCGGCAGGCGGCGAGGGATGACGAAGAGAAAAAGCGCGCGGGCTGGTCATCCAGCTCACGGAACTTCTGATTGATCTCGGCATAGGGTCTGGTATTGCGGGCATAGGTGATGATCGGCCATTTCACCAGCTCTTCCAGCTGCAGCGTGCGCTCCGGCAGGTTCAGTTCAGGGCTGGCGACCCATTCGAGGGGGAAGGTACTGAGGTCGAAATTGCTGATCCCCGGTGCGGAAATCGGGCCCATCAGAAAGGCCAGATCCAGAGAGTGTTCGAGCAGGGCGGCGCGCAGGGTGCTGGTGACATCGACGGTGATTTCCACATCCAGCTCGGGGAACTCCTGATGCAGCTGCTTGAGGAAGTCGGGCAGCCAGGTGTGGACGATTGTTTCCGACACACCAAGACGTAGATTGCCGGCAAAGGCGGCGGCCTGATTGGCCCGCTGCTGGAACTGATCTGCCATGAAGATCAGCTTTTCGGCATAGGGCAGCAGCTCCTTGCCCTTGGCCGTCAGTGCCACCGGGCCGGGGCCACCGTCGCGCTCAAACAGCTTGACGCCCAGCTCTTCCTCCA
>NZ_LAPT01000199.1 GCF_003194385.1 Pokkaliibacter plantistimulans
CAGCCGCGTCAGGCGGTTGAGCTTGTCGTAGGCGTAGCGGGTGATGGCGCCGCGTTCGTCCTGCCGCAGCACCTGGCGGCCCTGGGCATCGTAGCGGTAGGTGCGCTGGCCGCCGTCGGGTAAGGTCTCGTCCACCAGCTGGCCAAAGCGGTTCCAGCTGAACCGATGGCGACCGCCATCGGGCAGGTCGATGCGGCTGAGCTGGCCCTGTTCGGTGTAGTGGTAGCGGTGGACCCGCCCGGCCGGGTCGGTCTTTTCGGTGATGTCGCCCTGTTCATTGCGCAGGTAGCGCCAGTGTTGTTCGCCCCGGCGGACGCTGCGCAGCTGGCCGCGCCAGTAGTCGTAGTGGGTCAGGCTGCCATCGGGGTGCCGGATGGCTTCCAGCTGCCCGTTCTGATCATAGTGGTAGTGGGTTTCGGCGCCGAGGGCATCGACTTCGCGGATCAGGTCGCCGTTGTCGTTGTAGTCTTTGCTGACGGTGGCGCCGTCCGGGTCGGTCTGGCGGATCAGTTTGGCGTGACGGTCATGCTGATAGACCTGCTGGCTGCCGTCGCTGAAATGGACGGTCACTTCACCGCTGGCGTCATGCCACTCATAGCGGTTGTCCATGCCGGGGATGTTGCAGCCGTGGGCGATGGCGCGAGCGGCCTTGCCCTGCCGCTCCCATTGCCAGGTAAAGCAGGCACCCCCGGCGAGGCGGCGTTCCTGGATGACGTGCTGGTCGTCGTAGCGGTAGGTTTCCTGTTCGCCGAGGGCATTGTCGGCGGCGATGAGTTGCAGCTGGTCGTTGTAGTGGTAGCGCATCAGCGGGAAGCGGCGGGTCTCGTAGCCGCTTTCGTCAGCGTTAACGGCCATCCGCTGCCCTTCCACGCGGGCCAGCAGGGCGATGCTGTCGGGTTTATCGAGCACGTTCCACCAGTGGCGCTCGCCCACCGGCTGGTCGAGGTAGTGAAAGCGCAGGGCCTGCTGTTGCTGGCCTTCCAGGGCGCTGAGGCGGCCATGCTGGTCGTAGCGCAGCGTCAGGCGGTTGTGGTAGGCGTCGGTGAGTACGATGCGGTTGACTTTGATGGCAACCGGACTATCCTTCCCGCCGTGCTGGCCCATCCAGCATCAGGATTGGCGTCCTGCTTTCAGCAGAAGTAGAAGACTTTGTTCTTTTGCTCGTTTCACCATGCGCGTTTTACGCCGTTATGGTGGGCCGGGCAGGGGCATCTTCGGATGCACCGACTCTGCTGATCGGCACGCCAACCCTGCCCGGTTCATCACCCTCTGATTGGCGTCAGGGGTGATGCTGAGAACATTCAGCAGGTGATCTTTATGTCTTCACATATCAGCATGGTTATTGCCTCCCACCCTATTGATCAGTTACGGCGTTATATTGATGCGCTGGAAACCGCAGCCAGAGGGATTCAGTCCGGTATTGATGACCACTCCATCACCGGCGAAAATGCCTGGAATCTGTTAATGGCTATTGCTGATCAGCTTAAGCGGGAATCACGTTCGTTATCGGTGCTGTTG
>NZ_LAPT01000002.1 GCF_003194385.1 Pokkaliibacter plantistimulans
AACTAGATGGCAGCATAGATGAATACCGGTGGACGTCGACGCTGGACTCGTGGCTGCCCGAGCCAGGTCATGTCCCGGTCCAGCCAGATCATCAATGACCCACGCGCTTTGAGCGCGGCGTTGTAGGACTTCCAGTTCGTTGTTTTGTACTTCGGGGAGGCAGGCTTGTTCATGCCTTCATTCTACTGCAGGGAAACCCGCTCCGATTTGTGCAACAAAGCCGTTAAGACTCACGGTTATACTGATTTTTCCAACATGTTTTTGATATTTATCTGTTATGTTTTATTCTTTAATTGTTATCCGACAGATTGTATAAGAAACTGTTTGAAAATATTTTAGAGGTTGCCATGTGCTCAATAAATTTCTTTGAAGAACATCTGCGAGTAGATACCAATGAAACGAATGGTAGATTACTAAATGGGTGGCGATTTTTCTGTGAAAATAATACTCAATATGTTCCTGCAAGGCTGACATTAAGGGACTCAGATAGTGAGGATTTAATTAATCGAAGAATATGGATGATTAGTGCTCCCGGAGCTGTTGGTAAGTCTGCACTTGCTGAGGAACTATGTTCCAGATCAAATTCAATATATTTGAATCTTGCTGATGCAGACACAATTGCTGGTAACTATATAATAGGTGGTTTGGTAAAAAATGGACTTTACGATAAATGGGCTGGTGGTAATTTATCTTTGGTTATAGATGCTTTAGATGAGGCAAGGCTTAGGGTAACTCAGTCTTCGTTTGAGGATTTCTTAAGTGATCTGTTTTATGTTTCTCAAAGCGGAAATAGACCAATTGTTCTCCTTGGAAGAGTGGGGATAATAGATGAAACTTGGCTCATTATAAAAGAGCGGTTTGGTATATCGTTGCCGATATTTGATATAGAGTTTTTTAATCAGGATGAAGCTGTCGATTTCTTAAATAAAAGTTTGGAGAAACTCTCTAAAAATTCATCAATATATCCGCATCTTTCAAATTCACTCACATCTCATGCAACAGTTTATGAAAGTACCGCTGTTAGAGTTGTTGAGGAGTTGAGTAGTATATCTAGTCAAGACTCAAGTAAATTCTTTGGATATGCTCCAGTCTTGGATGCTGTTTCAAAGTTAATAGCATCAGTAACAAATGCTAATAGAATAGTTGATGAAGTTACGCGAGTTATTGGTGGGAAAATGCTTTTCTCTATCTGTGAGGGAATTCTTGATAGAGAGAAAGTAAAATTTACAGCTCAGTTGCCAGATGGTTTTTCTGATATTGAAATGCTTTATACATCCAAAGAGCAATTAGACAGGTTGGCGCGGCGTTTATTTAGTCTTCCAATGACAATTGTTATACCTTCATTAACCCAAGAGCAGAGATCAAGATATGAAGAGGCTGTTGAGACTATGATTCCTCAGCACCCTTTTCTAGATGGTATAGGTAGGAAATGTTCTAGTAGTGTATTCGAAGCATGTATTGTCTCGTATGCGATCTTAGATGGCGATGAAGATCTGTATGCTGAAGCTATTAAATATTTCAAAAATGATGAACATACACCTAATCCATTTGTTTTTGAGTTTTTTAAAGAGAAATCGAAGGTTGAGGATGATTTTAGAAAATTAAAAAGTCTTGAAGTGGTAGGTTTTTTATTTGACTCCTTGATTGCTGGTATTAAAAGTAATGAAAGGTCGCAACTGAGTATTTCTGAAAGTGAAGATTCTTTTGAAGTGGAATTTTCTATTAAAAGGAGCGATTGTGATCAGTCGTCTGAAATAGTATATATGGCTCCTTTTAGTGGGGGGGAGTTGTATATTGGAAGAAAGGTTAGCAATATTTATGTGAATGCTGAAAAGGTGAGTGTGTGTTTTTTAAATAGGGATCAGATTGAGTTTGTTGCACCCGCCTTTTTTCAGTGTGAAATATTGAGTTTTGAAAGTGATAAAATAATTGTTAAGCCTGGTGAAGGTGTAGATAAAAGAGTTTTTCTTTTTTCTGAAATTGCTGAATATCCTGCTTCTATAAGTGCGCCGGTAGTTAAAGGAGGTGTGGATTTCGGAGTTTCTTTTGCTGGTTCAAATAAATTTCCTTGGTCATCATATTCTGTAGATTTGAAGGAGGATGAGGACGATTCGCCTTTGAACGATGGGTTAAGAATATTTAGAAGAATTGTTATGGCCTTTCGGTCACACAGTAAAGGAAGGCTTGCAAGATTTAGAGATAAAGTAGATCATGAAAGGATGCTTAAAAATGTTAATGGAAAAAATATACTTGATAAAATGATAGACGATTCAATAATCACTATTGAATCTCATATGTATTATTTGGAGCCAAATATTTTGGGTGAAAAGGCAGGTGCTTCATTTTTGGATGTGAATAGGAAAAACTATAGTGAGAAGACTAAAGATTATATACGTGATGCTATAGCCTGATTATTTTTAAAGCTTGGCCGCCTACAGTCTAAAAAGTAGGTGGCATTGAAATTAATTCTGCGATTTTACTGGCTGAGCATTGTACTAACATCACAATGCGCGGAATCTATGTCTAAATAGATGATCCTAATTGTGATACACCGTCTTCAACCTATGTCTACCGCCACATTGAGTACCCGCCTACAGGTGATCTACTAATTGGAACAGTTATTTAGCTTGCAAAGTCGCCTCGTCCATCCCCATTCGATTGGAACCGTCATGACCCGCTTTAGCGAACTGGGCTTGTTACCCGAATTACTCAGCACCCTTGAGGCTCTGAACTATCAGCAAGCCACAGCGGTACAGGAACAGGCCATTCCTCTGGTGCTGAAAGGCCGTGATCTGATTGCCGCTGCCCAGACCGGCACCGGCAAAACCGCTGCCTTCACCTTGCCCCTGCTGCAACAGCTGATGAGCGGCGGTGCGGCCCGCAGCAATGCCGTGCGCGCGCTGATTCTGGCGCCCACCCGCGAGCTGGCGGAGCAAATCCTGCAGGCGGTGCAGCGCTACAGCGCCCATCTGTCACTGCGCAGCTACGCCGTTTACGGCGGGGTCAGTATCAATCCGCAGATGATGGCACTGCGCAAAGGGGCAGATATTCTGGTGGCGACGCCGGGCCGTCTGCTGGATCTGTACCGCAACAACGCGGTGAAGTTTGATCAGCTGCAGTATCTGGTGCTGGATGAGGCAGACCGGATGTTGGATCTGGGCTTTGCCGATGAGCTGGACATGCTGTTCTGCGCGCTGCCGCGCAAACGTCAGACCCTGCTGTTCTCCGCCACCTTCTCGGAGCGGGTCAAAGCCATGGCGGGGGTGATTCTGCGTGATCCGGCCCAGGTGGAAGTCGCGGCGCCCAACAGCGCGGCAGATACCCTCAATCAGTGGCTGATCCCGGTGGATAAAAAGCGCAAGCCGGAACTGTTGCAGCATCTGATCAGTCAGCACTGCAGCGGCGACAGTGCCGCGCAGCTGCTGATTTTCGTCAAAACCCGCAAGGCGGTGGACGAGCTGGAAACCCTGCTGAGTGCACAGGGTTTCAGTATCGGCGCCATTCACGGGGAAAAATCACAGGCCAGCCGCATGAGTGCGATGCAGGCGTTTCGTCAGCGTGAAGTGCAGATCCTGCTGGCGACGGATGTGGCGGCGCGGGGGCTGGATGTGGACGACCTGCCGCTGGTCATCAACCTTGAGCTGCCGGTCAATGCCGAAGATTACGTGCATCGTATCGGTCGCAGCGGCCGCAAGGGTAACAGCGGCTCTGCCATCTCGCTGGTGTGTGCTGATGAGGTGGAACAGCTGGCCACCATCGAGACGCTGATCGGCCATGTTATCGAGCGTCGTGAGGAAGCGGGCTTCGCGCCGGATCACCGGGTGCCGGAAACTACCGCGGGCGGGCAGATTGTCAAAAAGCCGAAGAAGCCCAAACAGAAGAAGATTCCCGGTATGGGCCAGAGCCTGGGTGGTGCTACCGGTGCCAAAAGCGGCAGCAAGCTGCGCTTTATTGATCACAGTGAAGATAGCCGCACCAGCAATCCTGACCGCCGCCGCAGACGGCGCAAGTAAGGCAAGCGTCACCGAAACTGTCGAACACATAGGCGTGACGCTGCTCGGCCGAGCAAGTGCGCTTCCTGCCACGAGTGCAGTGCGTTGTAGTGGCGCTGTACGGTGGAGCTATCGGGAAGGTGCAGCCCCCCAGCCGCATGGTACTGGTAATGCATCTCTTACCGCTGGTCTTCGCGGCCCAGTAAAAAGCGGCCCTGACGCATAATCTGGCCATTTTCACCTAGAAGTGGGGCGGCGATGCCAGTGGGGACAGTTCTGCCTGCGACAAGATCAGCGCCGCTGTGCTTGGCCTGCGTGGCCAGATATCGTAGTGTCTGCTGCCTGTTTCCCCTGCCGCGTAATGACCCATGCCTGCTACCCCTGACTTTGAAGACGGTCTGCTCAATCAGCAGAATCTGCTACGCCTTGCTCGTACCCCGATGCCGTATGGTAAGTATCAGGGCCGGATGCTGATTGATCTGCCCGAAGAATATCTGCTGTGGTTCGCCAAAAAAGGCTTCCCTGAAGGCCAGCTCGGCGCGTTGTTGGCGCTGTGTCTGGAGCTGAAAATCGAAGGGCTCGACAAGCTGGTCAAGCCGCTCAAACAGTAGCCTGCCGACAGCGGCTCGGACGGCAGCTGTAACTCTTGCAATGCGGATCTGTGCTAGGCTCAAAACAGAGGGCTGTCTGCCTGTGGGGCAGAGGGGCCGAACTGTTCCGGCGAGGAGAAGATGATGGCGGAAGCGGTGTTTAGCTGTGTGCTGCTGGATAGCGCGCTGAGTCTGGATGTGGGTGACTGGTCGGTGGAAGGTGCACAACTGGGGTTGCCCGAGGTGCCAGTGAAGATCAGCAAGCATCGGCTACACGGCGGCAAGCAGCAGGGTGTTGACCTGCTGACGCTGGAAAACGGCGAAATGCAGATCAGCCTGATTCCTACCCGTGGCATGAGCATCTATGAAGTCCGCTGTGATGGTTATCGGCTGGGCTGGCAGTCGCCGGTGAAGGAAGTGGTCAATCCGGCGTTTATCAACGCCGAACAGCGCGGTGGCAAGGGCTGGCTGGATGGCTTCAATGAAATGCTGGTGCGCTGTGGTTTTGAGTGGGCCGGTCATCCCTGTGAGGAAGACGGCGTGCTTTACACCCTGCATGGCCGGGCCGCCAATCTGCCTGCTTCGCGCGTGACGGTCGAGATCGACCTGGCGCCGCCCTATGCGATACGGGTGGTGGCGCTGGTACGGGAAAGCACTTTCAAATGCTGTGACCTAGAGTTGCAGACCACTCTGACGCTGGAGCCGGGCAGTCGTGACTTCCATATCCATGATCGCCTGACCAATCTGGGTGATTACAACCAGCCGTTCCAGCTGATCTATCACGGTAATTACAGTTCGCCCTTTCTGGAGCAGGATGCCCAGTTTCTGGCGCCGGTCAAACGCGTCACGCCGTTCAATCAGCGTGCCTGCGAGGGGCTGGCCCAGTGGCATTGCTATGCCGGGCCCACCGCCGGGTTTGACGAGGAAGTGTTTCTGCTGGAGTGCTATGCCGATGAACAGCACCGCACTCTGGCGCTGGTGCACAACGCCGCGGCGGATCTGGGGGTCAGTCTGGCCTATCGTACTGATCAGCTGCCCTACCTGACCCTGTGGAAAAACACCGACACCGTCAGACAGGGGTATGTCACCGGGGTCGAGCCGGGCACCTGCTACCCCTATCCACGCCCGTTTGAGCGGGAACAGGGGCGGCTGGCGGTGCTGGCTACCGGGGCCAGTCGCGAGTTTGAGCTGACCTATGGCCTGCTGATGGACGAGCAGGAGGTAGGCATTGCCCGTCAGCAGGTGGAGGCCATCCAGAATGGCCATCCCTGTGAAGTGATCACCCATCCTCCGCGAGCCGGTTCCTGACCGGCCAGCCCATCCTGCTGACGGCGCATCATTAACGCCGTCAGCTCAGCTGCTGCAACACCTCATCGCTACTCATCACCTGGGCAAAGGTGCCATGCAGCGCTGCTGCGACGGTGGTTTTCACCTGTGCCGCGGGTATCTGCTGGTCCGCAAAGCTGAGCGCGCGGGTGGCCGTGGCATCCAGTGCAATACGCACGCTGTAGCCCAGATCCAGTGCTGCACGGCTGGTGCTGTCGACACACATGTGGGTCATCATGCCGACCACTACCAGCTCGCTGATCTCCTGTTGCTGCAGATGCTGATGCAGCTCCGTACCGGCAAAGGAGTTGGGCAGATGCTTGATAAACAGTGCCTCGCCTGCCTCGGGTTGCATATCCGGGTGCAGCGCCATGCCCGGGCTACCGGGGATAAAGAACGCCGCCGGGCGCCCCGGACGGGACAGCATTTCATGCTGAATCTGCACCACAGGCCAGCCCTGAGCACGGAAGTGAGCGAGCAGGCGGTTGATCTGCTGTAGCGCGGCGTCGGGATGCTCCAGCGGCATCAGGCCACCGGCAAAGTAGTCTTGCTGGACATCGATAACAATCAGGGCGGGATGGCTCATGGTGCTTTCCTCTGCAGACGTAAGTGAAGTGACAGACGCTAGATTAGCGGAGCAGCAGCGGGCAGACTGTTGGCGTAAATGACAATCTCGGGGTGGATTACGACATGAAGACCTCCGGAGCGGTGCGTATCGCCATCGTTGCCTATGAGCATGCTCTGCCATCAGCGCTTCATGGGCTGAGTGAAATGCTGGCGGTGGCGGAGCAACTGCGGCTGGAACACGGCGCTGACAGCTGGCTGCCGTTGCACTGCGGTTTTCTGTGTCTGGGGTCGAACCAGCTGGCCTTGCCGCACCACTGGAGTCTGCAGGATGAGGTCGATGTGGTGATCCTGCCGCCATGCAGCATGGGCGAGCGGGCGCAGGCGGATGAAGCCTTCTTTGTCTGGTTGCGTCAGCAGTATCAGCGTGGTGCCCTGCTGTGTTCGGCCTGTGTGGGTGCGGCTTTGCTGGCGGAGTCGGGATTATTTAACGGGCGTCGACTGACAACTCACTGGTTGGCCGAGGCGGAGTTTCGTCAGCGCTACCCGCAGATTCACTGGGATACAGCGCCGCTGCTGATCGAGGAAGCCGATGTGATCAGCGCCGGCGGCCTGACCGCCTGGACGGATCTGGTGCTGCGCCTGCTGTTACGCTGCAGCGGGCCCAGTCTGGTGATGCTGCTCAGCAAGTATTTTCTGCTTGATACGGCCGAGCGCGAACAGCGCTTCTACCAGCGCTTTATCCCCCTGCTCAGTCATGGTGACGCTCAGGTGCTGCAGCTGCAGCGCCAGTTGCAACAGGCGCTGACCACGCGCTGGAGTCTGGAGCAGCTGGCAGCGCAGATTGCCGTCAGCCCCCGCACCCTGCAGCGGCGCTTCCTGCAGGCCACCGGCCATAACCTCAGTCGTTATATTCAGCTGCTGCGCATCGAGAAAGCCCGTGAGCTGCTGGAAACCAGCCGGATGGCGGTGGAAAAGATCGTCTGGGCGGTGGGCTACGACGACCGTACCTCATTCAACAAGCTGTTTCGCCAGCAACTGGGGCTGTCGCCCAGTGAGTACCGTCGCCGCTTTCAGACGAAGCCTGCCCTGCTAGCAAAGAGTGAGGGTTAACAGGCTGTTGAAGGCTATTCCTGCAAATATCCCCCGGTAGCCTGAATAGCCTTCAGCGAGTTGGCGGGGGATACCCACATCACCAGCGCCGTCTGTTGCTGGCCGAGCCGGGGAACCGGTGGCAGGGTCAGTTGCCAGTGGCCTGCATCGGTCTTGTTGCTGGCAAATTGCTGCCAGTCCAGCACCACAAAATCATGCTGCAGGGTGCGCCCGCTGTTTTCCCCTGATTGCACCTTGCTGCTCAGGCCGTTGCCCAGATAGGCCAGATTCAGCTGTTGCCCCGCTGCGCCGTGTTCAAAGTGCACGTCCAGTTGCTGCCCGGACAGGCTGGCCTCCAGCACGCCGGGATGTTCCTGACTGGCCTGCCACTGGCGGGCACCGCCAAACCAGCTGCGCCATTCATGGTTATTGATGATAAAGCCGGGAGTATAGACCTGACTGGTCTGCCCCTGCGCTGCCTGCTGCCGCTGACGATCACTGTACAGCGCGCGGGCGAAGCGGTCAGTCCAGCCGAGGTTGTTCCAGTAGTCGACATGAAAGGCGACCGGGATAAAGCTCTTGAACAGCCCCGGCTGCTGGCGCAGGGACGACAGCCAGTCATCAGCAGGTGGGCAGCTGCTGCAGCCTTCGGAGGTGTAAAGCTCGACCAGACTGGTGGCCTCGGGGCCGCTGCGGAATGTCTGTGCCGCCTGAGCGGACGACATGGTCAGGGCCAGCAGGGCAAGACTGAGAAAAACGGCGTGTGCACGGCGCATGGCAGGGTGCCTCCGGTTGATGATCGGTTCACGTCAGATGCCAGGCAGGTGTATGCGCTGTGACGCATCGGCCATACGGCGTTGAATACGTTGCGGATACTCATTCAGGGCCACTAACGTATTGATTGCCCGAATGCTGCCGCCTCAGCGCTGGATGCCCTGTCTGGCTCTTGAGATCGTGAGTAGTCTGTTAGAAACAGAAGTGACCATTGAGTTCCTATTGTGTGCGTCATTTCCACAATTGGAGCAGGTGGTTGGAAAAGGGACGGGGTGAGGACAGAGCCAGCGCCAGGTCTGGGAGGGCATGGCAGGAAAGGCCGTGCCACCCTCCGGTGGTGGCCTTGCCTGCAAAAGGATAAACAGCGGGTTAGTCTTTTTTCAGGGGATTGTCGTTCAGAGCTGTCAGGCCATTGATGTCTCCGCCCTTGAGGCCGATTTCCGACAGCAGGGAGTCCAGCAAGGGTGCCTGAGCACGGTAGCGCAGGGCACTGTTGACCATCTGGTCGGCCAGCGATCCTTTACCGGCATCATCCGCATTACCCAGCGCGCCGGACTCCTGACCCATGCCCTGTACCTGCAGGATCTTGATGTCGCTGATCTGCTCCATGGGTTTGACCGACTCGCGGATGATGTTGGGTAACTGTTCCAGCAGGGCCAGACGGACCTGCATGGCAATCTGCTCGGCTGACAGCAGGTTGCTGGCTTCGTTGACGGCGCGCTTGCCTTCGGCTTCTACCGTGAACTGGCGGGCCTGCGCATCGGCCAGCAGCAACTGCGCATCGGCCTGACCGCGGGCCTGCAGACGGGCCTTCTCGGCTTCTGCTTCCGCGGCAATACGAATGGCTTCGGCCTGATCTTCCGCGGCCTTCTTCTCGGCTTCGGCGGCGACAACGATGGTGATGGCTTCTTTCTCGGCTTCCTGACGGGCGTTGACCAGCTCAATGGTCTTGGCACGTTCGGCGCGCTCGGTATCCCGCACGGTGATGACGTTCTCTTCTTCCTTCACCGCTGCAGCACGAGCACGGTCGGCTTCGGCCTTGGCTTCGGATTCAGCGCGGGATTTCTCCGCCACGGCAATGGCGCGTTCCTGCTCGGCCAGCTCGACGGCTTTACGTCGTTCGATCTCGGACTGTTCCAGAGCACGTTCCTTGCTGATTTCGCGCTCTTTAACCGCCTGTTCTTTCTGGATGTTCTCGTTCTGAATATCACGCTCGGCGTTGATACGGCGCAGGTCCACTTCACGCTGGGCGGCAATTTCCGCCTCTTCGGCCTCACGCTTTTTCTCTGCCTGTTCGCGGGCGATTTCTGCCGACTGGGCGGCACGACGCACGGAAATCTCCCGCTCCTGCTCCAGACGGGCGTACTCCTCATCACGGGAGATTTGCAGCTTAGTGCGCTCGGTTTCCAGATTCTTCTGCTTGATGGCGAGGTCGGTTTCCTGCTCGATATCGTTGCGTTTCTTACGGCGTGACTCGATGGCTTCGGTCAGTTTGGTCAGACCTTCGGCGTCGAAGGCATTCTGCGGGTTGAAGTGCTCAAAGCCGGTCTGATCAAGGCCGGTGAGCGACACGGTTTCCAGCTCCAGACCGTTTTTCAGCAGGTCTTCGGAGACCACCTGCTGCACTTTCTGCACGAAGTCGACGCGCTTTTCGTGCAGTTCTTCCATGGCCATCTCGGCCGCCACCGCACGCAGGGCATCAACAAACTTACCTTCCACCAGCTCCTTCAGTTCGTTCGGGTGCATGGTTTTCATCCCCAGCGTCTGGGCGGCGTTGGCGATGGATTCACCGGTGGGCTTGACCCGCACATAGAACTCGGCGGTGACATCAACACGCATACGGTCACGGGTGATCAGCGCCTGTTCTGAAGCCCGGCGTACTTCCAGACGCAGGGTGTTCATATTGACCGGGATGATTTCGTGCAGCACCGGCAGCACCAGCGCGCCACCGTTGACGATGACTTTCTCGCCACCGAAGCCGGTACGTACGAAGGACACTTCCTTGGTGGCACGTCGATACAGGCGCACCAGAATCAGGCCAATGGCGAACAGGGCGACAATCACCACCCCAGCGATGATGGCAATATTGATCAGGTTGTTCAGATCGATCATGGGGAATTCAACTCCTTTGAGATTCATGTAGCTAAGACTGATGCTTGTGATCGTTTGGCATCAGCGATCCTGTCAGGGCCGTCCATGGCTGGCGGACAACTGCGGATGGGGGTTGGCAATCGCCCGGAAACGGCTGCCAAGTTGTCTTATCAGCAGAACTTCCTCGCCCTGCCTGAGGACGGCGTCCTCTTCGTCCGGCTCGACCATCACATAGTGGGTCTGACCGAACTGATCCCGGGTACGGGCTTCGGCAGGGCTGCCGTGGCGCGCTTCGCCGAGCGTAATAATGGCAATACGTCCGACCAGTGCGTCGGAGCGAATGGCGGTGGTTTCATCCCGCGGCATCACCTTGCCCACCAGACTGCTCAGCGCCCGGGTACAGGGCAGGGTCAGCAGCAGACTGGGCAGGCACATCAGCCAGCCCGGCCACAGCAGGCCGGTCAGCTGCAGAGCGATGGCCTGCAGACCAATACCGATCAGCCCGAAGCAGGTGAGGAAGACGATCAGCACTACCAGCAGGGGCACTTCGCCGACTTTCATCCAGCCGAGCAGACGTGACAGGGCATTACTGTTGTCAGGCAGGTGAGCATCGGTATGCAGGTCAAGGCCGGGGATCAGGTGCTCAAACAAGCCTGAAAGGCCCATGCCGAGCAGGGTGGCGCCACCTTCCAGCACCGCCAGTATCAGCATGATGGCCAGAGCTACAGAGAAAATCAGGTTTTCATCAGCAAGCAGCAGATGCCACATGACGGTGTCCTTGGCAGAGTGAAAAGGAGAGCGTGGACTGGCTACGATGGGCTTCAGTGTTCATGGTTGCGCGGTCCGGCGACGTCGCTCGCAGCTGGCTCGGCTGCCGTGTGCTGGCGCTGCGCCTTGGTGGCGGCCAGCCGTTCGGCAATCTGCTGTTCCTGACTGAGCTGTTCCAGCTCCGCCAGCTGTTGTGCCTGCAGCGGTGCCAGATGGCAATCGGCGACCACACTGGCCAGCGGCGCGGCAGTATTGCTGAACGGACCACGCGGAATGTCCTGCTGCTGGCTGTGTTCGCGCACCAGATCCAGTTCACTGCGCAGTTCGTACTGCTTGGCACTGAGGGCTTTAAGGAAGGTATTGAGTTCGCTTTCGCGGTCACTGAGGGTGCGAAGCTGCACGGTGATGGACTGGATCTGGCTTTCCAGTTGCAGCTGCTCGGCGATGATGGTCTGTGCCAGATCATCGCGCTGGCTGTCGACCGCCTGTGTCAGTGGCATGGCCAGCCGGCGGTGCTGTTGCTGTAACTGCTGACGTTGCTTGTCAGCCTGATACTTGCTGGCACTGACCTGGCCAAATTCGTGGCGAATGCTGTCAGCCAGGCTATCCACTTCCGCCATGGCCTGAGCATAGGCCTGCTCCGGGCAACTGCGCTCCAGTGCGGCCAGCCAGTGGCTGAGATTGCTACTGATCAGGCGGCTGACGCGTTTCAAGAGTATGTCGGCCATGCACCTTCCCTCTGTGCGTTACTGCATCATGCAGTCGGTGAGTGGCGGCGATGATCTGCATCGGCAGGTGGCTAGCGTCCTTGCGCCGTGCCTATCGCCATCGGAGTCGATGCATCATTCTTGGCGATTAACGGACGTCTTGCAACAGAATGTAATCAAGGATGGAGAAAAGGTTTATTTATCGTCTCGTTGCGTTAACGAAGTGCTGAGTGGCGGGCAAAAAAAAGCGCGGCCCACTGGAGAGGGAGTGGCCGCGCAATGGTGATTATTGATGGTGACACTGCGTTTGACAGTGTCACGCTGAAAAAGTTCAGCCCTGATGGTGTTGTTTGTGCGCCGCCTGCAGTTCGGTCAGGGTGACTTTGCCATCTTTGTCGGCATCGAGCTGGTCAAAGTGTTTGGCCAGACGTGGCATGGCTTTTTCGGCTTCGGCCAGCGACAGGGCGCCATCACCGTCGGTGTCGGCCTTCTTGAACTCATCCATTAACTTAGCCTGACGTTCGCCATCATCCATGCGGCCGTGTTTGCCGTCATGATGCTTGCCACCGTGCATACGCATCTGGCTGGTGATTTCTTCTCTGCTCAGCTGCCCGTCGCCATTCTTGTCCATGGCAGCAAAGCGCTGGGCGGCCTCGGCCTCAAACTCCTCTTTGGAGATCTGGCCATCACCATTGGTGTCAGCTTTCTTGAAGCGCTCGTCAAAGCGCGCCTGCATCTTGCCCTGCATGTCTTTCATGCGTTCGTCGTGATGCGCCTGCCAGTAGGTTTTCAGTTCATCGGGGGTCAGCTTGCCGTCTTTGTTGGCATCGATATCGTCAAAGTGCTTGGCCAGACGTGGTATGGCGGCATCCACTTCCGCTTTGGACAGTGCGCCATCGCCGTCGGTATCGGCTTGCTTGAAGTGTTCTTCCATCCGTGCCTTGCCGTCGCCCAGCTTGCCGCTCATGTCAGTGCTGGCAGCGTAGACCGCGGTAGCGGTGCCCATCATGCCGATGACCAGCAGGGAGGTGCGCAGGATACGGTTAGAAGCGGTGTTTTTCAGATTGGTCAGTGCTTTCATGGTCGATTACCTCATCTGTTGACTTGCCACTGCGGTGGCGTGTGGGCGATTGCCCGTCGTTATCAAGGGCTGCGTTACCACTGGCTGAGCCCATGACCTGTACTTTGAGGTAAATCCAGCGTTGCAGCTGTTGCGCGCAATGACGTAGTGTCACAGCGGGGTGGCTTTGTCATCCTGTGTAATAGTTCGCCAACGGCAGCCTTCTCTGGCACGGCTATCATAAGCATCATCACACCGGACGCTGTGCAGCGAACGCTGGCGGGTGCAGATGGCCAGTGCAGCCGGTTCTTATTGATAGGTGAAGTAATGGAACAAGAACGCGGAAAACTCCTGATTCTCGATGACGAAGCCGATTTGCGTAATCTGCTCAGTCGCTATCTGGGTGGCCGTGGTTACCGGGTACGTCAGGTAGAAAATGCCGAGCAGCTGGACAAGGTGCTGAGCCGTGAGAGCTTTGACCTGCTGATTCTGGATGTGATGATGCCGGATGAAGACGGCCTGTCCATCTGTCGTCGCCTGCGGGCCGGTGGCGAAACCATCCCCATCATTATGCTGACCGCCCGGGGTGAGGCGGTGGATCGTATCGTCGGGCTGGAAATGGGCGCCGATGACTATCTGCCCAAACCCTTTGAGCCACGCGAGCTGCTGGCCCGTATCGAGGCACAGCTGCGCCGCCAGCATATGCTCGGCGCGCAGTTGCGTCAGCAGCCGGAAGAGGTGGTGGTGTTTGGTCCCTTCCGCTTTGATCCGGTGGCGCGCTCGCTGACCCGTGATGGCGAGCCGGTGCAGATTCACAGCAGTGAGTTTGAGTTGCTGCGGGCGCTGGCGGCCAATGCGGGCCGGCCATTGAGCCGCGAACGCCTGATTGAAGTCAGCCGTGGCCGCAATGCTGAAATCACCGAGCGCAGTATTGATGTGCAGATCATGCGCCTGCGCCGCCTGCTTGAAGATAACCCCGCCGAGCCCCGTTATATCCAGACCGTGCGTGCGCTCGGTTATGTACTGGTGACCAAGAATGCCCCAGTGGACTAATGCCGAGCGCTGGCCACGCTTTTTGCGCTGGGCGGTGCACAGTCTGTTTGCCCGCCACCTGTGGGTGCTGATCGCGCTGATTCTGTTTGCCCAGATCAGCAGTCTGACCATCTTCCGCGAAGCCGTGGAAAAACCCATGACCCGCGAGCTGGTGTCGCTGGTCGGGCGTCAGCTGCAGTCGGTACGTGCCGGTTTGCAGGCCCTGCCGCCATTCGAGCGCAAGCGCTTCATCATGGCCTACAACGAGCAGGCCAAGCGTTCAGAGCCCCGCACCGGCGGCATGTTCACCGTGCCGGCATTGCAGCGCATGCTGGTGCACCGGGCTTCGCGCATGCTGCGTCAGTACGGTATGGAGCTGTTGGTGCGCCGTGAAGAGCCGGGCTACATCTGGATCAAGGTCGAGCTGGACGGTCAGCAATACTGGATGCTGGCAACCGCGTCGGAATTGCCGCTGGGCCTGTCGGCCATGACTCTGGCGATCTGGCTGACGGCCATGGTGCTGGCCATCGTCGGTGCCCTGTGGACCCAGCAGCTGCTGCATAAGCCATTGAAGCGGCTGGTGCAGGCATCACGACAGCTGGGGCAGGGGCAGCCGATTGAGCCGCTGCCGGAGAAAGGCCCCACGGAAGTGGTGGAGGTCAGCCGCAGCTTCAACCAGATGACCCGCGCACTGATGGAGCAGGAAAAGGAACGCACCCTGATGCTCGCCGGTGTCTCTCACGATTTGCGTACGCCGCTGACCAAGATGCGGCTGGCTGCAGAAATCATGGAAGACATCGCTGATGAAGAGCTGATCGTCAGCATGCGTCAGAGCTGCCGGCAGATGGACAGCATCATCGACCAGTTCATGGATATGGCCCGTATCGGCGAAGGTGAAGAGCTGGCGCCCGGTGATCTGGTCTATCTGGTGGAGGATGCGGTATCGCTGATGGATATGCCGATCCGCTGTGATCTTCAGCCCCTGCCGCCGGTCCGCCTCAAGCCGCAGGCGATGCAGCGGGTGGTGATCAATCTGCTGGAAAATGCCCGCCGCTACGCCAGACCGGAGTTTGTGGTGGCGACCTGGCAGGAAGGCGAGCGGGTGTATCTGGCGGTGACCGATCAGGGGCCGGGCATTCCTGAAGAGAAGATGGGGGCGATGTTCACTCCCTTTGTGCGCGGTAATCAGGCGCGCAGCGGGGTTCCCGGTGCCGGTCTGGGGTTGGCGATCGTACAAAAGATCGTCCACCAGCACGGCGGTGAGGTGTCTTTGCACAATCGCCCTGAAGGGGGGCTGGAAGTGCGTATCAGTCTGCCGGCGTAAGCCACCGCAGGGAGAACAGCGGGTATGCCTCAGCGTGCGCCCGCTGCACTTTGTCTCAGGGGCTGACGCCCTCCGGGGGCAAGCGCGCCCCTGCCTTTTGTTACTTGTAATCGCTTTTATCCAGACCGTATTTACGCATTTTGTCCGACAGGGTTTTGCGCGGCACGCTGAGGGCTTCCATGGTGTCCTTGATGGAGCCACCGTGGCGCTCCAGTTCCGTCTGAATCAGCATTTTCTCGAACAGCTCCACCTGCTCAGGCAGCGACAGCGGGCTGGATGGCGGGCTTTGCAGCAGGCGGTCGAATTCAAAGGTGCAGGCCTCACCCAGCAACACATAGCGCTCGGCCAGATTGCGCAGCTCGCGCACGTTGCCCGGCCAGTTGTGGGTCAGCAGGGCATGTACCTGTGAGGCTGAAGGCGGCAGTACCTCGCGCTTGTAAAGGGCGGAAGCGACCAGCGTAAAGTGGTGGAACAGCAGCGGCACATCTTCACGTCGCTCGCGCAGGGCGGGGATGTGCACTTCGACAATATTCAGGCGGTAGTAAAGGTCTTTGCGGAATTCGCCGGTTTCCGCCAGTTTCAGCAGATCAATCTTGGTCGCGGCGATAATGCGGATATCCAGCGGGATCAGCTCATTGGACCCCAGCCGCTCAATGGCACGCTCTTCCAGTACGCGCAGCAGCTTGATCTGCAATGACATCGGCATGCTCTCGATCTCATCGAGAAACAGGGTGCCGCCGTTGGCGTATTCAAACTTGCCGATGCGTTTCTGCTTGGCATCGGTAAAGGCGCCCTGTTCGTGGCCAAACAGCTCCGACTCCATGATGCTTTCTGCCACCGCGCCGCAGTTGATGGCGACGAAGTTGTGATTGTGGCGCGGGCTGCTCTCGTGGATATAACGGGCGATCAGCTCCTTACCGGTGCCCGTTTCACCGTGCAGCATCACGTCAGCAGAGGTCGGGGCAATCTGGCTGATCAGCCGCCGCATGCGCTGCATCACTTCGGTTTTGCCCAGCACCCGTGGCCCCAGCGTGGCATGGCTGGCCAGCTCCTGCCGTAACTGACGGTTCTCCAGCGTCAGTGAGCGTTTTTCCATGGCCCGTTTGACCACGTCCAGCAGCAGATCGGCGGGAAAGGGTTTCTCGATAAAGTCGTAGGCGCCGTCGCGGATGGCATTGACCGCCATGGAAATATCGCCGTGGCCGGTAATCAGGATCACCGGCAGGTCCGCATCGTGCTGGTGTACCTGCTGCATCAGGGCCAGCCCGTCCAGTCCGGGCATATTGATATCGGTGATCACCACCCCCGGCCAGTCTTCCACCAGCAGGCTCAGCACCTTGTCGGCGCGTTCCAGGCAATGCACTTCATAGCCTGCAATCTCCAGCGTCTGGCTGACAGCCATGCGGATATGCTGTTCGTCGTCGACAAAGATGATGGGCAGGGCCATGGCGTGTCCTTACAGAGTTCGGGTGAGATGCTGTGCCGACCGTCGCGACAGCCAGCGGATGCAGCAGGCTTGCATAATAGCAAAGTTGCCTTCACAAAGGAGAAGGGCGCTGTGGCCGTGGTCAGGGCAGTTCACGCTGCGAGACACGGAAAACCAACAAGGAGGCTAGATGCTGCGTATTTGCCATGCTGTTCCCGGTCAGGAAAAAGTGTTTACCGAAAACGTGCTGCCGGATCACTGGCCGCCTGCCAGGGACGAGCAGATCTGGATCGACATGGGTGCCATCGACAATGAGCAGGAGCGGCAGATTCTGCTGGCGCTGGGGATTGAGCCGCTGATGGTGGAAGACATCCAGCATCCGCGCAAGCCGCCAAAGCTGGAATACCACGACGACTATACCTTTATCCTGCTGCGCGGCATGGATCAGGAAAGTACCAGCCAGAATCTCAAGACCCTGCAGATTTCCTTTCTTATCGGCGACAACTTCCTTATCACCCGGCATCAGGGCCGCTCTCGCAGTGTCGAGGAAAGCTGGCAGGAAGTCATGGCTGCCCAGTCTCCACTACAGGCCGCCGATACCGCCCGGCGCATCATGCAGCGCATTCAGGATCGCTATGTGCCGATGCTGATGGATCTGGAGAATCGTCTTGGTGAAGTGGAAGAGGAGCTGGTCGAGAATGCCAATGATGAGCTGCTGTCGGAGCTGGTGGGCTACAAGACCCGCCTGCGGCGGCTGCGTCGCACCTTCAATTATCACGAGCGGTTGTTCTCACAATGGAAGGAGGATGTGGAGGAAGAACTGGGTGAACCGGATCGCGCCATGACCCGGCTGTATGAGGCGGCGGAGCGCCTGCAGAGTCTGGTCTCACTCTATTACGACTGGGTTGGCGACCTGTCTGACGGTTATATTTCCCTCGCTTCCCACCGTCTCAACAACATCATGAAGGTGCTGACGGTGATCACCGCTATCTTTGTGCCCCTCAGTTTTCTGGCCGGTCTGTACGGCATGAACTTCGATAACATCCCCGAACTGCACTTCCGCTACGGCTATTTCGTGCTGTTGCTGGTGATGACCGGCATTGCGGCAGCACTGCTGTGGCTGTTCCGTAAATCACGCTGGATCTGAGCTTGCGCTGATAACACTTTGTACTGCTGAGTGCCCAGCCGGTGGCTGGGCACGGTGGTCAGTGACGCTTGCGCTCAGGGTTTGACGGATTCCAGCATGGCCACCGTGTGGCCAATACTCTGACCGGCACGCAGGGCCTCGTACGCCTCCACGGCGGACAGCTCGTAGTAGGACAGATAATGGTCAATGTCACGGGCGTCGTCGGTACCGTCGACATAGGCACGCGGACCAAACGCATTGTGCAATGCCTTGACCGGATAAAAGCGGAATGGCCCCAGCCCCTGTTTCTCCCATGCCGCATAACCGCCAATCACATCTTCAGGTTCTGACTGCACTTTCCAGGTGTAGAGCAGCAGGCTGCTGTCATAGCCCAGGCTGCGCGACAGTTTGAGGATGATATCAAGGGGGATGCGGGCACCGATGGACGACAGCACGCGCCCGCCATGGTTCAGCATAGGGTAAGCCTGTTCGATGGCCAGATAGTGCAGGCTGATCAGATACTGACTGACAAAGGCAGGTAAGGCCTCTTCGCGGCTGGCGATAAAGGTGGAGCTGTTTTGCCCTTCCTCCAGACGCAGCTCTTCATCGGCGGGAATGTTGGGCAGGTTTTCATAGATCAGATCGAAGCTGACGTCGCTGCGTGTCATCGGTGACAGCAGATCACCGGTGCCTGCCAGCAGATGCAGAGGGTAGTCCGGCAGGGTGTTCTCCAGAATATTGTGCTGGGCCTGCTCAATCACATCGGCATGAATATCGGTGATGCCCACCTTACCGGGGCGAAAGATCTCGATGGCGGCCAGTGCATCCAGACCCGTCCCGGTGCCGATGGTGCAGAAGTTCTCAACGCGGATACCCTGTCTGGCCAACAGTCGGAATGACGGCGCAGCGACGGAGGCTACCCAGTCACTGCGGGGGTCTTCTGCTTTGGGTAGGTATGAGCGGTCAGTCATCCCCAGTAGCAACGTATCCTTGATGGCGGCGGGCCTATCCACTCCTAGAAACGTCATCGTGGGGATGGCGACTGATGCCTTGGCTCGCTGGTTCATATACCGTGTTTCTCCTAGGGCGTACGGTCAATGACAGGCCAATAGCAATCACTATTGCGCCTGCAAAAGCATGGGGTTGCAGTGGTGTTCCCAGAACCCAGTGGGACAGCAACACACCAAAAAAGGGGTTCAGCAAATGGTAGGACGAGGCCGTGGCAGCGCCACTGATGCGAATCAGCAGCAGCCACAGTGCAGTGCCACCCATGGTGACGATGATGGCGAGGTAGAGAATCGCCCAGATTGAGGCAGGCGATGGTGTCAGTTCGGTGTCAGACGTCAGCAGCGTCAGGGGCGCAAGGGCAATCACTCCGGCAGCCGACTGCCAGAAGTTCAGCTGCAGAATGGGCAAGCCACTGGCCTTGCCGCGAAACAGCACGGTGCCGCTGGCAAAGGCACAGGTGCCGAGCAGGGCAAGGAGGATGCCCAGCGGATCAGGGCGGATAGCATCCAGACCCACGATGATCAGTACGCCAGCAAAGCCCAGGGTGATGCCCAGCAGGGTACGGCGGTTGAGCTGCTCAAGACGGCATACGGCAGACAGCAGCAGGGTAATAAACGGCGCGCAGCTGACCATCACCACCACCAGTGCGGCAGAAATGTAATGCAGTGCGGTAAAGGTCAGGCCGAGATAGAGGGCATTGTTGAGCAGGCCCAGCAGCAAACCGGTACGGATAACGCCCGGGTCCAGCAGTGCGCGGATGTTGCTAAGGCACAGTGGCAGCATCACCAGACAGCTGAGCAGGAAACGTGCGGTCAGCACCAGCATCGGCGGCAGCTCATGGACGGCAATCTTGCCGCCAACAAAGGCTGAGCTCCAGATGGCGCTGAAGGCGATGATCAGCGGTAGAAGCAGATAGGGGCGTGTTGTGTTCATGGCAGCGATTATCAGTCGCGCAATTTTTCTTGAGAAATTAATTATGCCTTCACTAAAATCACTTTGATTAATGTTGAGGGGGGTGGCTATGAACAATGGACTACTGCTGGGGAACCGCCAGATCACGCTGGAGCAACTGCGGGTGTTCGTCTGCGTGGCGGATGACAAGAGCTTTGATCGTGCCAGCCGTGAACTGCATCGCACACAGTCGGCGGTGACCCAGAGCCTGAAAAAGCTGGAGCAAATCCTCGACTGCACGCTGCTTGAGCGCAAACAGGGGCGGGTACTGGGGCTGACGCTGGACGGTGAACGCTTCCTGCCTGCCGCCAAGGAAATTCTTGCACGGGTGCTAGATGCGGTCAGCGCCATTCAGCACCCGGGGCTGGGCGGGCATATCCGCCTGGGGGTGCCGGATGATTTCAATGTCGTGGACATCCACGGTGCTCTGTCACGCTGCATGGTGATCAACCGTGGTCTGGGTATTCAGGTCACCTCAGCCCTGTCTTCCCGCATTGCCGACATGCTGCAGGCGGATCAGCTGGATGTGGCCATCTTCAAACGTGTCGCTGACGAACAGGCACAACACAGCAGTCAAGCGGAGGTGCAGGTGCTGCGCAAGGAGCCGCTGTGCTGGGTGGGGCGTGAGCCGGTGCAGTTCGATGAATTGCCGCAGCTGTCGCTGGTGGCCTTCCCCGATGGCTGCACTTACCGGCGGGCAGCGTTACAGGCGCTGATGGCCACCGGCAAGACGGTCAATTTTGCCTATGCCAGCGCTGCCTATGAAAACATCCGCAGCGCGGTCAGTGCTGGCCTTGGGATCAGCGCTCTGCCGCAGGGTGCGGTTGGTCCGAAGCATGTGGTGCTGGGCAGGGAGCAGGGCTTTCCGCCACTGCCGTTTGTCGAGCTGGTGATGGTGGTGCGCAGCAAGGATGAGCTGTATCAGCGTTTTGCTGAATACCTGCAGAACTCCAGCAGCTTTGCTGGCCTGCGTGTCGCCTGAGGCATCGCAGTCAGCGAATGATTTACTCCTGGCCAGCAGATACCTTTCTGCTGCCAGTTTCCGCTTTTTGCCGGATTTTCTTTGCTTTCCAGCCACAAAAGTATCAGCAATCAGGAGGATGCCGGAGGTCAGCCGGGTGATGCACTTCCTGTTCGAGAACTTCAGCCGCGATATTGCCATGGCCGAAGTGGCCTCACTGGTGGGCATGAGCGACAGCGTCTTTTCCCGTTTTTTCAAACCCCCTTTCTTCAAACAGAGCAGCGGCAACAGCTTTGTGCGCTACCTCAATACACTGCGCATCAATCGTGCCGCCGAGCTGCTGCACAGTACCGATCTGCCAGTGTCGAATATCTGTTTCGAGGTCGGCTTCAACAACCTGTCCAACTTCAACCGTCAGTTTATCCAGCGCCAGAAGGTGACACCGACGGCATACCGTCAGCGTTTCCTCGATACTCTGCAGCAGCTCTGATCAGTGCCCTTCGGCAGCGCTGTACAGCCGTCGGCCAAGATAGTCGAACAGGCTGTCGAGGCTGATGGCCAGCAGCCCCACCAGTAACGCACCCTGCACCACATACGCCAGATTGAAGTTGATCAGCCCGGCGATGATCGGGTCGCCCAGCGTCCGGGCACCAATGGTCGAGCCAATGGTGGCGGTGGCAACATTGATGATCAGCGAGGTCCGCACGCCGGCCATAATCACACTGGCCGCCATCGGCAGCTCCACCTGCCACAGTTGTTGCCATGGCGTCATGCCCATAGCCTGTGCTGCTTCCTGTACCGCGGGGGCGATGCCCTGAATACCTGCAATGGTGTTGCGCACCACCGGCAGCAGGCCGTACAGCAGCAGGCTGAAGAAGGCTGGCTTGAAGCCGAACCCCAGTGCCGGTACTGCCAGTGCCAGCACCGCGACCGGCGGGAAGGTCTGGCCAACGGAGGCCAGGGTGCTGACCAGTGGCAGAAAGTCGCGGCCACTGTCACGGGTCACCCATAACCCCAGACCGATGCCGGTCAGGCTGGCGGCCAGCCCGGAACTCAGCACCAGCAGCAGGTGGCTGCCCAGCAGGGTGAAAAAGCCGTCACGGTTGTAGATCACCTGTTTACTGTCCGGCTGCAGCCAGTGAAACAGCCCATGCCAGTGCGGCAGACTCAGCGTAACCAGTAACAGCAGGGTGAGGCTGAGCAGCAGGGCGACCGGCCACTGACGGGTGCTGGCCGTGGTCATGGCTGCTGCTCCAGAATGCGCTGCATGCTCAGCTCGCCGATCACCTGCCCGCTGTCATCGCAGACAGGCAGGCAGTCCACCTTGTGCCACAGCATCTGCGACACGGCCAGTTTGAGGCTGTCGCTGCCGTGCAGTCGTGGCTGATCGCTGGGCAGGGGCATTCGCGCCGGCTGCAGCAGCTCCGCCACGGTGGTGCAGGCGGCGGCCTTGAGCCCCCGGTCCTGCTGGCCGATCAGGTTGGCAACAAAGTCATTGGCGGGATGTTGTACCAGCTGCTGTGGGCTGGCGTTCTGGATGATCCGGCCCTGATCCATCACCACGATGCGGTTGCCGAGCTTCAGCGCCTCATCGATGTCATGGGTGACAAACACGATGGTTTTGTGCAGCTCGGCCTGAATCCGCAGCATCTCTGCCTGCAGGCTTTCGCGGGTGATGGGGTCCAGCGCGCCAAAGGGTTCGTCCATCAGCAGGATGTTGGGGTCGGCCGCTAGCGCCCGCGCAACTCCCACCCGCTGGGCCTGCCCGCCAGACAACTGGGCCGGCAGTTTGTCGGCGAACTGGGCCGGGTCGAGGTGCAGCAGCTCCAGCAGCTGGTGGACCCGCTGGCGGATACGCTGTGGCTCCCAGCCCAGCAACTGCGGAACAACGGCGATATTGCGTGCCACCGTCCAGTGGGGGAACAGGCCGATGCTCTGGATGGCATAGCCGATACGCCGGCGCAGCAGTTCCGGCCGCAGCCCGGCGATGTCTTCGCCATCAATACGAATGTGGCCATGGCTCGGTTCGATCAGCCGGTTGATCATGCGCAGGGTGGTGGATTTACCACAGCCTGAGGTGCCGATAAAGACGCAGAAGTCCCCCGCCTGAATGGTCAGCGACAGCGAGTTGACTGCGATGCTGTCGCCGTAGTGTTTACTGACCTGATCCAGTTCGATCATGGCGTTGGCTCCCGGTGGCAAAGGCGGGTCAGCAGACCCAGCAGAACGTCTGCCAGCAACGCCAGCACGATGGTAGGGATGGCGCCAAGCAGCACCAGATCCATGGCGGCCTGTCCCAGCCCCTGAAAAATAAAGGTGCCGAGCCCGCCGGCGCCGATCAGGGCGGCAACCGAGGTGAGGCCGATAGCCTGAATCAGGGTGATCCGGATACCTTCGATAATGACCGGCAGGGCCAGCGGCAAGCGCACGGCCAGAAAAATCTGCATGGGCGCCATGCCCATGCCACGGGCGGCATCCAGCACCTGCGCCGGAACTTCCTGCAGGGCGACAAAGGTATTGCGGGTGATGGGCAGCAGGCTGTAGCCCACCAGAGCGATCAGCGCCGGTGCCCAGCCAATGCCGCGCACATTCAGGGCCTGCAGCAAGGGGGAGTGGGCGGCCAGATAACTGAGCGGCACCATCAGCAGGCCGAACAAAGCCAGACTGGGAATGGTCTGCAGCAGGTTGAGCAGCTGAAACAGCGGCTGTCGCAGGCGCACTGAGGCCTGAGCGGCAATCGCCAGCACGATGCCGCACAGCAGGGCGATCAGCACCGCGGCTCCGGCTAACAACAGATGGGTCTGCAATTCTGCGGCGAACTTTGCCTGACGCTGGCTGTACTCCTGCAGCAGTGACAGGCGATCCAGCGCGCCGCTGTGGCCTAGCAGCCAGAGGCCTATGACCGTCGCAGCGGTGACCAGCCACTGCATGCCTACCAGCCGATACTGCTGCGCCAGACGCTGGCTGGTCTCGACTACCAGTAGCGCCAGAAACACGCCCATGCACCAGAAACCACTGCCCAGACCGACCCGGGCATAGGGCATGTCAGCAGGCAGGTGCTGGTGGGCATAGCTGGCGACGGCCAGTGGTAAACCGATCAGGGTCAGGGTGGTCAGCAGCAGCAGGGTGAGGTAACGGTCGCGTGACGGCCGCCAGCTCAGCGCGGCCATCAGCCCCAGCAGTGCCATCAGCAATAGCGTGGCCGGCAACCCTGCAGCTGTCAGCAGGCTGATCTCCTGGCCGGGAGCAATACGGTTGGGTTGGAAGGTAATGAAGTTCAGCAGCAGCGCTGCTGCCAGAGCCAGCCCTGTCATCGTCAGGATGACGCGGTTGTAGGTCATGGGGTTTCCTTGTGGTCTCCGCCCGGCTGTCGTCTCTGCGGGCCGGGCGGATCAGCGTGTCACTGTAATGAGCGCGTGATTACGCTCTTACAGCCCCTGACGGGTGAGAAAGTCCTGTGCCACCTGTTTGGGGTCCAGACCATTCACCGCCACATCGGCGTTGAGCTTTTGCAGGGTGGTCAGATCGAGCTTGCTGAATACGGCATTGAGCTTTTCGGCAATCTGCGGATGGGCATCCAGCACCTCCTTGCGGATCACTGGCGCAGGCTGATACACCGGCTGCACGCCCTTGCTGTCCTGCAGTACCACCATATCCAGTGCGCTCAGACCGCCATCGGTGCCGTAGGCCATGGCAGCATTGACGCCGTTGGTCTGCAGCGAAGCAGCGCGCAGGGTGGCTGCGGTGTTGCCGCCGGACAGCACCACCAGCTGGTCACTGCTGAGCTTGAAGCCGTAGGCGTTCTGAAAGGCGGGCAGGGCACTGGGGGATTCGACGAATTCACTGCTGGCGGCCAGCTTGAGGTCACCGCCTTTGGCCAGATAGTCCTGCAGCTGGTCAAGCCGGGTCAGCTGTTCCTTGCGTGACAGGTCTCCGCGCACACTGATGGCCCAGGTGTTGTTGGCATTCGCCGGTTGCAGCCATACCAGTTGATGGGCTTCCAGATCCTTGGCCCTGACGGTCTGATAGGCTTTATCGGCATCCTTCCACAGCGGGTCGTCGGCCATGTCGTAGAAGAAGGCACCGTTGCCGGTGTATTCGGGGTAGATATCGATTTCGCCACTGATCAGGGCCTTGCGCACGATGCTGGTGGCGCCGAGCTGAATCTTGTTCTCGGTCTTGATCCCCAGCTTGTCGAGGGTGAGGAGAATCATGTTGCCCAGCACCGAGCCTTCGGTGTCGATCTTGGAGGAAACCACGACGCTGTCTCTGGCCATGGCGCCACTGGAAGCGAGCACTGAGCCCAGCAGTCCCGCGCACAACAGGTTTTTCCATTTATTGTATTGCATCGTACTACTCCGATTGTGTGTTGATTGGCGTGCTGCTTCAGGCAACGTGCGCCGATCTCCAGATGAGGGGAAAGTGCGGTACAGCAGACAGTGTATAAGAGCCTTTGCGCAAAGCGCCAATGTAACGGCAGCTGATTCACGTTCGGCGAAGCGATCTTCCTGTCGAATACAGCCTGTTAGGGTCTGAAGGGCCAATAAACAAGAAAGGCTGTATTTCTGTGCAGAGATGACGAAGTTGGCAGATGGGTCTATACCTTTTGACGAGATAAGCAGTCGGGCATATCCCCCTGCGTTTTGCGAACAGACAAGGAGTAACGATGGCAACGACGGTGACGTATGACGAGCTGGTCGCTCAGACGCTGGCAATGTGTGCAGCAGTCAGCAATTCGCCACAGGGGCGGCTGCAACTGCGTGAGGCGTACTACAGCAAGTACGGCTTTCCATTACTGGCCCGGCAGGAGCTGGGGAACGCTTTTGACAAACCCGGTGCGGTGCATGGCGTCGATCTGCCTGATCTGGGATACGGCAACTCGGAAATTGCCTTTCTCCAGTGGGAAATCAAACGGGGGGTGCTGAACCCCATGGATGATGCCTCCATGCCGGCGGGCAGCCCCTGGTGGCGTGATGTTAACCTGCGTTTTATCTATTACTCCGAGCTGGCCGGGCTGATGTTCGAGAATAACGTCAGTGAGCCGGAGGCGCCTGTAGCGACCCTCAACTGGCTCAACTATCTGCACAGCCCCTCTGCCAAAACCTGGTACTGCGCCCACAATACCTCGATTCTTGCCGGGTTTGAGCGTTACAAGGCGCAAGCCGCCCAGGAGGAGAGTGTTGAGCAGGTATTCCTCAATATCACCCTGTACCGGCTGATGTTTGCTCAGGCGCTGGTGGAAGATGCCACCATGTTCGGTGAGCTGGGGGCGATCATGGCGGACCCGCGTGGTTTTGCGGTGGCACTGATCACTCATCTGCCCGATTTCTACCCGCTCAATTACCCGCTGCATGGCCTCAATGATCTGCGCATTATTGAAGGCTGGGAGCTGAGCCTGCAGGGCTTGGGCATTCGTATCCTTGACCACGACATCATCCTGCCGCATCTGACCGCGTTGTATCAGGCCTGTGCCCACTGGGACAGTGCGCCGTTCATCAACGGTTATGTGAAGGATGGCAAGCCGGTCTATCCGCAGTAAAAAAGATGTTCATGATCTTGTGAAACGTCTGACCGCCGCAGGCAACAGACGAAAAAAGCCGGAGTGAGGTGCTCACTCCGGCTTTTTGCTGGCTGGCCGGTGGCTTATTCGAACAGGCCCTCGCCGGGGATCTTTTCGCTGCTGCCACTGATGGCACGGGCGGTGAGCAGACCCGAGATGGTGGCCGATTCCACACAGCCCATGTTGAAGCCGTTGCGAATCCAGTCGCCGGTCAGGTACAGGTTGCGGAATCCCGATTCGTCGGTTTTCAGCCGGTACTGTGAGCTGCTGACCGTGGATTGCACATAGCGCTCGGACGGATCGATATTGGCCCGCCAGTACTGGGCGTTGAACCGGGCCTGACCTTCCAGACTGTCTGGCGCAATCAGATACTGCCATTTGAAGCCATCGGCATCGGTGGCGTTTTTCCACAGCGACCCAAGAGTGGTGTTCATCATGGTGATACACTGGGCTTTCACCTTGTCGGCCTGGCTCTGCACATAGGCCACGTTGGGCGCGGGCGGCGGGGCATCGGGGTTGAACACGCCGCAGAAGTAGCTGATGTCCTTCGGCTCGTCGGTGACCGGCCAGGTTTCCCGCGCCACCAGATAGCTGACGTCGGCCCATGAATCCATGGCCTGCGCATCGAAGCCCAGAATCTCCGGTGCTTCTTCATCGGGCTGGTAGTTGATCCAGCCCAGCTGTTGGACGTCCTGATTCAGCCACAGTTGCATGGCCTGGGTGGCGACGGTGGAGATTTTGCCGGTCATGGTGGCGAAGGCCGGATTGGCCGCCATCAGGGTGGGGCAGAGCGACGGCAGCGAAGCCACGGAGATGCCGAGGATGACCTCGTCGAAATCGTCGCCCTGCTTCAGCACCACTTGCGGTTCGTCGTAAATCTCCGGCCAGTTGCTCCAGAACGAGTTGAGATTGATATGGTTGGCTTGCAGCTTGGCGGCGACAGCATCATCGATCTGATCGTAGAGCGGTTCTGACGGCCAGCAGGGCAGCCCTTTGACCATCACCAGTGGTTCATATTCCTTGCTCGGGTCTTTCAGCGGCACCTGCTGGGCCAGCCGGATCTGGCTGATGTAACCGCCCTGATCATCGCTGGCGGCGACCACTTCCTCCACCCGGTGGAAGAATTTGAACTGCACGCCGCGGCGCTTCAGCACTTCGTAGTAGGGACCAAAAACGGTGTCGCCCATGCCGGCCTGCATGCGCCAGATAAAGGACTGCTTGGAGCAGGACAGGGCGTTGAGGCCAGCACGGATCACGGTACCGGTTTCAACGTTGGGCTGATCCAGCAAACCATCCTTGTAGGCAAAGACGCCACCATAGAGAGAGGCCATGATCGGCCCGTCGAGGGTAATCTGGCTGGCGCCGTGTTGCTGCAACCAGTCACGCAGATTGATGTCGTTGGCAGCGTTCAGACCGTAGTGATAGAGCTCATCGGCGAGGATGCCAATCAGTCCGGTCAGACCAAAGTCGGCCATCATCCACAGGCGGCTGACCTTGACCGACAGATGCAGAAACGGTGCGGTCAGATCACGCAGGGCGGTACGCACGCCGGTCAGCAGCTCGATCAGGGCGGCATGGGGTTCGCTGGTTTCCAGCCCTTCCAGTGTTGGCAGGGTCTTTTGCGCCTGCTGCAGACGGGCGTTGATGTCGGCCAGCGCTTCCTTGTCGAGCATGTCCAGCATGTCATCTTCCAGACGCTGGAACAGCGGCAGCGCCGGTGGCTCGGTATCATCCAGCTGCTGGGCACCGCCGGTATGATTGAGAATCCAGGCTACCAGCATGGCCAGGGCGGTCATCAGTGGCTTGGGATTCCAGCCATCACCGACGATGCCTGGCAGGGCGAAGGTCTGGATCGGCCAGGCGCACCACTGATTGTTGAACTTCTGTGCGAAGGCGGTGGTGTGGTGCGGTTTGAAGGCGTCATCGAGGGTCGCCAGCGGCTGGTCGGGTGAGCGGCCCAGTTCCTGATAGCAGGCGCGCATGTAGTGGAAGGCGTTGTAATAAAAGCCAAACCAGACATGGATACCATGTTCTTCGATGCGCTCATGATCATTAGCATTGCGGCCGCTGGCGCCTTTTCCGCCGAGCAGCCAGCCCATCTGATAGAGGGTGATGTCGTATTTTTCCTGCCAGTTGGCCTCGCTGGTCAGTTTGAAAGCGGCGGTGATAGCCGATACACCTCCACCAAGGATGACAATTTTGCGCTTTTTCGACACCGGGCTATTTAAACCGGTTGGATAGATTGACTCAGATGGGCTAGGTATAACCATTACGCTTTCTCCAGCGGTCTATACTGTGCAAACAGAGTGAAACCAATTGACTCCCAGTATTCACCCAAACTGAACAGCGGTTCTGCGTACCGACGGAGATGTTTTTCGGCGGCAGTAGGCAGAGTAGCGTGATCAGTTGAGTAAACGCTGGAGTGAGTGGCACCGAGACAAGGTTAGTTGGTTTTTTTGACCTTACCATGTCTGCTGTGTGCGTGCAGGTATCGCTGGCGCCTGGTGTGATTGCCGCGGCGCTGGCCCTTCTGCCCTTTGGCCCTTCTGCCCTTTGTGGCAAGCGGTTCATGCGGCGGCAGCGATAACTGGCGCAGGAATTGCTCTGCAGTTTTAGCACATGCCAGCCGCTAACCCGTGTAGTTTGGACTGAACGTGAATCATCAAAATAAGTGGCGATGATAAAGAATGCTGTTGACCGTTCCCGGATATGAATTTGCGGAAAAACTCTTTGAAGGTCGGCATGCGCTGATTTACCGGGGTATTCGTTTGCGCGATGGCCAGTCGGTCATCATCAAGGCATTACGACACGAATACCCGACGCCTGATCAGCTGGCGGCCTTTCGCCGGGAATATGCTATTGCCCGCAAACTGAAAGACTGTGGTGGTGTGGTGCCGGTGCAGGCGCTGGAGAAATACGACAACACCCTGGTGATCGTCAGCGAAGACATGCATGGCGAATCACTCGCCACTATTCTGGCGCGCCGCCCGCTGGCACTGGATGCCGCACTGAAAGTGGCCATCGGGATTGTCGATGCCCTCAGTAAGGTGCATCAGCAGCAGGTGATGCATAACGACATCAACCCGCGCAACATCATCTGGAATCCTCACACCGGCGCTGTGCGCCTGACGGATTTCGGTATTGCCACCGAGCTGCCGATGGACGTGCCGGTGGTGATGCATCCGTTGCAGCTGGAAGGTTCGTTACCCTATATCGCGCCAGAGCAGACCGGTCGCATGAACCGGGCGATGGACTATCGCACCGATTACTACTCCCTTGGCGTCACCCTCTATGAAATGTTTACTGGCAGTCGGCCTTTCCTGACGGTTGATCCGCTGGAAATGGTCCACTGTCATATGGCGGTCAACCCGCAGCCATTGCATGAAGTGGACAGCAGCATTCCACCGGTACTGTCGGATATTGTCCTGAAACTGATGGCCAAGGCCGCTGAAGACCGCTACCAGAGTGCTTTCGGCGTCAAGGCTGACCTGGTGCGCTGTCTGGAGCGTCTGACTGCCCATGGTCACATCCGCTATTTCCCCATTGGCCGTCAGGACATCTCCCCGCACTTCCGTATTCCGCAGAAACTCTATGGCCGTGAGGCACAGGTTGAGCAGCTGCTGGCTTCCTTCAACCGGGTTAGCGAAGGTGCCTGTGAACTGCTGCTGGTGGGAGGCTATTCCGGCGTTGGCAAGTCAGCACTGGTCAATGAGATCCAGAAACCGGTGGTATCACGCCGTGGCTACTTCATCAGCGGCAAATTCGATCAGTACAAGCGAGACGTACCCTACGATGCGCTGCGTCAGGCAGGTGCCGAGCTGATCCAGCTGGTGATGGCGGAGAGTGAGCATCAGATTTCCCGCTGGCGCAGCCGCCTGCAGCAGGCACTGGGCACTAATGCCGGGATCATGACCAGCCTGTTGCCGGAGCTGGAGCTGATCATCGGCCCGCAACCGGAGGTGCCGGTGCTGCCTGCGGCGGAGTCGCAGAACCGCTTCAACTATGTCTTCCTGCAGTTTATCCGGGTGTTCTGTTCCTCTGAGCATCCGCTGGTGATCTTCCTCGATGATCTGCAATGGGCCGGTAACGCCTCGATGAAGATGATCGAGCTGATGATGACCGATCCGCAGGGCTGTCACCTGTTGCTGGTCGGCTCCTATCGCAGTAATGAAGTGGATGATGCCCATCCACTCAAGCTGCTGCAGGACAGCCTGACCCAGGCTCAAGCTGCCAGTCATGCGTTGCAGCTCAATCCACTCAGCCTTGGTGATGTGCAGCAGTTGCTGCATGACACCCTGCCGGGCGCCAGCACCCAGCTGTCGGCGCTGGCCCAGTTGTGCTTTGCCAAGACGCTGGGGAACCCCTTCTTTCTCAATCAGCTGTTGCACTCGCTCTATCGCGAACAGCTGATCACCTTCGATATGGAAAGCGGCACCTGGCACTGGGACCTGCAGCAAATTAGCGGCTGGAGTGTCAGTGACAACGTGGTTGAGCTGATGGTGCGCAAGATTCGCCAGCTCTCCACCGACAGCCAGCGCATGCTGCAGCTGGCGGCCTGTATCGGCAACCGTTTTGAGCTGAACACCCTGGCGCTGCTGGCAGGCGGCTTGCCGGTAGCGACCATGAAGCAGTTGTGGGAGCCGCTGGTGCAGGGGCTGATTCTGCCGCTGGACAAACACTACTTTGCGCAGGAAGAAGACGGCGAATGGGAAGAGGAGCAGGCGCGCCTGCATCATTACCTGAAGCAGCAGCAGGCCATGGATGAAGCGGATGTGGTGACGAATCTGACGACGCTGAGCCAGCTGCCCGGTCGCAGCCGTTATCGCTTCCTGCATGATCAGGTGCGGCAGGCAGCCTATTCCATGCTGGCCGAAGAAGAGCGCAAGCATGTGCATTTGCAGATCGGGCGCTATCTGCAGGCGGCAGGCCACATCGACGAAGAAACCCTGTTCGATCTGGTCAACCATCTCAATGTTGCCCGTGATCTGCTGGTACGCCGCCGTGAGCGGGTACAGCTGGCCGAACTCAATCTGCAGGCGGCACGACGGGCCAAATTGTCCAACGCCTACGAAGTCGCCACGCATTTCCTCGATATCGGTATTGAGCTGCTGCTGGCCGTGACGACGCTGGAAAGTGGCTGGCAGCTCAATTACACCCTGGCGGTGGAGCTGCATGTCGAGCATATCGAATGTGTCTATCTCAGCGGTCGGGTCGAGCAGGCGCACCTGCAGTGCCGCTCCCTGCTGGAATGGGTGACGGAGCCGATGGACCGGGCGCGGATACTCAGTCTGCAGACGGTGCTTTACGCCAACCACGGCCGCTTTGCTGAAGCGCTGGATACTGCCATCAAGGGGCTGCGCAGCCTCGATGTGGAGTGGCCGGACGAGCCGCCACTGCTCGAAGCGGCGATGACCGCAGAGAATCAGCGGATTCAGGCCTATCTGGCTGAGCACCGGGTAGAGGAGTTGCTGGAGTTGCCAGTGATGTCAGATCCGCGCCAGCAGATGATCAGTCATCTGCTGGGGTTGCTGTGGCCGCCCGCCATCAACGTCAATCTGCCGATGAGTACCCTGGCAGTGGTGCGCATGGTGACCCTGTCGATGGACTACGGCAACGCCGAGGTATCGCCGTTCGGTTACGGCAACTACGGCTCGATGCTGTCCGCCTTCTTTGGCCAGTGCCAGCTGGGACGGCAGTTTGGCCAGCTGTCGGTGGATCTGATCGACAAGACCGACAATCTGGTGTGGAAGTGCAAGGTCTACACCATGTTTGCGGTGACCAACAGCCCCTGGTCCAGCCATTTACCGGAGAATATCGGCCTGCTGCAGGATGCCCTGCGCGCCGGGCTCGACAGCGGCGATGTGATCTGGACCGGCTACAGCTCTTTCCACATCCTCAAACATATGCAGCACAGTGGTCATTCCCTGACGACCCTGGCGGAGGAGTGTGATCGCTTCCTGCCGATTCTGCAGAAGGTCAACGACCCGAATACCCTTGAGGTGTTCTGGATACTGCGGCGCAGCATCCTGCTGTTGCAGGGGCAGACCGACAGCCTCAGCAGCTGGAATGGCGGTGGCTTTGACGAAGATGCCCTGCTGGCGGAAATTCAGGCTAATCAGCATGCACTCTGCCTCAACTATTTCCATTACAACAAGATGCAGGCGGCGTACCTGTTTGGTCGTTACGATGAGGCGCTGGATTTTGCCGAGCAGGCCAAGGCGACGCTCGGGGCCACCTTCGGCTGGTTCAGCATCGCCGAGCATAATTTCTATTACTCGCTGATTCTGACAGCACGCATGGCTGTGCTTGACGATGCCCAGCAGCAGGCCTGCTGGAAGCAGCTGGAGGAAAATCAGCAGCGTATGGCCGACTGGATGGCCAGCTGCCCGGCCAACTTTGCCCACAAGTATTATCTGGTGGCGGCGGAAATGGCGCGGCTGCGCGGTGACGTGCAGCAGGCCATGGACTATTACGATCAGGCCATTGATTCGGCTTACGAGCAGGGTTTCAGTCAGGGGCTGGCAATCGCCAACGAGCTGGCCTCGCTGTTCTGGTTGCAACAGGGCAAGAACAAGCTGGCGCGGGTGTATATGCTCGATGGCCACAATGCCTATCTGCAGTGGGGCGCCACTGCCAAGGTGCAGCAGCTGGAGGCACGTTACCCGCAGTGGATGCTGAGAGGTCAGGACAGCCCCAGTACCCTGCTGCGCAGTGTCACTACCTCGACCAGCAAGAGCAGCAGCGGCAATCTTGATCTGCTGTCAGTGATGAAGGCCCTGCAGATCATCTCTACCGAAATCGTGCTGGAGCAGCTGCTGCAGAAAATGATGCAGACCATCATTACCGAGGCAGGCGCCCAGCAGGGCACGCTGGTGCTGCGCGACAATGATCAGTGGCTGATTCAGGCCCGTGGCAGCATCAACGCCAATGAGGTGGCGGTGCTGGAGGGCATACCGGTGATGCTGGGACAGACCCTGTCGCTGCTGGATGACGACAGTGAAGTGCCTTCGCTGCCACTGTCGATCATCGCCTACGTCACCCGCACCCGCGAACCGCTGATTCTCGATCAGGCTACCGAGCACAACCAGTTTGTGCACGACCCCTATATCCAGCACTACCAGCCGCGTTCAGTGATCTGCCATCCGCTGCTGCGCAAGGAGCAGCTGATCGGCATTCTCTATCTGGAGAACAACCTGATTCCGGCGGCCTTCACCCCGGAGCGTCTGCAGGTGCTGGATATTCTGGCGTCGCAGGCGGCGATCTCCATCGATCATGCGTTGCTTTACGACACGCTGGAGCAACGGGTCAACAACCGTACGCTGGAGCTGAATCAGGCCAAGCTGCGTGCCGAGGAGGCAAACCGCGCCAAGTCGCTGTTTCTCGCCACCATGAGCCACGAAATTCGTACGCCGATGAACGCGGTGATCGGCCTCAGCCGCCTGATGCAGCAGTCCCCGCTGGAAGGGGGGCAGCGCAGTATGCTGGAGCAGATTCAGGAGGCCGGAGAGGGGCTGCTGGGTGTCATCAACGACATCCTCGATTACTCCAAGAATGAAGCCAATCAGGTCACGCTGGAGCGCATTGATTTTCGGGTACGCAAGGTCATTGAGCGCACACTGGTGATCTGCTCGCTGCGGGCCAGGGAAAAGAACCTGAACCTGCGGGTGGACGTCGCCGATGACGTACCCGATGAGCTGCAGGGCGATCCGCTGCGCCTGCAGCAGATCCTGATTAATCTGGTCAGCAACGCGGTGAAGTTCACTGCAGAAGGGGAGGTCCGCCTGAGTCTGGAGCGGATGCGCTATGAGGACGGTCGCCCGGCACTGCGCTTTATTGTCAGTGATACCGGCATTGGCATCGACCCGCGTCAGCTGGGCAAGCTGTTTCAGCCCTTCTCGCAGGTTGATGATTCTATTACCCGCCAGTTCGGTGGCACCGGGCTGGGTCTGGCGATCTGCAAGCAGCTGGTGGAACTGATGGACGGCACGATTCAGGTGCAGAGTATGCAGGGGGAAGGGTCAACCTTTACCATCACCCTGCCACTGCAGCTGGCGGGCGGTGCGGTGGAGCCGGACAGTGAAGGGCTGCTCGGGCCGCTGGCCGCTCCGGATCTGCACGGCATCCGGCTGTTGCTGGTGGACGATAATGCCATCAACCGGCAGGTTGCACTGGGCTTCCTCAAGGATACGGCGGCGCTTATCGAGATTGCCGGTGACGGTCAGGAAGCGGTGGATAAGGTACTGGCTAACCCCTTCGATCTGGTGCTGATGGATGTTCAGATGCCGCGTAAGGATGGCCTTAGCGCAGCGGCGGAAATCCGCCGTTACTTTGACAAGTCTGAGTTGCCGATCATCGCCATGACCGCTCATGCCCTGCCGGAGGATCGTGAGCGCAGTCTGGCGGCAGGCATGAACGGGCATCTCAACAAGCCGCTGGAGCCTGATGAACTCTATCGTGTACTGCGCCGCAGTCTGGCAAGGCAGCGCACGGTGCAGGGCGGTGAAAGCTCTGCCGAGGTGGCACTCAGTGATCAGCAGCAGGCCTGGCTCAATGCACTCAAGCCGCTACTGGACGTCAAGGGGGCGATTCAGCGCCTGCAGGGAAAAGTAGATACCTATCTGCAACTGGTAGAGGACTTCAGTGCTACTCATCAGAGCGAAGCGCAGCAACTGGTGGAACTGGCCCATCAGCAGCAATGGCCGGTCCTTTACCGGCGGGCGCATACCCTGCGGACCTCGGCGGCCTATCTCGGTGCTGCTAATCTGGTACGCGCGGCGGATGAGCTTGAGCGCCAGCTCGGTCCGGACGGCACAAAGGCGGCACAGCTGAGCTGTGAAGTGCAGCTGCAACGCCTGTGCCGGGGGCTGGAGCAGCTGTTACCGGCCTTGGCGCGCATCTGCAAGGTCTATGGCCGACCCGTAGCGAATCACAGCAGTCGCTTTGATGTACAGGAGTTTGTCAATCTGTTACAAAAGGCCAGTCAGTATTTGGATAACTCTGATTTTGCGGTCGAGCAGCTGGCGCAGACGCTGACGCGGATGGCCAGAGGCACGGAGTATCAATCACAGATAGAGCAACTCGGTCTATGGATTGACGAGGTAGAGTTTGAGCGGGCAGCACAGAGCGTAAGCCTTCTGCTGCAACAGATAGCGGGCACCGGGCAGGTATCTGAGCTTGAGCCGTTAAACACGCCGGATGGCGGACCTTTCGTTAGTAGTCAATGAGTCAATAGATAGAGCAGCATTGTGACGATAAACCACCAGACCGTGCTCATCGTGGATGATGAGAAAAGTAACCTGAAAATCCTCAGTGACCTGCTGCGTGATGACGTCCGGGTGATTCTGGCCAAGAGCGGAGAGCAGGCTATTGCCAAGGCCGAGCAATACCGCCCGGATCTGGTCCTGCTGGACATTGTGATGCCGAAGATGAACGGCTTTGACGTGATTCAGCATCTCAAACAGCAGGCATCGACCAGTACGATTCCGGTGATCTTTGTCAGTGCGCTGGGCGATACCGACAACGAGGTACGCGGCTTTGACCTGGGGGCCTGTGACTACATCCAGAAACCCTTCCAGAGCAGCCTGGTACGGGCGCGGGTAAAACTGCACCTGCAACTGGCCAAACAGCGCCTGCTGCTGGAAAAACTGGCCAATATCGACCCGCTGACGGCGATTGCCAACCGGCGCAAGTTTTCCGACAAGCTGCAGCTCGAATGGGCTCGCTGCCAGCATGACGACCGGCCGCTGTCGCTGGTGATGATCGATATCGACTACTTCAAACAGTTTAATGACCGCTATGGCCACGCCGCCGGTGATGAGGCCCTGAGCAAGGTGGCGCAGGCGCTGGAAGGGCAGCTGGAACGCGGTACCGACTTTGTTGCCCGGTATGGTGGTGAGGAATTTGTACTGGTGCTGCCGGATACCGATCAGAACGAAGCGCAAGAGGTCGTCGAGCGTTGTCGTGCGGCCGTCGACGCGCTGAAAATCCGCCATGAAACAGCAGGCGGGGAGTTTCTTACCATCAGCCTGGGTGGGGCGACCTGCAGTGGCCGCGATGGCGAGGCGCACGAACAGCTGTTGCAGCGTGCTGATGCCATGCTCTATCAGGCCAAGCAGCAGGGACGTGACTGCGTGGTGTGGGAAGAAGAGGTGTGCCAGCAGCGTTAGCGTGCTGGCACAATTACACTTCAGCGTTTAGGGCCTGCCTGCCGCTCAGGCAATCTTCTTGCCGATAGCCACCCCATTGCGGCCATTATGCTTGGCACGATACATCGCCTGATCTGCCTCCATAATCAGCATCTCTTCCGACGCCGACCCGACCGGTCTAATGGCGGCGGCGCCGATGCTGACGGTGACATGGCCAAAGGGGGAGGCGTGATGGGGGAGCAATTCACTGGCGATGGCCTGAGCGAGGCTTTCAGCATATTTCCCCGCCTGTAACAGGTCGGTGGCAGGGGAAATCAGCACAAACTCCTCACCGCCGTAGCGTGCCAGCAGATCGCCCGCACGTCGGCAGTGAAGTGACAGCACCTGAGCCACCCGTCGCAAGCAGGCATCCCCGGCCTGATGGCCATAGTGGTCGTTATATTTCTTGAACCAGTCCACGTCGATCATTAATAGCGCCAGGTCACTGGATTCCCGCTGTGCCCGTGCACACTCTCGCTCCAACACCTCATCGAACAGGCGCCGGTTGGCCAACCCGGTCAGCTCATCGGTCGTGCTGATGGCCTGTAGCTGGCGATTGGCGGCTTCAAGCTCGGCGGTACGTTGTTGCACTTTGGTTTCCAGCTGTTGATGGGAATCACGAACCCGCTTGGCCATGTTGATGAACTCTTTGGCCAGAGCACCGATTTCGTCATCGGTCTGATTCGGAAGGCGCTCACTTTCTACTTTGTTGGCACTGGAGCCCATAGCGCGCATGGCCTGGGCCAGGTGGCGCAGCGGGACAGCCACCTGCTTGAGCAGAATGGAGCGAATAATAAAAATTTCCACCAGCAGGGTAATCAGGCCCAGTGCAATCACAATGATCAGATTCTGCAGAATGGCCGGACGGGCGAGTTGTTCAGGGTAATGTACCGACAGCACCCAGGGAGTATCGGGAATTTGCCCCAGAGCAACAATTTCCCCCGCACTCTCTACCAGCGTCACCTGCCCGGGCTGCAGCTGATGGCTGGCTGCCAGAACGGGCATCAGCGTCTGCAGGTGAAGTGAGGTGATGGAGGCCGCCCCTTCACTGTTCTGGATGGCCTCGGTATAGGTCGGGTGGAAAATCAGTGTGCCTGCCTCATCCGCCTGGAAAATAGTGCTGTAGGTACCTTTGATGGTGGGCTGGGCAGTACGCTTCATCAGCTCATCCAGTAACACATCGACGCAGGCCAGAATGTGGTGCTGACCGTTGGCATCGGGCTGATCCGGGGTGGCAATGGTGGTCATCCAGGCGTTGTTGGAAAAGTCGAAATACATGCGTGTGAAGATGCTGTCGCTGGTCGTTGCCGCGAAGCCTCGGGCATAGAATTCATAGCTTTCCAGCTTTAACGCCTCCGGCCCTGAGTAGGTAAAGACCTTGGCGATGTCGGCATCCTGATAGATGGGGAACCCCTTCTCTGGCACCACGCCGTAGAAGTTGAATAACCGACCTTTGACACTGGAGCCGTATTTGTAGGACAGCAGATAAGACAGGGTGAAGCGTGCTTTGGTATCGGCATCAGGAGGGATGTCAGGTGCATAGGTGGCTGACATATTGGCAAAGCGGCGACCATCGGCCAGGGGTTGACCCTCGAACAGGCCGGGGCGCTGGGTGTACGAGCCGTCTTCGTGGCGGTAGAACAGCTTGTCAAAGTCAGTCACCAGTTGCTGATACTGTTGAGCGTCGGCCAGGGTTTGCTGGAATTCCTGCAGAAAGTTGCGTTGCAATTGCTGAATCTCCCTGAACGGCAGGGACTCACGTTGTAACGTCTGCTGTGTCGAGAGCAATAACTGCTCACGAGCTGCCTGCTCGATGGAGTGGCGGTTGACAAAGTAGGACACGGCACCGGCACTGATGGCCACCAGCGCAATACGTAAAATGGCCGCTTTCAGGCTGCGACTGACCAGCGAGTGATTGTTGTAGAGCCCGGTCTGCAAGGAGGTCACCTGTCATGTCTGGATAGCGAAGGGTTGAAGAGCACAGCAATCTACTTCTGCCTTATAGAGTTATGTTGGGGATGAAGGGTGTTATGTTCCATGAAATGATTACTGTAAGTGGATTACGGCGGCAATGGTGCACAGGCTGTCATCACTTGACTGCTGGGTACGGATCAGAGCGATCTACAGGAGATAGTCGATCATCCTGTTCTCGCCTGCTGGCTGCACTGCCATTGTGCGAGCGGTGGTCTGATCTCCTGATCTGCCCGGTTAAAGACTGAATCCAGACGCTATAAGGCCTCTGGAAGGGATGCACGCTTCTTGCAAGCTGCTCATAAACGTCATACCCCGTCAGGACATGCCATGAAGTTACTCATCGCCCCCGCCGCCTTCAAGGGCAGCCTTACTGCTCTGCAGGCAGCGCAGGCTATAGAGGCAGGTTGGACTAAGGTCTTTGCTCGTCATCAGCTGACCCTGTTTCCCTTTGCCAATGGCGGGGAAGGCACCGCCGCACTGCTGACTCAGCAGCGGCAGGGCACCCTGCATCATTACGAGGTCCGCGATCCACTGGGACGGCCGGTACAGGCGGCGCTGGGGCTGGTGGATAACGGCCAGACGGCGGTGATTGATGTGGCTTCTGCTTCGGGGCTGCATTGCCTGCAGCGGGAGCAGCGCGATCCTATCCACGCCAGCAGTTATGGCACTGGGCAGCTGATCCGTCATGCACTGGATCTGGGTGTGAGCAAGATCATTGTTGGTCTGGGTGATTCCGCCACCAACGAAGCAGGAGCCGGATTGTTTCAGGCGCTGGGCGGTCGTCTGTTTGATGCCCATGGCAATCTGCTTGGTGACCCCTGTCAGGGCGGCAACATGCTGGAGCTGGCCCGGGTGTTTCATATCGATCTGTCAGAGTTCGACCCGCGTATCGCCAAGACCCGTTTCGAGCTGGCCTGTGATGTCAGCAACCCCATTCTGGGTGCTGATGGTGCGACCCGGGTCTACGGCCCGCAGAAAGGCGTGGCGGAGGATCAGATGCCTGCGTTTGAAGCGGCACTGACCGCGGTAGCGGCGGTGCTGCACCGTGATCTGGGGATTGATGTCACCCGCCGCGCTCACAGCGGTGCTGCTGGTGGTATCGGCGCCATGCTGATGGTGGCCTGTCGGGCCAGCGCTTTCCCCGGCGCCAGTTACGTGATGGAAGCCTGTGGTCTGGAGCAGAAGGTGGCTGAGGCCGATCTGATCCTGACCGGCGAGGGGCAGAGTGATCAGCGTTCGGCGCAGGAGAAGGTGCCGTTGCTGGTGCTGGATCTGGCGCGCAGGCAGCGCAAGCCAGCCATCATGCTGTCGGGGGCTATTCGTGATGCCAGTAATCTGATGCTGAGCTGGCCGGCCGCGTCGATGTTCGCCACCCTGACCGAAAACAAGGCCTGGGAAGACATGCTGGCCAGTGCCGGCGCTGATCTGGAGATGTGTGCCTACAATCTGGCACGTACCCTGAAGATGGCCCGCGAGCTGCCACTGTAACAGGGCAGTGAGAGAGAGTCAGAGATAACCAGAGATAGCCAGATAAGGGAGTAGGCAATGATCCCATTGCGTCAACAACTGGAATTTGTCGGGTCATTGCACGCCCTGTTGCAGCTGCTGTATCCGCATCAGCACCCGCAGGTACTGGAGCAGATGCTGGAACGGCTTGAACCCTGGCAGTCACGGCTGGCCGCTGGCGGAGGCGGTGGTCGCTTGCGGCAGCAGGCAGAGGTGACGGAACGTGATGCGATGCTGATCACCTACGGTGACACCCTGATAGATGACGGCGAACCGACATTACGCACGCTGATGGCCTTTCTCGATACCTACGTCGGCGAGCTGATTCCCAATGTGCATATCCTGCCGTGTTTCTCCTACAGCAGTGATGACGGCTTCTCGGTCATCGACTATCAGCAGATCAATCCGGTGCTTGGCCAGTGGCGCGATGTGCGTCACCTGGCCAGCGAATATGGCGTGATGCTGGATGCGGTGGTCAATCATATTTCCCGCTGGAGCCGCTGGTTTCAGGGCTACCTGCGCAGCGAGGAACCCTGGAGCCGGTATTTTATCGAGGCTGATCCGAGCCTCGACTATTCCATGGTGACCCGGCCCCGTACCCTGCCACTGCTGACCGCCGTGCAGACGGCTGCAGGGGAGAAGCACGTGTGGACCACCTTCAGTGCCGATCAGGTGGATCTCAACTTTGCTGAGCCGCGGGTATTGATGGAAGTGATGGACGTGTTGCTGGGCTACGTGGAGAACGGTGCCCGCTTTATTCGGCTGGATGCCGTCGGCTTTGTCTGGAAGGCACTGGGCACCAGCTGCATGCACCTGCCACAGACCCATGCCATCGTGAAAATGATCCGGCTGGTATTCAACACCCTGGCACCCGGGGCGATGATCATTCCCGAGACCAATGTGCCCCATCTGGAGAATATCTCCTACTTCGGTTCGGGCCGCGATGAGGCCGATCTGGTCTATCAGTTCACCTTGCCCCCGCTGGTACTGCACAGCTTTGTCACCGCCAGTAATGAGGCCCTGCACGGCTGGCTGCAGCGGCTGGAGGACTGTCCGGGTGACAGCATGTTCTTCAATTTTCTGGCCTCCCATGACGGCATCGGCATGCGTGCCACTGAAGGGATTCTCAGTGATGAGGACCGGCGACGGCTGATGCAGCAGTGTCTGGATAACGGTGGCAGAGTCGGCTACAAGTCCAACAGTGATGGCTCACAAAGTCCTTACGAGCTGAATATCAGCTATATCGATGCGCTGTCACCCCCGACCGCCAGCATGGATGAACGTATCGGTCGGATGCTGGCCGCACATTTTATCCTGCTCAGCCTGCAGGGCTTGCCTGCCATCTACATTCACAGCCTGCTGGGGTCGGGCAGTGACTTCCACGGGATGCAGGCCTCCGGCGTCAGTCGCCGGGTCAATCGCGGCAAGATCAGCTGGCGTGACGTGCAGCGGGTGCTGGAGGACAGCAGCAGTGAAAACAGTCAGCAGTTTCGCCGGCTGCTGGATCTGCTGGCGGTGCGGCGGCGGGAACCGGCCTTTCATCCTCGTTCGCCGCAGCGGGTACTCAATGTCGATAGTCGCCTGTTTGCCTTGCAGCGCACCTGCCATCTCAGCGGTCAGCGTTTGTGGTGTCTGGCCAACCTCAGTGCTGACACCCTGATGCTGCCGCTGCCAGCCGAGGCACAGGATCTGTTGCAGGGGAAAGCGGTGACAGAGGTCAGTCTCGGCGCCTTTGCCTATACCTGGCTGAAGCTGCCTGCCGAAGCCCAAAGCGCATAGCATCTGCCTGAATAGCGCATTTGTTGCAGTGTATGTGGGTGTTTTTCAAATTGGCGGAATGTCGCCATCCTGCTGGAAATGGGGTGGCGGCATTCCGCCAATTTTGTTTCCTGTCTTCGTCTGCTTTTGGCGGTTATATCTCTTGAGCCCACGTCCCACAAGGCTTTCTTTGCTTTGGCATAACGGTTGCTTGTAGGCAGGTGTAAGAGGAGAAAAGGCCTGTCGCCCGTTTGGGCTGACGGCAGGCACACCGGGTGTGCCATTTGCCTTTGATGGAAGTGCGCCTAGACTTTTTCATACCTCCTGCGGAATCCGCAGCTCGCAGCCACCTTTGAATAGCAAAGTGGCTGACGTGGCGGTGGTTCAGAGTGAAGTGCTGACCAATAAACGTAAGTACCAACAAGTACAATAACGAGGAAAACTCATGTTCAAGTTGACTGCCAAAGCGCTGGTATGTGCCGTATCCCTGGGTATCGCTGGTTGGGCTCAGGCTGCTGACCCCATCCTGATCAAGTTCTCCCACGTGGTTGCCGACAGCACCCCTAAAGGTCAGGGCGCGCTGCTGTTCAAGAAGATGGTTGAAGAAGACAAGGTACTGAACGGTCGTGTTCAGGTACAGGTCTACCCCAACTCCTCACTGTTCGGTGACGGTAAGGAAATGGAAGCGCTGCTGCTGGGCGACGTACAGATGATCGCGCCATCACTGGCGAAATTCGGCCAATACACCAAAAAACTGCAGATTTTCGATCTGCCCTTCCTGTTCGATGATATCAACGCGGTTGACCGCTTCCAGAACGGCCCTGCTGGTCAGGCTCTGCTGAAGTCCATGGAGAACAACGGCATCACCGGTCTGGGTTACTGGCACAACGGTATGAAGCAGCTGTCTGCCAACAAGGCGCTGCATGAGCCCAAGGATGCCCGCGGTCTGAAGTTCCGTGTGCAGGCTTCTGAAGTGCTGGAAGAGCAGTTCAAGGCACTGAAAGCCAATGCCCGTAAGATGAGCTTCTCCGAGGTGTATCAGGGTCTGCAGACCGGGGTAGTCAACGGTGCCGAAAACCCCTGGTCCAACATTGCTTCGCAGAAGTTCTACGAAGTGCAGAAGTACATCACCGAATCCAACCACGGTGTACTGGACTACATGCTGATCACCAACACCAAGTTCTGGAACGGTCTGCCTGACGACGTACGTGCCGAGCTTGAGAAGATCGTTACCGAAGTGACCAAAGAAGTTAACAACGAAGCGGCTGCTCTGAATGCCAAAGCCAAGCAGCAGGTTGTTGATGCCAAGACCTCCGAAATCATCGAGCTGACTCCAGAAGAACGCGCGCAGTGGGTTGATGCCATGAAGCCAGTTTGGAAAGAGTTTGAAGGTGATATCGGTGCTGATCTGATCGAAGCCGCTCAGGCTGCCAACAAAGCTCAGTAAGGGATAACACATCCGCTCTGGATGTATCCCGGCAACCCTCATCACCTGCCAGGGGTGATGAGGGCATCTCTTCGTGTTTAGCAGTTTTGATATCGGAGCCGCCAATGAGCGCAATCAAACACGTCTGGGCTCGACTGGAGGAGTGGCTGATTGCCTTCCTGCTGGCGGCAATGACGTTGGTGACCTTTGTCTACGTGGTCCTCAATAACCTCTACCCGGTTTTCTATTTCTTTGGTGACTTCTTCGCTGAGTCATCCGTCTCTGTCAGTGATTTCTTTTATGCGGTGGGTGACTTCTTCATTACCCCGGCGCAGGAAATGACCTGGAGTAACGCTCTGGTTAAAGCCATGTTTGGCTGGCTGATCTTTATTGGTATCTCCTACGGTGTACGTACCGCTGGCCACATCGGGGTGGATGCGCTGGTCAAACTGGCCAGCAAGCCCGTGCAACGTCTGATCGGCATCATTGCCACGCTGGCCTGTGTCGGCTACGCCGGTTTGATGACCGTGTCCAGCTTCGAGTGGATTCATACCCTGTTCATGCACCCGACCGAGGCAGAGGATCTGGGTCGCTTCGGTATTGAACAATGGCATGTCGGCATGATTGTGCCTGTCGGTTTTGCTTTGGTGGCGATCCGTTTTATTGAAGTGCTGTTCCGCATTCTGACCGGCCAGCAGTCGGGCCTGGGTCTGGCTGATGAAGCAGGCGATGCGTTGAAACTGGCAGAAGAGCAGGAGCATAAATCGTGACTATCCTATTCCTGTTTTTCGTGCTGTTTGGGCTGATGCTGATTGGCGTGCCTATTGCGATTTCTCTTGGCCTCTCCGGCGCCCTGACCATTCTGCTGTTCAGTCAGGACTCGGTCAGTGGTCTGGCCATCAAGCTGTTTGAAACCTCGGAACACTACACCCTGCTGGCAATCCCGTTCTTTCTGCTGGCCGGTGCCTTTATGACCACCGGCGGTGTGGCTCGTCGGCTGATTGATTTCGCCAATGCCTGTGTAGGTCATATCCGTGGTGGTCTGGCTATCGCAGCGGTACTGGCCTGTATGCTGTTTGCAGCGCTGTCTGGTTCGTCGCCTGCCACGGTGGCGGCGGTGGGCTCTATCGCTATTGCCGGGATGGTGCGCTCGGGTTATCCGCAGGAGTTCGGTGCCGGTATCGTCTGTAATGCAGGTACACTGGGAATTCTGATCCCGCCTTCCATCGTCATGGTGGTCTATGCCGCCGCCACCGAAAGCTCTGTCGGTAAACTGTTCATGGCGGGCGTGGTGCCAGGGCTGCTGCTGGGCCTGATTTTGATGGTGGCAATCTATATCGTGGCGGTGAAGAAGAACCTGCCTGCCATGCCACGTGCCACGTTCAGTGAGTGGATGGGCAGTGCACGTAAAGCCTTCTGGGGCCTGCTGCTGATGGTCATCATTCTCGGTGGTATCTATTCGGGGATGTTTACTCCCACTGAAGCGGCCGCTGTGGCAGCCGTCTATGCAGGCTTTATTGCGCTGTTTGTCTACAAGGACATGACAGTGAAAGAGACGCCTCATGTGCTGCTGGAGGCAGGCAAGCTGACCATCATGCTGATGTTCATCATTGCCAATGCCATGTTGTTTGCGCACGTACTGACTACCGAGCAGATTCCACAGCATATTGCCGAGTGGGTTACCAGCCTGGGTCTGTCACCCTGGATGTTCCTGCTGATCGTCAACATTGTGCTGCTGATTGCCGGTAACTTCATGGAGCCTTCGGCCATCATCCTGATTCTGGCGCCGATTCTGTTCCCTATCGCCATGAAGCTGGGTATCGACCCCATTCATCTGGGGATCATTATGGTCGTCAACATGGAAATTGGCCTGATCACCCCGCCTGTGGGTCTGAACCTGTTCGTAACCTCGGCCGTCACCGGGATGCCTCTGGGCGCGACTATCCGTGCGGCCTTGCCGTGGCTGATGATTCTGCTGGGCTTCCTGATGCTGGTGACCTACGTACCTGCGATTTCCATGTCGCTGCCTAACTTGCTGGGTATGCCATAACAGGATCGTTGAAACACACATTGCTGACAGGTCAGACTCGAACCCTGACGATGCTTTTTTGAAAGCGGCTTTGGTTAGCAATTTGAGCAGACGCTCGACCCCGCCCAAGCGGGGTTTTTTTCGTCCTGAGGAAAGTAGTCAACCAGAGAGTTTGAAAGGGTTTGCTATTGTTCGACTGCCGCACACTGACGGGTTCTTGTCAGAATATGTCTGTCGCTATAATGGCGCCTGTCGTTGTGTGGTCTGTGCCACCTTACTTTCCTGTTAACGGAGCAAACCATGACCTATCTGGTCGGTGTAACCCTGTTGTGGGCGTTTTCCTTCAGCCTGATCGGTGTCTATCTGGCCGGGCAGGTGGATTCCTACTTTGCTGTACTGACCCGCATCGTGCTGGCCACGCTGGTCTTCCTGCCCTTTCTCAAATGGCGCAATGTGCGCCCGGCGCTGGCAGCTAAGCTGATGACGGTGGGCGCGCTGCAGCTGGGGATCATGTATGTGTTCTACTACAAGTCCTTCCTGTTGCTGAGCGTACCGGAAGTGCTGATCTTTACCATCTTCACCCCGGTGTACGTGACATTGATCTATGACCTGCTCAACAAGCGCTTTTCTCCCGGTTTTCTGCTGGCGGCCGTTGGTGCCGTCGTCGGAGCGGCGATCATTCGCTACGACAATCTGTCGGAAGACTATCTGCTCGGTTTTCTAGTGGTGCAGGGGGCCAACCTCTGCTTTGCCATGGGACAGGTGGGGTACAAGGTGATCATGGAGCAGGAGCGTGCCGATCTGCCGCAGCATACCGTATTCGGGTTGTTCTACATGGGTGCACTGGTGGTGGGCGTCATTTCCTTCCTGATCTGGGGCGGTAACAAATATCCCACCACCAGCACGCAATGGGGCGTGTTGCTGTGGCTGGGGGCGGTGGCCTCCGGTGCGGGTTACTTCCTGTGGAACAAAGGGGCGACGCTGGTCAATGCTGGAACGCTGGCGGTAATGAACAATGCCCTGATCCCGGCCGGGCTGGTGGTCAACCTGCTGATCTGGAACCGCGCGGCGGATATGCCGCGCCTGCTGATCGGCAGTGGGGTCATGTTTGTCGCGCTCTATATCGCCGAGCGGTATTTCCGTAACCGGGCGCTGCCAGCTGCCAGCTGAGCGACGGACTGGATCGGCAGACACACAACAGGCACCCGTAGGTGCCTGTTTTGTTTACGTGTTTACGGCTACTTGCCGATGGCGTCCTTGTTGATACGGTTCGGCCAGTCGCGCTTGACATGGATATCCAGCTGCGGGAAGGCAATCTCGATATTGTTGGCGCGGAACAGGTTATTGATACGGTTGAGAATCTGGTGCTGGGAGGGCAGTCGATGCCCCAGCTCGTTGACGTAGTAGCGCAACTCGAAGTCGAGGGTGGAATTATTGAACTTGGTGAAGAACACCTCCGGCAGCGGATTCTCCAGCACCAGATCGCATTCGTTGGCCGCTTGCAGAATCAGGTACTCGGCACGGGCCGTATCGGTACCGTAGGCCACACCGATATTGACCACGATGCGGGTGATGGCATCACTCAGTGACCAGTTCACCAGCTGCTGGGTGATGAAGGTCTTGTTGGGGACGATGATTTCCTTGCGGTCCCAGTCGACGATGGTCGTGGCACGAATCTGGATCTTGGTCACTGTCCCCGACAAACCATTGATGGTGACGGTGTCGCCGATGCGGATAGGCTTTTCAAACAGCAGAATCAGACCAGAGATAAAGTTGGCGAAGATTTCCTGCAAGCCAAAGCCCAGTCCCACACCGAGCGCTGCCACCAGCCACTGCAGTTTCGACCAGTCAAAACCGAGGATGGAAAAGCCCACGAGAATACCTACCAGCACCAGAGTGTACTTGGTCAGGGTAGTGATGGCGTAGCCGGTACCGGGTGACAGTTCGATGCGCTGCAGAATCAGTAGTTCCAGTACCCCCGGCAGGTTACGCACGCCAACGAAGGTCAGCAGGAATACCGCCAGTGACAGCAGTGCCGCCTTGAGTGAGATCGGTGCCAGCTCGGTACTGCCGTTGACGGTGACGGAGCTGTCCCACAGCTTGATCTGATCAAGGAAGGAGAGGGAAGTGAACAGATCGGACCAGATCCCCCACAGCACGACCACCAGACCGAACATGATCAGCAGGTTCAGCACCTTGCGTGACTGCTCACTGACAGTCTGCAGATCGATCAGGTTTTCTTCCGGCGGGTCGATGGACATCTCGGTGCTGGAAACCTGGCTGTTGGGGTTGGCTTCCTTCTCCTTGGCACGCTGTGCCAGCAGTTCCGCACGCTTGGACTTGGCGCGGCTGAACGCCAGACGGCGTTCTTCAATCAGCAGCCAGCGGATCGCCAGACTGTGGATGCAGATACAGACAAACCCGGCAAAGCAGGTCAGGTGCAGCTTGATGTTCATCAGCATGGCGCTGAAGTAGTAGCCCTGCAGGGTCAGACCCAGCAGCACCAGCTGGCTCAGGGGGAAGAACCAGTGCACGGCAAGAAACAGACGTCGCTGGGAGGCCGTAGGATTCTGTCCGACCCACACCTTGCGGTCTTTGAATACGCGCCAGTAATAGAGTGCCAGCCCGATGGTGAGGATGATGAAGGCCATCCGCCCCAGGGTGTTGCGCAGGTCATCACCGAGATTGTTTTCTGTCAGGGCAATGATAAAGATCGATGGCAGGGCCACCGGAAACAACCGGCGCGATACCCGGCGGATCAGAGTGACCTGCACCTCGGGCCAGTTAAAGTGGGCGATGAACAGGTTGTTGGGGCGATTGAACTTGCGCATCAGCAGATGCAGACCCGTCAGCATCGACAGAACAATCAGCGCCTGCTGCAGCGCATAGGACAGATTGCTGTCGCTGATCTGGTGCAGATACCAGGCCAGCGTCAGCTGAATCACACTCCAGGGCAGGGTATAGAACGCACATACCAGAATCAGACGCAGGGTCAGCAGGAAACCGTCCTGCGTCACCTTGCCCAGCTTGCCCTGAATCTCTGCCGCCACTTCGTCACAGCGGTTGGCGGCCACCCGCCGCAGAGACAGCATCAGCAAAATCATGAACAGCGCGGCTGTGGTGCTAAGGGTATCGGGGGTGATGGAGCTGACCACGCTCTTCCAGTAATGGGGCATCAACAGCGCGCTGACCGCCACCAGACAGTCCATCACCCAGCTGAAGTTGACCGGGCGGGCCGAAGGCACCCATAGCAGGTGTTCATCGATCAGGCTGCGGAACTGCTGCAGCTGTTGCTGCAACTGGTTGTTGGACAGGTCTACCTGCGCCAGAACACTGACATAGCTGCTGGCGCTGGAGGACAGCTTGCTGAGAATTTCCTTGCGCACATCCAGCAGCTCGGTGAAGGTCTTGCGATCGGCTTCGCTGAGGTTCTGGAATTCGGGATCATCCTGATACTGCTCCAGCAACACTTCACGGTTATCGAGCTGATTGAGCTGCTGGTCGTAGTCGTAAATCTTCAGCTGCAGCTGATCCAGCTGATCACTCAGCTGCTTGGCGGGCAGGGCAGGGGGCAAGTCGCGCAGTTCGCTGCGCAGCGTCTCGCCGAAGGCAACGCTGACCTTGAGCAGGTCCAGCTGCTTTTTCAGATCCTGATAGCGCTGGGTCAGCATGCGCGACTGGCCATCAATCTGATCTGCCTGTTTTTGCGCGTTTTCGATGTTGGTGGTCATGGTGCTGAGCTCATCGCTCAGCTGCTGGTTCAGCTCCAGCTGCTTCTTGATCAGCGGCGGGCTGTCGCTGGCCTGATCAGTCAGTTTGCGGTTGGCTTCAACGGTCTTTTCGGTGTCCTGACGACGCAGCAGGCTGATCTGCTGTTGCAGGGTATCGACCTGGATACTCATGTCCTTGGTCTGCAGCTCCAGCAGCTGGCGCTTCTGCTCCGCCAGCGTGGCGCGGTTGGGCACGCTCAGCAGCTCCAGTTCCAGCATGCGCAGCTCAGCCGTGAGGGCGTTACGCTTGGCCGACAGCATGATCATGGTCGCCTCGCTGAGCACATCGGCGGCGCCAGCGCGGTTGGCCTGGGTGATCTGCTCGTTGACCTGATCCATTTCCGCCTTGCGCTGATTCAGCTCTTCACGGGCGGTCACACTGCGGCTGGTGAGAGCACTGACCGCATTGCGCGCGGTGGTCAGGCTGTTCTGCAGGTTGTAAAGGTCGGCATTGCGAATCGACAGTTCCTGCTCCAGCTGGCTCTGATTCTTGTCGTATTCGTAGGGAGCCGGAGTGCTCTTGAAGTTGTCGATCTGGCTCTGCAGCTCGCGGGTCTGCTGGGCAAAGTTTTTCAGCAGCTGGTCATAGCCGTTAGCCTGATCGATATACTCCTGACGATCCTGACTGAGCTGGATGGCCTGATTGTAGAGGTCACGCAGCTGCTTGGTATCGGTGCTGGTATCGTTGGCGTCCAGCGCATCGAGCTTGCGCTGCGCCAGTTTGCCCGGGTCGTAGTTGTCGGGATCCGCATGGGCCTGCCCTGTCAGCAGCGTGCCGCAGAGCAGAGTATAGACCATCAGCAGTAACGGCCAGAGCATGGCCTGGCGTAAAGAGGGCACGGTGTTGGCTGTGCTCATGGGTATCCTGATCCTGACAAGGTGCCTGAAGTAGCGGAGCGCAATGGAATGGGCGCTACCCTATCATGGGACTAGTGCGCTGCACAGGGTGAGCCGCCGGCAGGCTGATACGAAACAGCGCCCCCCCCTCGGGATGGTTCTCCGCACTCAGCTCACCGTGCAGGTTGTCGACGATGCGATGGGAGATCGACAGGCCGATGCCGAGCCCCTGGCCGATGGGCTTGGAAGTGAAAAATGGCTCAAACACCCGGGGCAGATGGGTGTCCGGGATGCCCGGGCCATGATCGCGAACGCACAGCGTTACCCGGCCCGGGAGGGAGGTTTCCAGATAGATATCGATACGATTGGCGCCTGACGGAGCCGCCGCGGTATGGCCACTTTCATGCATGGCCTGCAGGGCATTGGTGAGGATATTGATCAGTACCTGTTCCAGCTGCAGCATGTCGCCCTGTACCCAGGCATAGGGGCTGGCCGGTTCAATATTGATGGTGGTGTGATACTTCTCCAGCTGGCTGTGCAGCATGGCCAGTGCTCCATCCAGCACGGTCTTCCACTGCAGCGGCTCGGGCTGGCCGCTGGATTTGCGGGCAAAGACCTTGAACTGGGCAATCATCCTGGCCATACGCTCCGTCAGCTGGATGATGGTGGCCAGATTGCTGTGCGCCCGCTCGTATTCCTGCCGTTCGACAAAGTGCCGGGCGTTCTCGCTGAAGCTGCGAATGGCCGCCAGTGGCTGGTTCAGCTCATGGTTGATGCTGGCGGACATCTGCCCTAACAGGGCCAGTTTGGCTGTCTGGATCAGCTCGTTCTGGGTCTGGCGATGCTCATCGATTTCCTGCAGCAGCCGGGCATTGGTCAGGCTGAGGTCAGTGGTGCGTTCCTCCACGCGCTGCTCCAGCTCATCACGGGCGTGATGCAGTGCCTGTTCATAGCGTTTGCGCTCGGTAATGTCGTGGATAGTGATAAGAAACTTGCGTTCATCCTGCAGGTGCATATCACCTATTACCCATTCGATGGGGAATTCGCTGCGGTCAGCACGCAGCCCCCGGGCTTCCAGCAGCAGCTCTGCAGCGGGTGCGTCGTGAGGTGTCTGTTTCAGGGTTTCGATCCGCTGCCAGCACTGGCTGCGGTTGGCCTCAGCAAACAGCTCGCTGATAAAGTGGCCCTTGATGTGTTGCCAGTCATAGCCGAACAGGGCTTCTGCCATGGGGTTGAAGGACTCGATACGACCATCGGTATCCAGCGTGACAAGGCCTGCGTGAGTGTTGTCGATGATGGCCTGAATACGTGCCTTGTTGAGGGCGCGGGTCTGGCTGGACTGGTGGTGGAAGGCTTCACGTTCTGAACGGATACGCCGGCGCAGGCGGATAAAAACGCCGATCATCACCAGAATGACATAGAGGGTCGTGACCAGTACCACATGGTTGAGCACCTGGCTGTAGAGGCTGCTCAGGCGGGTAAAGGTGCGCAGGGTGAAATCATAGTTGGGAATGGGCCGCTGTTGCTGCAGGTAGGCTACGGTATGAATGTCTTCGGCCAGGCTGCTTTGCGGCCTGCCGTTGCCCGCTGAATCAAGAATGGTTACCAGCGATGAGCTGGCGCTGAGCTGGCGTTTCTCAACGATGGACAGCGAGGTCAGCTCGCGCGGGCCATAGCGCTGGCTTTCGACAATGCGTTGCTGCGCCGCAGGCGTCAGTGGTGTCAGGGTCTTCAGCTGCCAGTTGGCGCGGGTGCTGATAAAGATGACGCCGTCTTTGTCGGTGACGATGGTGGTGGAGTGATCATTCTTCCACAGCGACTCCAGACGGTTGACGGCCACTTTGACTACCAGCACACCGATGATGCGATCATTGGCGCGCAGCGGGTAGGCAAAGAAGTAACCGCGGATATTGGACGTGGTGCCCAGGGCAAAGTAGCGTCCGGTCTGTCCCTGCATGGCCTGAGTAAAGTAAGGGCGATAGTTAAAGTTCTTGCCCACGAAGGAGTCGTCGTCCTGCCAGTTGCTGGAGGCAATGGTCTGGCCATCGGTGCTCATCAGGTACATCACCGAGGCGCCAGCGACGGCATTGGAGCGATGCAGCTGCTGATTGATACGCAGCTGCAGGCCCGCATCATCAGGGTGCTGCGCCAGACGAATCAGTTCCGGGTGGGTCGACAGCAGTTCTGGCAGATATTCGTACTTCGACAGCTCACGCTCCAGACCGGTGGAGAAGCGGTCCATCATGTTTTCACCCTGAGCTTCGAGGCTTTCCAGGGTCGAGCGGTAACTCCACAGTGCCGTGATGGCGATCAGGGCAATACCAAGCAGCAGGAGCAGTCCACCGATCAGCCAGGGAACGGGATTGCGCAGGCTGTGATGAGGAGGTGTGAGCTGCATGGGCGACGCGCTATCAAAGTGTGGAGTCTGTCATGATACGGGAATTTTCCTGTCGCTGTCGGCAGCAGAGTGACTCTGGTCGTGACGTGTTCAGGCATTACTGCGCAAGTGCCGTGTTTCAGCCGCTATCACCCCAGGCAATAGCCATTTGTGACGACGGAGTTCTGGGCTGTCCCAGGGCGCTCTGCTATAAACACGGTGGTCCTTCACTCTATCGATGTTATCGCCATGACTGCCACTCTTGATGCCCTCGGTCCGATCTTTCTACTGGTGTTGCTTGGCTATGCCCTGCAGCGCTGGCAATTTCCCGGAGATGGCTTCTGGCCACTGGCAGAGCGCTTTACCTATTACCTGCTGTTTCCGGCACTGCTGATTCACAATCTGGCCCCGGCACACTTTGCCGGGGTGGCGGTGAGTGACATCGTGCTGCTGGTGGTAGCCATGCTGCTGGTGGCGACGGTCATGCTGGTGGCCGTACGGCACTGGGTTTCGGCGACGCCTGCCGCCTTTACCTCCTTCTATCAGGGGGGTATCCGTTTCAATACTTATGTCGGGCTGGCGGCAGTCAATCAGTTGTACGGTGATCAGGGCATAGTTGTGGCGGCGGTCACCATTGCCATCATGATCCCGCTGATCAACGTGCTGTGTGTGCTGATCTTTGCCTTTTATGGCGGGCAGGGGGAAAAGGTCAGCTGGGGCGCAACAGCGATGCAGATCGCTAGAAATCCACTGATCCTTGGTTGCGTGATGGGTGTGCTGCTGAATGTCAGTGGAATTGGTTTACCGTTCTGGAGCAAACCGGCCTTGGGCATTCTCAGCCAGGCGGCCTTACCTGTGGGTCTGCTGGCGGTGGGCTTTGCACTGAATCTGCGCGCATTGCGTGGTGCTATCGCACCGCTGGGATGGGCCTGTGTGGCGAAATTCCTGGCGTTGCCACTGGTCGCTCTGATGCTGGCCCGAATATGGGGGGCGGAGCCGCTGGTGACGCAGGTGCTGATTCTGTTTGCTGCGCTGCCGACGGCCTCTTCGTCCTATATTCTGGCGCGGCAGATGGGCGGCGATGCCCCCCTGATGGCGGGGATCATTACCGCGCAGACCTTGCTGGCGATGGCAACCCTGCCGATCACCCTGATGCTCTATCCGCTGCTTGGGCTGAGTCTCGGCACGGGCTGAGGACCAGTCCAGAGCTTTTCAGCGTCAGTGAGAATAGTGACTCAGGATATGCCGCCAGTGCTCTTCACTGACGGGCTGTACTGACAGGCGGCTGCGATTGATCAGCGGCATACTGGCCAGCTGGCTGTCCAGCTTCAGCGCCTGCAGGGGGATGACGTCAGTGAACTTTTCACGAAGCTGGACATCGACCTGATACCAGCGAACTTTGCCGGGTTCAGACTTGGCATCAAAATATTTTGATGTCGGGTCAAACGCGCTGGGATCAGGGTAACCCTCGCGCACAATCTCAACGATGCCGACAATGCCTGGCTGTGGGCAGCTGGAGTGGTAGAAAAAGGCCAGGTCGCCCAGTTTGATCTGATCGCGCAGGAAGTTGCGGGCCTGGTAGTTTCGCACGCCATCCCAGCCACTGCGCTGATCTGGTTGCCTTTCAAGATGTTCAATGCCGAAGGTGTCAGGCTCACTTTTCAATAGCCAGAATGTCATGGTTATACCTCTCCAGGGCGCACTTTTTGCGGCGTGAAAAGTCGCAATTTACACCGTCTTTACTACGACCTTAGTTGCAAAAAAAAATTACAAATCTTACCTTTTCAAGCGGACAGAAAGTGTTAATTTTTAGCGCACATTTTTACGTGGTTTCCCGTTGCTTGCGGGGATAAATCCAGTGTGGCTGGCGTCGGTTTTTGAGTTAAGAGGAAAGGTTACGCCATGAATAGTCGGCCCGATATGCTGACCCTGTTGTTTCTCGTATTTGTTGTCGGTTTCTGCATCACCGGTTACTCGCAAAGTGATGTGCAGTTGTTTGCCCTGATCCAGTCGTTGCTGGGGTCAGTCGGTTAAGGACCGTTGGTTCAGCTCTTCTGCTTTATGCCGTTAGACATCCCTGACGGTGCTGTTTGTGTGTCAGCGGTGTCCCCAGTGCCTGATGCGGGACACCAGCCACCGTCCGTCATGATTCCCTGTAATGGAATGTCCCAGCTGGCGACCGGCAGTTGCGGTACTTCTTGCCCCTGATGTGCCAGTCCTATCATGCGTGTTGACAGATAGCCGCGGTGCAGGAAGGCAAACGCCCGATCATAGAAGCCACCTCCCATTCCCAGCCGATTTCCACCTGCATCAAACGCCACCAGTGGCATGCAGATCAGATCCAGAGTCCAGGCCGGGCGCTGGGCTGACACATCAAAGCGTGGCTCTTCAATACCAAAGCGATTGCGCACCATCGGTGTGTCCGCGGTGTAGTGCTGGAACAGCATACGATGGTCATTCAGTGGGTGCAGTACCGGCAAATAGACGTGCTTGTGCATTGACCAGGCTTTGTGGATCAGCGGGCGCGGATCAATTTCACCATCATTACTCAGATACAGTGCCAGATGCTTGCTGCTGATAAAGGCGGGATGAGCGGCCATGCGGCGTACCAGCGACCTGGCAGCATGCCGTTGTTGCTGAGCTGACAGGCTGCGGCGCAGGTGACGCATCTGCCGACGCAACTGCTGCTTCTGTTGCTCCAGTAGTTGCAGATCATCGACAGATGCAGCTGCAGAGTGGGTAGGTAGACTGGCAACTGTTGAGTTCATCACACTGTGCGCCATTCGGTGGTTGGGAAGTGCTGAAGAGGTGAGAGCCAATACTAGCGGCAGTTGCGCTGGTGGTCATGCCTGCTGGCGACAGATTCGTAATTGGCGGCAACGTGCGATGAGTTTGCTAGTCGTTACAACAAAAGTTGACTGTAGAACTGTGTGATGAGCCATGTAGCTAACCAAATCAGCTACTTCGCCAGGAAAGGAGAAAAGGACTCCCCGATGATGCCGTTATCCGCCTGTACCCTGAACCAAAGGTTCAGAGTGGGAACGCCTGAGTTTTCAGAAGGCTTTCCGTCAAGCGGACATGCACAAAGAAAACCACGAGACATTCCCTTGATAAAGTGATTATCGGCTCGAGGGATCTAGCAGATGTATCGAACACCCCAGGGAGCTGGGTGCGATTATACACACTTGCATGGGGATGTCAGGACTTGAAATTTATTATTCCTTGCCTTCCTCAGCATCTGCCGGGGTTGGGTTCAATACCTGATCAACCCGCTCAGCCAGAGCGCGGGCCTGACGATCAGCCTGCTCGTTGGCGCGTTGCATGCCCAGCAGTTCGTAAGACAGATTCAGTGCCGTCATGATGGCGATGCGCTCCATGCCATGCACCTTGCCGCTCTGCCGTACCTGACGCATGCGCTGATCGAGCAGTTTGGCCGATAGCAGCAACTCGTCCTTGCTTTCCTCTGGGCAGTTAATCAGGAATTCCTTGTCCAGAATGGTAATTGCCACAGTAGTGGCAGTTTGACGACTCATACCTAGAAGCTCCAAACCTTTTCGATGGCTTGCGGAGTGATTGTGTTATCTGCTGACTTCTTTCACCCAGACAAGATATCTGAATTGTCGTGGCCAGCATGGCGCAAATGAAGCTGCGCCTAAGAATTATAGTGCCGATAGCCCAGCCGGTGTTCTGCAGGTAAAGCAGTGTAACTCAGTGTTAGTGCGGGAGGGGCGCTATTTGGTTACGAGGTCTTTCCATTGACCTTGATCCGAAGCGTGCCACACAGGTTTTCCACTCTGGATCGGCAGTAGTATGATAGTGGACCTGTATCAAATTTGCATAAGTCTTTGTTGTCCCCGTTGGCGGGACTCCATGCACCGTCCAGGCAGAGCGTATTCATGTCCTCGTCTACCGCGTTACCTGATTTTGACTCCTTGAGCAATCTGTTTATTCAGATTGGCGCTCTGGGCTCTCCTTCTGAGTTGCATGGCACTCTCTGTGGTTTCCTGACAGCCGGGCGACGCTGGAGTACTGATGACTGGCTCAAGCAGTCTGCTCAGTTGCTGGATATTGATGTCCCCGAGTCTGCGCAGGCGAAAACGGCTCTGGCCCAGCTGTACGATGTCACCCTGCGTCAGCTGGAGGAAGGCGTGTTCGAGTTCACCCTGATCGTGCCTGATGACGACTATGCCGTTGCGCAGCGATCACAGGCCCTTGGCAGCTGGTGCTATGGTTTTCTGCACGGCTATGGCATGGGTGGTGGCCAGGTGGATGAAAATCTGGATGAGGATGCGCGTGAGTCGATTCAGGATCTCAGTCGTTTCACCCAGTTGAGCGATATGGCCCTGGAGGAACAGGAGTCCGACGAGGCTGACCTGATGGAATTGCTGGAGTACGTGCGGGTGGTGGCCATCATGCTATTTACTGCCTGTAACCAGCAGGAACAACCGGTCAACCCCAACCGCACCTTGCACTGAGTGGATCATTCGCTGGCAGCCTGATGGCTGCTGGCCGCATCAGGGACCATCTATGCAGACACTTCCCCTTGCCGAATACGCCAGTCGCCGTCGTCGCCTGCTCGACACGCTGCCCGAAGGTAGCGTCGCCATTGTGGCTGGCGCCGAGCTGAGCCCGCGTAACCGCGACGTTGAATACTATTTTCGTCAGGACAGCGATTTTTATTATCTGACCGGATTTGCTGAGCCATCCGCCTGGCTGGTGCTTGTGCCGGGTCGCGGTGAAGGTGAGGTGGTGATGTTCTGCCAGCCTCGTGATCAGGCCATGGAGATCTGGGAAGGCTATCGAGCCGGCCCTGAGGGTTGTATGGCCCGGTACGGTGCCGATCAGGCCTTCAACGTCGAAGAGCTGGACCAGCAGCTGCCGCAGCTGCTGGCCGGAAGACAACAGCTGTTCTATAGCTTTGACAGTCGCGACCCTGTGGTGCAACGCATCGGGCAATGGTTGGCGAGCACCCGACGTCAGGCCCGCAGCGGTGTTCAGGCGCCAGCACAGGTGCGGCAACTGGATGATGTGCTGCATGAGATGCGCTTATTTAAAACCCCCGCTGAACAGCAGCAGATGCGTGAAGCCGGGCGCATTACCACGCTTGGCCATCGCCGTGCCATGACGGTGTGTCAGCCGGGGATGTGGGAATACCAGCTGGAAGGGGAAATTCTGCACGAATTTTCTCGTCACGGCAGTCGCTGGCCCGCCTACGGCAGTATTGTCGGTGGTGGTGCCAATGCCTGTGTGCTGCATTACATCAATAATGATCAGCGTCTGCGAGACGGTGATCTGGTGCTGATCGACGCGGGGTGTGAACTTGACTACTACGCGGGTGATGTGACGCGTACCTTCCCGGTCAATGGCCGCTTTTCAGCTGAACAACGCGCTGTCTATGACATCGTGCTGGCAGCGGAGCTGGCCTGTATTGAACGCTCCCGCAGCGGTGTGGGCTTTGATCAGTTGCACGACGTATCGGTAAACATTCTTACGCAGGGTCTGGTCGATCTGGGGATACTGCAAGGCAGTGTCGATGGCCTGATTGAGCAGGGAGCTTATCGGGATTTCTACATGCATCGTATTGGCCACTGGCTGGGGATGGATGTTCATGACGTCGGCAGTTATCGCCAGCAGGGGCAATGGCGAGCCCTGCAGCCCGGCATGGTGACGACCATTGAGCCCGGGATCTACATCAATCCGGCGAATACCAGGGTTGAAGAGCGCTGGCGTGGTATCGGCATCCGTATAGAAGACAATGTGCTGGTCACGGATGCGGAGCCTGAAGTCCTGACGGCACTGGCCCCCAAGACAGTCTCTGAGATCGAGGCACTGATGGCAGAGGCGCGGGGCTGATGGCAGGCAGTATGAACAGTGAAGTACAGCATTTCGATGTGATTATCGTCGGCGGTGGTCTGGTGGGAGCCAGTCTGGCCTGTGCTCTGCTGCCCATGGCCAAACGCCATGGCATGCGTATTGCTGTGGTGGAGGCCGTTCCCTTACCCTCTCTTGCCAGCGAGCCTTATCAGCCAAGCTATGATGCGCGCGGTACAGCGTTGTCTTATGGTACCCGGCTGATCTATGAGGAAATGGGGGTATGGCAGGCATTGAGCGAACGTGTCTGTGCCATTGAACATATTCATGTGTCCGACCGCGGTCATTTCGGTACCACCCGATTGCATGCTGCCGAAGAGGGTGTGGCGGCTCTGGGCTATGTCGTGGAGAACCACTGGATTGGCCGCGTGCTGCTCAGCCATCTGCAGCAACAGGGTGGTGAGGCGATCAGCTGGCTGTGCCCGGCGGAAGTGACCGCCATCACTATGGCTGCTGAACGGGCACAGGTGACTATTCACCATCAGGATCAGCAACAGCAACAGCAATTGAGTGCGGCTCTGGTGGTACTGGCCGAGGGCGGGCGTTCCAGCCTCAGCGAGCAGCTGAGTCTTGATTATCAGGAAGCCCCCTACAATCAGTTTGCTTTGGTCAGCACCCTGACACCGGGCAAGGCTCATGCTGGGGTCGCCTTTGAACGATTCACCGCTGAAGGCCCCCTTGCTCTGCTGCCGCTGACTGACAGTGATGACGGCAGTCATCGCTGCGCGCTGGTGTGGACCACGCCGGATGAGCTGATCGGTGAACGCATGGACTGGGATGATGCGACCCTCCTCAAAGAGGTTCAGCAGGTCTTCGGCTACCGCCTCGGGCGTTTCAGTCGCATCGGTGAGCGTTATTGTTATCCTCTGGCGCTGAAGCAGGCGCGGGAACAGGTCCGTAGTCGTCTGGTGGTGCTGGGCAATGCAGCGCACGCCCTGCACCCGATTGCCGGGCAGGGCTACAACCTGGCCTTGCGTGGTGTGGCTGATCTGGCCGAGCGCCTTGGACGGCTGCATCAGCAGGGCGAAGATCTGGGGCAGCTGACTCATCTCAATGCATTTGTCGAGCAACGTCGTCAGGATCAGATGCGCACCATCGCTTTCAGCGACAAAGTTATGAAGGTTTTTGCTGAACCCCGCTTCCCAGTGCAACTGGTGCGTGATCTGGGATTGGTGGGCCTGAACATGTTTGCCCCTGCACGTCATCGTCTGGCACGCGCTGCCATGGGACTGGACGGCACGCGGGCGCGTCTGCATGGCGCCTGATGGAGTTTCCGATGTCTGCTTCAACTCAGCATTTTGATCTGATTATCGCCGGTGCTGGCATGGTCGGTGCTGCTCTGGCCGTAGGGGCTAGTCGTCAGGGCTGGCATGTGGCGCTGGTGGACGTTATGCCCATGCCACTCAGCCTTGCGGTCGAGCAGGGGCAAGGAGTGGGTGACTATGATCTGCGCGTCAGTGCGCTGACCGAAGCCAGTCGGCAGTTGCTGGTCACTCTCGGTGTCTGGCCACTGATGCAGGCTCAAAGGGTCAGCCCCTATCAGCATATGCAGGTATGGGATGCTGCGGGAGTCGGGCATATCCGTTTTTCTGCAGCCGAAATGCACTGGGCTGAACTGGGACATATTGTTGAGAACCGCGTCACCCTCGCGGCACTGCATGAAGCGGTTGCACGCAGCGAGGTTGTCTGTTTTGCGCAGCGGCGCGTGCGGGCACTGTCGTTGCTGCGTGATGGTCAGCGCGTGGTGACACTGGATGATGGTGAGCAGCTGACCGGTAAGCTGGTCATCGGTGCTGATGGGGCTCAGTCCCGCATCCGGCAACTGGCGGGCCTGACCCAGTGTGAGCGAGATTACGGCCATCATGCTATCGTCGCCACCGTTGCCACAGCCCTGCCGCACCAGCAGACGGCATGGCAACGTTTTATGCCTGATGGTCCGCTGGCGTTACTGCCATTGGATCACCCGCAGCGCTGCTCGATTGTCTGGTCCACGGAAGCGGACCATGCCAGAGCCCTGCTTAAGCTGGATGACGACGGATTTTGTGCTGCCCTGACCGAAGCCAGCGAACATCGTCTCGGCCGTATCGAGGCGGTCAGCGAACGCAGCAGTTTTGTGCTGAAGATGCGTCATGCCTGGCAGTATTACAGTGACGGTGTGGTGGTGGTGGGCGATGCCGCTCACACTATTCATCCGCTGGCTGGGCAGGGTGTCAATCTGGGCTTCAAGGACGTGGCAGCATTATTGCAGCAACTCGCGCAGGCGCGTCAGCGTGGCCAGTCTCCGGCGGCAGAGCGTTGGCTCAAGGCCTATCAGCGTGCTCGCAAGGGGGATAACTGGATGATCATGGCGGGCATGAGCGGTTTCAAAGCGTTATTTGGTAATAAGGATCCCGGTTTGACCCTGATGCGCAATCTTGGTCTTTCCTGGGTAGATGGTCTACCTTTGCTGAAACGCCAGCTGGCCGCACGGGCCATGGGCGTGCCGGCAATCTGAAGTGGTTTGAAGAGGAAAAGTTGAAATGAGCCAGATTCCCAGCGAGCTCAAATATGTCAGTACCCACGAGTGGATTCGTACCGAAGATGATGGCACCGTCACCATCGGTATTACCGATCATGCCCAGGAGTTGTTGGGTGATGTCGTGTATGTAGAAGTACCCGAAGAAGAGACCTCTCTGGCCAGTGGCGAAGAGGCAGGTGTTGTGGAGTCAGTAAAGGCAGCTTCAGATATTTATTCCCCCCTGTCTGGTGACGTGGTGGAAGTAAATACCGCGCTGGCAGATGCGCCGGAGCTGGTCAATCAGGATCCTTACGGTGCAGGCTGGATCTTCCGTCTGCGCCCGACTGATCCTGATGAGTTGGAAGACCTGATGGATGCCGAAGCTTACGCAGAGCTGTGTGAGGAAGAGGAATAACCTCTGTTTCGGGTATTTGTCCAGACTGTCTAGCCTATCCAGAGCCGGTATTCCCGGCTCTGGTCGTTTTCAGGTTCTGCTATCTGCCACGGTACGCCGTGGTTACCACTGATAGTTGTCGCTACGCAGGCCCATGTCATTAAGGCGTTCGGTCAGATTGGCCAGCTCGTCTTCATCAATATGCAGCTGCTCCAGAATCGCATCGCGATACTGCAGCCACTCGTTATCGACCGGTTGATTGCCAAGAATGCGATAGAGCCCGCAGACATGTTCGGCTACCTTGAGAATGGCTATGAGGGTACGACGTTTGCTGTTGTTGGCCGGCCCCTCAAAGATTTCTGCCAGATCATGATGCTGCAGGATGGTTTCGGCCAGATCATCCGGCAGGTGCCAGACTCTGGCCATGTAGTAGCCAACCGTTGCGTGGTTGGTTTTGAGAAACTGGTCTTCCACCCGTGTCACTGCGCCTTTCTTGTAGCCGACTGACATCACCGCACGATAGTCCTTGAAGCGCATCAGCATCAGCGGCACGCCCACATTGTGGAACAGGCCCAGGGTGTAGGCTTCTTCGGGGGTGGAAAAGTTCAGTTCACGCGCCAGCGTGATACAGGCCAGAGCGATGTCCTGCGCGGTATCCCAGAAGCGCTGTAAGGCCGGATTGTCATCACTGCGCATGGTTTCGCGCAGAGCCAGGGCATTGGCGACGTTAATGGCATTCTGCAGACCGAGCATGGCAACGGCATGTTGTACCGTTGATACTTTGCGGCGCAGGCCAAAGAAGGGGGAGTTGACGGTCTTCAATACCGCAGCGGAAAGGCCGACATCGGTACTTATGATGTCGATGATCTCTCCCACCCGGGGTTCGGGCTGGGCGCACTCCAGATGGAGATCCACTAATACCTGGGGCTGGGGTGGAATGGAGATGCCTTGCAGGGTCTTCGCGATATCGCTTTCTGACAGGGCGTTGGATGCATCGGACATGGTAGTGGCTTCCTGAACTACAGCGCGACAAGTATAGCCCAGATGGCGATAGTCTCTTAAGAGCAAGGGTGACTAAAATGTCATTTTCGATGTCGCCCGCTGGATCCAGATCAATCTTTACTGAGCTGAGCCTCAGTGCCATACCGATTTTATCTCACAGGATTTATACCAATACCGTCAGGGTTTCTCGCTATAATGCTGCCTTTTGGTTCGGTAGTAAGAGGTCAGTTATGAACCTGCCCGTTCTGCGTTTGCAAGCCAAAGCCGATCGGCGCTTGCGTGGTGGTCATTTGTGGATTTACAGCAATGAAGTCGATATTGCTGTCACGCCACTGAAAGGTTTTCAGCCTGGTGAACAGGTCGTGGTTGAGAGTGCAGTAGGTAAGCCGCTGGGCATCGCCTACGTCAACCCCAATACCCTGATCTGTGCCCGTCTGGTCAGCCGTGATGTGTCCCTGCAGCTGAACAAGTCACTGCTGGTACACCGGTTGAATCAGGCGTTGTCACTGCGTCAGCGTGCTTTTTCTGAACCCTACTATCGTCTGGTCTTCGGTGAGGCTGATGGACTGTCAGGGCTGGTGGTGGATCGCTTTGGCGATTATCTGGTGGTGCAGATTTCCACCGCGGGTATGGAGCTGGTCAAGGATGAGATCGTGGCGGCTCTGTGTCAGGTGCTGAAGCCTGCCGGCATCCTGTTCAAGAACGATGGCAAGATGCGTGCAGTAGAAGGCCTGGATGAATACGTCAGCGAAGCCTGGGGCAGTGTGCCTGACGAAGTGATACTGCGTGAAAATGGCGTCGAGTTTGCGGCACCGGTGCGTGAAGGGCAAAAAACCGGCTGGTTCTATGACCACCGCATGAACCGCGCGCGGGTACAACACTATGCCAAGGGTCTGCGGGTGCTGGATGTCTTCAGCTATGTCGGTGGTTGGGGGGTGCAGGCTGCTGCTGCCGGTGCAGAGTCGGTGACCTGTATCGACGTATCGCAGTTTGCCATTGATCAGATCAATGCCAACGCCCGTCGTAACGGCGTGGAAGATAAAGTCAGTGCCCTCAAGTCCGATGCGTTTGATGCGCTGAAGGCCATGGTGGCTGAGAAACAGCGCTTCGATATGGTCATTTTGGATCCACCTGCCTTTATTCAGCGTCGCAAGGACGTGGCTAAAGGTGAGCAGGCGTATCTGCGTGCCAATCAGCTTGCCATGCGTCTGCTGGAAAAGGATGGCCTGCTGGTGTCGGCATCCTGCTCAATGCACCTGCAGCGTGAGCGTTTGCTGGATGTAGTCAGAACCTGTGGCCGTACGCTGGAGCGTCATGTGACTTTGCTGGAACAGGGTGGGCAGGGTGCCGATCACCCGATACACGCTATGATCAGCGAGACGGACTATCTCAAGTCGATGATCTTCCGCGTCTTGCCAGCGCTTTAAGCTACAGACGCTCACCTGCTGCAGGCAGGTGCGTTCCTGCCAAAACAACAACGCCCGCATGTGCGGGCGTTGTCATATCTGATTCGCGATGTCAGCGATCAATCGTCGTCGTAATCGCTACCGCCTTCAGAGAAGTCGGTCTCTTCGCCATCACGCACGGTCGACAGGCTCATTGAGGCAATGTAACCGTCATCATTGATCTTGGTCAGGTACTTGGCCCAAGCCTTTTCCAGATCGGTAGAGGGCACTTTCTCGTTACGGCAGATGGCCAGCAGATCTTTATCTTCGCTGGTCTCAGGCGACAGTTTGCCGTCCATCAGAGCGCGCGCCAGATTACCGTACTGAGTGATGAGTTTGGCTTCTTTGATGGAAAAATCACCAGAGCTATCCAGCCCGTATGGATAATGCTCGTCATCAAAGAAGGACTTTTTCAGAAAATATTGACGATCTTTATTCATGGGACCTTTGCAATACCAGCGTGCTAATACTGTTTAGCCTCTTGACATTGAGGCCACCCTGTAATTTTGCGGCGATTGTCCAAGATGGATTGAGGGCAGTACAACGAAAATTTTTTATTTTATCAATAAATAATTTTTGTTGATGTGCGTTTCCTCCACCTAGCTCTGCTCGCTCTGACGTGCGCTTTGCAGCAGGATTCCCATCACTTCACTGATCTGTTCCTGATACGCCGCGCTGGCATGATATACACCATAAACGTCCCGTTTGAAACGGGGACTGCCTTCAACTGCAAAAAGTTTTTGCTCGGCCAGCCAGGGTTTGACCAGCCGACGGGGCAGATAACTGCAGCCACCCTGCGACAAAATCAGGTCCAGTGCCATCCGGCTATGGCTGGTATGCAGCCATGGCGGTGTAGGGGAATTAAAGTGCTGATCATGGCTGATCTGAAATGCTGTACCCCAGTCAACCATGATGTAACCGTGTTGCTGGGCCTGGCTAGGCGTCTGGTCTGGCTGGCTGGAAACCAGCATCAGCTCCAGGCTGGTCAGTGGCACGGATACCAGTTCCTGTGCTTTGGGCGGGTCATAAAGCAGAGCAATATCGAGGGTTCGTTCAAGCAGCTTACGCACCAGCACGTCACCACTGTGAATATCGGCTCGCAGCACCAGATCTGACAGGCGCTGATGAATCGCGTTGATCCCTGTCTGCAGCAGGGTGTCCCACAGGCCGGGGGTGCTGGCCAGCGTCAGGCTGACAGTATGGCGATTATGCAGGGCCACGTCCTGACGTGCTCTTTCCCAGGCCGTAAGCACGCTGTCAGCGTGCAGCAGCAGACGTTCGCCCGCTGCCGTCAGCTGGATGTTGTTGCGCTGGCGGCTGAACAGTTCACTGCTGAGCAAGGTTTCCAGTTGACGGATGCGTGCACTGACCGCCGACTGGGTGAGAAACAGATTGTCCGCAGCCCGGCCGAAGTGGCGGGTTTTACAAACCTCCAAAAAGGTTTTAAGAAGTTCTATGTCCATTGAATAGGCCGACAGTGTGGGCTACAGCTGGCTGACGGAGTCGCAGTGCTGATTGACAGGGTGTGCACGGGAGCGCTGTGACACAGATATCCCTGCAGATTTGGATTTCAGCGCATTTTGCCTTATTAAGGTAGGCCTTGGAACTACTGGCCTCATGACATCGCCTGACAAAGCTAATGTCACCTCAGTCGTTCCCTCTGACGCTATATGATACTGAACTCCCTGCCTGTGACTGCTGACTGGTAGCTTCTTCGTCAACTGGCTATCGCATTGTATGTGGCGACTACCGGCACTATTCAGTTGGGCTCATTCGCTGTATCGCACCTGAAAAACGAGGAGTGGTTGTGATCTACCATCAGATTCCCCATACCGACCTGAAGGTCAGCAAGATATGTCTCGGTACCATGACTTACGGCGAGCAGAACACGGAAGCCGAAGCTCATGAGCAGCTGGATTATGCCGTGGCTCAGGGTATCAATTTTATTGATGCGGCTGAGATGTATCCGGTCCCCCCCCGTCCCGAAACGCAGGGAAGGACGGAAACCTACATTGGTAGCTGGCTGGCACAGCGTGGCAAGCGTGATGATCTGATTATTGCCACCAAGGTAGCGGGCCCCAGCAGTCGTGGTGTGGATCATATACGCCCCGATATGCGTCTGACGCGGGCTTCCATCCTCTCCGCCATTGATACCAGCCTGGCTCGCCTGCAGACTGACTACGTTGACCTGTACCAGATCCACTGGCCGGGGCGTAGTGCGAATTTCTTTGGCAGTCTGAATTACGTGCATGGCGAAGACCCGCATGATGTGCCTATGGAGGAGACGCTCTCGGCACTGGGGGAACTGGTCAAGGCGGGTAAGGTGCGTTATATCGGCTTATCCAATGAAACGCCCTGGGGCGTGATGCGCTTTCTGCAGCTGGCCGATAAGCTGGGCTTGCCCCGGGTGGCGACCATTCAGAACCCCTATAACCTGCTGAATCGCACTTTTGAAGTAGGTCTGGCCGAGGTGGCGCATCGGGAAGGGGTAGAATTGCTGGCCTACTCACCCTTGGCATTCGGTATGCTGACCGGCAAGTATCTGCATGGAGAGCGCCCTGCAGGGGCCCGTCTGTCGCTTTACAGCCGCTTTTCGCGCTATTTCAAGGCGCAGGGTGAGAAAGCAACGGAAGCCTATGTAGCGCTGGCACAGGCTCATGGTCTCAGCCCGGCACAGCTGGCACTGGCCTACGTCAATACCCGCCCCTTTGTAGCCTCCAATATCATTGGTGCTACACAGATGGCACAATTGCGGGAAAATGTCGCCAGTCTGGATGTAACCCTGAGTGATACCCTGCTGGCTGAGCTTGAAGCCATTCATGAGCTTTATCCCAATCCCTGCCCCTGATTGCAGAAGAGACCTGATAGCGCCGTATGACAACCCAAAAGCGTATCTTGATCGTGGATGATGACGAAGACATTCGTCAGCTGATTTCAGACTATCTCAGCCGTCATGGCTTTGAGTGCCACACCGCTGCTGATGGCAGCTATCTCGACGACAGTTTTGCCCGTCAGGCACCGGATCTGGTCATCCTCGATCTGATGCTGCCGGGGGAGGATGGTTTTTCGCTGTGCAAGCGCCTGCGCCAACAGTCGCAGGTGCCTATCATTATGCTGACTGCCAGTGCCGATGATACTGACCGTATTCTGGGGCTGGAGCTGGGAGCGGATGATTATCTGGCGAAACCCTTCAACCCGCGGGAGTTACTGGCGCGCATCAAGGCCATTTTGCGCCGTACCCAGAGTTTTGGTGGTCAGGCGCGTTTTCAGCGTTTTGGCCCCTGGCGTCTGGATCGCACCACACGGGAGCTGATTGGTCAGGCTGGTGAGCGAGAGAGCCTGAGCGGGGCTGATTTTTCCCTGCTCAGCGTTTTTCTCAACCATCCGCAACAGGTCCTGTCGCGAGACGACCTGTTTGATCTGTCCCGTGGCCGCGACGCACCGCCACTGGACCGTTCCATTGATGTCCACATTTGCCGCTTGCGTGCCCGTCTGGGGGAGGATGCCAAAACCCCGCAGCTGATCAAAACGGTACGTGGCTCTGGTTATATTCTCGCCGTGCCCGTGGAAAATGTCGGCTAACTGGCGTTATCGACTGCCGCGTTCATTACGTGGCAGGTTTGTTTTGCTGATGCTGGGGGGCGTGCTGCTGGCCCAGTTGATCAGCTATGGCGTCTGGACCTCGCAGGTGCGTGCCAGCCATCTGGAGCTGGTAGACCGGGTGTCGCGCAACCTCACCTACAGCATTGCCTCCACGGCACGCTTTTTTATTTCACTGCCCATCGAATATCGCCATCTGGTGCTGGATCAGCTGCGCAAGATGGGAGGCACGCGTTTTTTTGTCAGTATCAATGATCATCGCATTCCGGTGCAGGACATTGACGACTCTCAGGAAAAGCATCTGGTGGTGGATAATGTCGCCGGTATCATGCGGCAGGAAATGAACGTTGAGCGGGTCTGGGTGCAGTTTTCCGAGCCGACCACGTTACGCGTGCTCAACAGTGAAACCCTTGCACTGGACTTGCCACCGCGCTGGGCACAGTCGCTGTTTCTGGATCCGCTATCGCCGCCGGTGATGGTGGTGCAGATGCAACTGGAGAAGGACACCTGGCTGTACATCGCCACCCTGTTGCCGGTACCGGGCTTTCTGCAGAAAGGAAGCTGGCTGGATGCTGACAAGCTGGTGTTTCTGGCGTTGATGCTGATTGTGGTGATTACCATGAGTCTGGTGGGCATACGCTGGATGACCCGGCCACTGGCAGAGATTGCCCGCGCAGCCGAAGACTTCGGGCGCGACATTGATCATCCGCCGTTGCTGGAGCAGGGGCCGTCTGAAGTGATCGCCACCGCGCGCGCCTTCAATCACATGCAGGAACGTATCCGGCGTTATCTGGCCGAACGGGAGCGGTTGTTTTCCGCTATCTCCCATGATCTCAAAACCCCTATTACTCGCCTGCGCCTGCGTGCAGAGCTGCTGGACGATGATCTGCAGCGTGAGCGCTTCAGCAAGGATCTGGAAGAGCTGGATCTGATGGTTAAAGGCGCTTTGCAGTACGTCAAGGATACCGACATTCACGAGAACACCGAGACAGTGCACGTGCCAGATCTGCTCGACTCGCTGCTGACCGATTTGCAGCAGCAGGGGCGGGAAGTAAGGCTGCTGGGTGACTTCGAGCCGTTGCAAGCCAAACCGCTGGCACTCAAGCGCTGCCTGACCAATCTGATCGACAACGCGCTGTTCTATGGTGGCAGCGCGGATATCAGCATGTGCAGTACTGACCTGCAGTGGCTGGTGCAGGTCCGGGATCATGGCCCCGGGATCCCGGAAGAGCAGATGGATCTGGTCTTTGAGCCCTATGTCCGGCTGGAACCTTCACGCAATCGCCATACGGGGGGCAGCGGTTTGGGGCTGGGTATTGCCCGCAGCCTGGCCCGTGCTCACGGCGGTGATCTGATGCTGCGGAATCATCGTGAGGGCGGGCTGGAAGTGACGCTGATCCTGCCCCGTATTCTGTCCGTCGACATCGCAGGGGCCTGAAGTAGCCTGCCAGTCGCGCACAGCGTGCTATCATTACCGCCACGGACATGATTGATGTGCGCCCGCAACGGCTTGGTGATGCGGCTATTCTTCGAGGACTTTCCCATGAAACAAATCGTGCTGGCCAGTGGCAACAAGGGCAAATTGCATGAATTCAATGAGCTGCTTGGCGGCCTGGATTTTGAAGTCATACCCCAGTCTGCATTCAGTGTGCCCGATGCCGATGAAACGGGTCTGAGCTTTGTTGAGAACGCCATTCTCAAAGCCCGCCATGCGGCACGTCTTACCGGTTTGCCGGCCCTGGCCGATGATTCGGGTTTGGAAGTGGATGCCCTCAAAGGGGCACCTGGCATCTATTCAGCACGTTTTGCCGGTGTGGGTGCCAGTGATGATGACAACTGTGAGCTGCTGCTTGAGCGCCTGCGGCATACGCCGGAAGATGAACGCAGTGCCCGCTTCCAGTGTGTGCTGGTGTTCATGCGACATGAGACGGACCCCACGCCGCTGATCTGTCAGGGCAGCTGGGAAGGCCGGGTGCTGTTTGAGGCGCGCGGCGAAGGTGGCTTTGGCTACGACCCGCTGTTCTGGGTACCTGATCAGCAGTGCAGCGCTGCCGAGCTGAGCGCAGAGCTGAAAAATCGCCTCAGTCATCGTGGTAAAGCACTGCAGCAACTGATGCAGCGTTTTAATCCCTGAATTGGATCGGGTTTCTCCATCGGCGTGAAACCTGCGGCAGTTGCATGGTCCTGGTGCTGCCGTCATATCAAGGATCTTAGCTTTCGAGATCGCCAGTTTGTTGCAGTTACCTCCTCTCAGCCTGTACATCCACATCCCCTGGTGCGTGCGTAAATGCCCGTACTGTGACTTCAATTCTCACGCCGTGCGCGGCGAGCTGCCAGAGCAGGATTATGTTGCGCGTCTGCTGGAAGACCTCGAGCAGGAGCAGGTGGCGGCGCAGGGGCGAGAAATTACCAGTATCTTTATCGGCGGTGGTACGCCCAGCCTGTTCAGTGAGCAGGCGATTGATCAGCTGCTGTGTGGTATTGCCCGGAGAGTGACACTGGCTGATGACTGTGAAGTGACCATGGAGGCCAACCCCGGCACCTTCGAGGCTGAGCGCTTTGCGGGTTTCCGTCAGGCCGGTGTCAATCGCCTGTCGGTTGGCATCCAGAGTTTTGATGATGACAAGCTGCAACGACTGGGAAGGATACACAGTAGCCGCGATGCCATTGCTGCTGTGGAAAAGCTGCATCAGCTGGGCTTCGACAACTTCAATCTGGATCTGATGCACGGTCTGCCGGAGCAGACCCTGCAACAGGGTCTGGCGGATCTGCGGCAAGCCATCGCACTGCAGCCTGCACATATTTCCTGGTATCAGCTGACCATTGAACCCAATACCGAGTACTACAGCCGCCCACCACAGCTGCCTGAGGATGAGGCGTTGTGGGCCATTCAGGAGGAGGGCCATGAGCTGCTGCAGGTGGCAGGATACGGTCAGTATGAAACCTCAGCCTACGCACAAGCTGGTCGACGTGCCCGTCACAACCTTAATTACTGGCAGTTTGGTGATTATCTGGGGGTCGGTGCAGGTGCACACGGTAAGGTAAGCTGGCAGGCCACAGGGCAGATTGTGCGTCGCTGGAAAACGCGTATGCCGCAGCACTATCTGGATCGTAGCCGGTTGCTGGTAGCGGGGGAGCAGCAGGTGGAGGCAGATGAGCTGCCGTTTGAGTTCATGATGAATGCATTACGACTGGTGGACGGTGTGCCGTCAGCCTGGTTTGAGCAGCGCACCGGACTGACCAAGGCCAGCATTGACGATGCCGTCAGGCTTGGTCAGGACCGGGGGCTACTCAATCGTAACGAAGATGCATTCAGACCCACTGCCCTTGGGCAGCGTTATCTTAATGATTTGCTGGAGCTTTTTCTGTGATTCCGGCCTGACTCGTTCATCCTGAAGTCGTCAGGCCATCATCATCTCATCCATGGGCGTCCTGCTGATTTCGCTCAGTGAAATCGGCATCCTGCCTCCCTTGAGGGTCGTCTCTGACCCTGTCCATTGGCGCCAGATTACTGTTGTGCGGCTGCGGAACCTATAGGAAAAAGTCTGAATTTTCTGGTTGCAATTCAGCTACTTCTCATTTGCATGAAAGCCGCATGGTGTCTGGGTTTTTACTGACTGCTGGTCGCTTTCAGCAGCGGTTGCAGCCACTGCCAGACGCGCTCAGCCATCAACGGCTGGCCCTGCTCATTGGGGTGAATATTGTCGGCTTGCATCAGCTCCGGATGCAGTGCCACATCCTCAAGAAAGAACGGAAGTAACGGAATATTCAAAGTGTTACTGACATCTTGATAGCTTTGTGCAAAAGCCTGAGTGTAAACAGGTCCATAATTGGGAGGCAGGCGCATGCCGAGCAGCAGTGGCCGGGCTCCGGCATGCTGGCTGAGTTCAGCCATCCGGCTCAGGTTCTGTTGCAGGCTTTGTGGTGGCAGGCCACGCAGACCATCATTACCCCCCAGCTCGATCAGCACTATCTGTGGCTGATGCCGTTGCAGCAATGAGGGTAGGCGTGTCAGGCCGCCAGCACTGGTATCGCCACTGACACTGGCGTTGATCACCTGCCAGCCCAGAGGTTGCAGCTGTTGTCTAACCAGTGCTACCCAGCCTTTGTTGGGATTGATGCCATACCCTGCACTGAGGCTATCACCCAGTATCAGCAGGGTATTTGCCGCGGCGCTGCCGCTCACCAGCCACAGCAAAACCAGTGTTCGTTTAAGGAAGGTCATGACAGCAGCGCAATCCATCTCCGTTCTCCTTCGTGCAGAGCAGCTCTGTAAGTATGTCGATACCCAAAGTGGCACCCTGACCCTGCTTGATCAGGTGTCGCTGAGTGTGGGAGCCGGGCAGAGTCTGGCCATATTGGGACGTTCCGGAGCAGGTAAGTCAACCCTGCTGGGCCTGCTGGCGGGGCTGGATGTACCTAGCCGTGGTGAGGTCTATATCGAACAGCACTGCCTTAGTGCCATGGATGAGGATCAACGGGCGGCACTGCGCGCTGCCGCTATCGGTTTTGTATTTCAATCCTTTCAGCTGCTGCCTGATCTGACGGCGGCGGAAAACATCAGTCTGCCACTGGCGCTCTGTGGCGTTGCCGATGCCGCTCAAAGGGCCGAGCAATGGTTGCAGCGTGTCGGGCTGTCGCACCGCTTGCATCACACTCCACGCCAGTTATCGGGTGGGGAACAGCAGCGTGTTGCGCTGGCGCGGGCCTTTGCCAATCAGCCGCGCATCCTCTTTGCTGATGAACCTACCGGTAATCTTGATGAGGCCACCGGCAAACAGATCATGGACCTGCTGTTTGAGCTGAACCAGCATGAGGGCACTACCCTGATTCTGGTGACCCACGATGCGGTACTGGCAGAGCGTTGTCAGCAGCGTGTTTATCTGGAGGGTGGCCGTGTCCAGTCTTGAGCAGTCATACAATAATTCGGTCAGCAGGTTGGCACTGACCTCCGCTCGTAAGCCCTCATGGCGTGCCAGCTGGCGTTATGCCCTGCTTGGCTGGCGTGACAATGAACTACGCCTGCTGGTGCTGGCCATCTGGTTAGCCTGTGCTGCGACGACGTTGCTAGGCTTTTTTGCTGATCGGCTGGAGCGCGGGTTACAGGCACAGTCGCAGCGTTATCTGGGCGCACCGCTGGTGATTCGCAGCAGCCGGGAGGCGCCTGAGGAATGGTGGCAGCAGGCTCAGCAGCTGGGCATCAAGCCACCTCTGACGGTTGCCGAGTTTGTCAGCATGGCCAGCAGTGCTCAGGGCTTTCAGCTGGCTGGCGTGAAAGCAGTACCTGCGGGGTATCCGTTAACGGGCACAATCCGTGTGCAGCAGGCGGATGGTCAGGTACAGGAGCTGAGTCAGGGCCCCTTGCCGGGCGAGGCCTGGCTGGCGCCTCGTCTGATGAGCATGCTTGCCGTGAAAATGGGCGATCAGGTACAGCTGGGCTATGCCGATCTGAAAGTAACCGGCGTGGTGTTGCAGGAGCCAGACCCCTCTACTGATTTCCTCAGTCTCAACCCGCGCCTGCTGGTAAATAGCGCAGATCTGGCCAGATCACAGGTCATCCAGCCCGGCAGCCGTATTCGCTATCGTTATCTGCTGGACGGGCCTGCACCGGCCATACAGGTCTTTACCCGCTGGGTTACTCCCCAGCTGGCCCCGGCGGCCCGCATTCTTGAGACCGACAGTGACAGCCCGCGGCTGGCCAGTGCGTTGCAGCGAGTCAATCAGTACCTGGCGTTAGGCAGCATCCTTTCTGTCCTGCTGGCGGCGGTGACACTGGCACTGGCTGCGCGACACTACAGTCTGCGACATCAGGACGAGGTGGCACTGTGGCGGTGTCTGGGGCTGTCACGCCGCCAGTTGGGGCAGATGCTACTGTTGCGGCTGGGGTTGCTTAGTCTGGTGGCTGTTGGGCTGGGCGTCCTCACCGGTGCGCTGGCACAGCAAGGGCTGGTGCAGTTGTTTCGCGACTGGTTGCCTGACCCTCTGCCCGAACTGAGCTGGCTTCCTGCTGGTAATGGTGTGCTGACAGCGGTGTTGCTGCTGGTGGCTCTGGTCTTGCCGGACTGGTGGTTACTGCTGCGCACCAGTCCGCTGCGTGCACTCAAGCATGAAAGTCGTGGGGCTACGGTAGCGACACGTCTCTGGCTGGCGGGAGCGCTACTGGCCCTGTTGTTCTGGCTGTGGTGGCAAAGTCGGCAGCCGGTACTGACATTCAGTGTGGGTGGCGGTTTGCTGCTGTTACTGGGCGTACTGTTTTACAGCAGTCGCTGGTTATTGGCACGGCTACTGCGCCGTCTGGGGCCGCTGGATAATGCCCGTCTGAACTGGCAGGCACTGCAGGTGACCGCTTTCGCGCTGGTCAGCATGGCGATTGGCCTGGTGATGCTGTTACGGCTTGACCTGTTGAACAGCTGGCGAGAGCAGCTGCCTGAGAAAGCGCCCAACTACTTCGCCATCAACCTTCAGCCTGATCAGCAGGCCGATTTTCTGCACTTTCTGCAGCAGCAGGGCTGGCAGAGCAATCCACTGTATCCGATGCTGCGCGGACGTCTGATCGAGCGTAATGGCCAGCCGCTGAAAGCTGAGGAAGACGATGGTCGTGATGAAGATAATCGGGAGCGTAATGGTAACCGGGCGCCCGGACGCGAGCTGAATCTGACCTGGGCGGCAGAGCCTGGGCGTGACAACAGGATAGTCCAGGGTAGCTGGTGGAATGCTGGCGAGCAGCAGCGGCTGATTTCCATTGAAGAAGGCTTTGCCAAGCGTTATGGGCTCGAACTGGGTGATCAACTGACCTTCGACATTGCCGGTGAACCTGTGACCGCTAAGGTGAGCAGCGTGCGTAGTGTTGACTGGAACTCCTTCAATCCCAATTTCTTCGTGATCTTCACACCCGGTAGTCTGACTGATTTTCCGGCGTCACTGATGACCAGCTTCTATGTACCGCCTGACCATGGCACCGAGATTACAGCGTTGAGTAAACATGGCACCGAGATTACAGCGTTGAGTAAAACCTGGCCGAACATAACCCTGATTGGGGTGGAAGCATTACTGGGACAGTTACGTGACATCCTTACGCAGCTGACGGAAGCCGTGCAGTATCTGTTTATCTTTGTCTTGCTGGCCGCATGGCTGGTGCTGGTGGCCGTCATTCAGATCAGCTTGCCGGAGCGGCGGCGTGAGGCTGCATTGCTGCATACACTGGGGGTTGCCAGACAACGCTTACGCCAGCGTCAGCGGCAGGAGCTGTTATTACTGGGTGCCGTTGCTGGCGCCTTGGGAGCCATTGGCTGTACGGTGCTGGGCTGGGTGGTGTTTACCCGTGTGCTGGAGCTACCGTTCGCCGGGCCCTGGTGGCTGCTTGGCTGGCCGCCTTTGTTCGCTGTTGTGGTGGCCCTGCCGGGGCTATGGATGTTGCGGCAAATCGGTCGTGAGCCACCGTTGCAGGCGTTACGCAGATTACTGTAGCGATTGGCTTTTGACCTGGCATAGCCAATATCCGTACTGGCCTGGGAGGTTATCCGTTTGCTTTCCAGGCCCTCTGCCAAAGATAAAGACGGCTACTGCATCTGGCGGTACTGCTTCTTTTTCATTCACATGTTCCGGTAATTTTTTCGGATCCATGCTCCCTGTTGACCCTCCAGATCTGTCATTGACGTGCTGTTGGCAAAGCATGTTTTTGCTCTCAATTGGCGCATGCTTTTGACCGTATGGTCAGTTTTAGACCTTTCGTATCATTTAATACTTTATTTAATTGAAAAATATGCGGAAAATCTGCCGCCCCGATTGGCACCGATATTGCCCATCCCAAAACTCCGATGAGCAAGCCGGGCTGTTGACAGGTGGTTGACCTGTTCCGCTCAGAGCGTCGCTGACTTCACTCCACGGGATCCAGAAGTTGGCATGCAAGACGCCGTTGCAGGGAAGTACCGCGGTTATGCCAGCCATCGGATGAGATTTCCCTGTTTACCCCTTCAAGTTGTAGAGCGGAAAAAGTAGATGATGAGCGTTGAGAGCAAACTCAAGACCGTCGCCGTGGCGGTGACCACTCTGGCTGGACTCAGTGCCGGTGCGGCACAGGCAGCCGCTAACAATGCCAGCTGGTTTGCCCAGGATCTGACCCTGATCCACAGTCACAATATCAAGTTCAGCCCTCGCCCCAACTCCGATACCTATCTGGAGTATGAGTACGTTGGTCGTCAGGGGCCGGTTGAGCTGTATGGTTATGTTGACGTACCCAAGGTGCTGGGCGACAGCAGCCATGGCAGCAAGTATGACACCGGCGTGTGGGATGATGGCTCACCGGTATTCATGGAGCACGAGCCCCGTATCTCCATCGACAGCCTGACCGGTAAAGACCTGAGCTTTGGTCCTTTCAAAGAGTGGTACGTGGCGTTTGACTGGATTTATGACAACGGCGATAACCGTGCCTCACGTCAGAACACCCTGTATGCCGGTATCGGTACCGACATCGATACCCATTCACCGCTGATGCTGTCAGCCAACGTTTATGCCCGTCGTCAGTGGGAAAACTACGGCGCTGCCAACGAGAATTCATGGGACGGCTACCGCCTGAACCTCAAATACATCCTGCCCCTGAACCAGATTGCAGAAGGCCTGACCTACATCGGCTTCACCAACTATGACTTTGATTCTGATCTGGGTGAGCTGTCAGGGCCTGACCGTACCAACAACGCACTGGTTTCGACCAACGTACTGCACTACAAGATCAATCCCAAGGTGCACGTGATGGCTGTGGCGCGTTACTTCCACAACGGTGGCCAGTGGAAAGACGGCCAGACGCTGAACTGGGGCGACGGCAACTTCGCTGCCAATTCCAATGGCTGGGGAACCTATTTCGGTATCGGTTACGATTTCTGATCGGTTACCGGGACGTATGGCTGTGTAGCCGCCACTTGGTACGCTGAATTCAGGCACAGTTCGCCCAGTGGTAAAACTGCCAGAGACAAAGCCCGCCTGCTGAGCATTCAGCAGGCGGGCTTTTCATTTTTACGAGCATCTATTCAGCGGTTGCTATGATCAGCTCTGCGGAGCAGGGAGTGCCTCAGTGTCGGGAGACTCGGCCAGCAGCGACAGCTGCATCATGGTGCCTCCTGCTGGGTTGTCGAGGACGGCCAGATGCCAGTTATACATTTCACACAGCTGTGCAACGATGGCCAGCCCCAGGCCGCTGCCGCCGGTATGCTTGTTACGCGATGCTTCCAGTCGATAGAAGGGCTCAAAGATCTTGGCCTTGGCTTCTGCAGGAATACCGGGACCACGGTCAAGAACGGTCAGTGTTATCTGCGGGCCTTGCATGGTGACCTCCAGCGTAACAGGGCCCGGTGCACTGTAGCGCAGGGCATTCTCGATCAGGTTGGTCAGTACCCGCTTTAGCGCCAGCGGCGGCAGCATCAGCTTTTCCGGCAGTGCGGTCAGGCGAATCAGGCGAAGACGGTCGTTCTGGAAGCTGTTGACCAGATCGGTAAGCCAGGGGCCGGGCGGCAAGGCCTCCAACGGGGCCTGTTCCATTCCCCGTGACAGTGCCAGGGTATCGCCAATCAGGGTATCCATTTCTGTCAGGTTACGCTTCAGGCGCTCAACCAGCTCATCATTGCTGCCGTCATCCAGCAGTTCTATGGCCATCTGCATCCGCGCGATGGGGGTCCTGAGGTCATGAGAGATACCGGCGAGCAGGGTGGTGCGATGTTCCAGCAGCTCGCGTACTTCTTTTCCCATCTTGTTGAAGCTGCGGGCCAGCACGGCCATTTCCTCAGGGCCAGTCTCGTCCAGCGGCTCGAAGTTGAGCCCCTTACCGATACGTCGTGCGGCTCTGGATGCCGCCACCAGTGGGCGGGTGATACGACTGACAATGGTCAGCGAAGTAATCAGTACCAGCAGCGAAGCAAAGGTCAGGATCAGAATGGCGGCGATGGGAATGGGGAACGCCCGTCGCTCGCGGGCAAAGCCGATATATACCGTGCCGGTAGGCAGGTCGAAGGATGCCCAGACCAGGTTGTTGTCGTCTTTGTCCAGCCGCAGGCGGATGTCGGTTTCCAGACGCCGGGCCAGTGCTGCCGTAAGCATGTCCAGGAACATGTTGGACTTGAGCAGCGGGCGGGTGGTCGGTGGCGTTTTGGTCAGCAGCAGCAGATGTTGCCCTGCCAGCTCCAGCTGATAGTAGCTGCGTGCATAGGGCGGCAGTTCCACCCAGGTTTCCGCAGCCAGCTTCATCAACGCTGCCTGATCATCTGCCGATTGGCGGGCAACCGGCAAAATGATGAACTGGGTAACAATCAGGGTGTAACACAGCAAAACGGCCAAGACGGTCAAGGCCAGTATCAGCCACGTCTTGGCCAGGAGGGATCGAAACATTACTGTGCTCTAGCCTGTCAGCCTTCTGGATTCGGTACGAACAGATAGCCTTTGCCCCAGATGGTCTGGATATGGTGCGGTGAACCCTCGGCTTTTTCCAGCTTGGCACGCAGGCGAGTGACGCGAACGTCGATGCTGCGATCGAAGGGAGAACGGTCATAACCTTTCAGCTTGGATACCAGCATATCGCGGTTCAGCACCTGATTCGGATGCTGTACCAGTATTTCCAGCAGCTCATACTCGCTGGTGGTGAGGTGCAGCAGCTCGCCTTTGTGAGTCAGCTGATGGCGCTGGGTATCCAGCACAAAGTCGCCGAACGAGAAGCGCTGGGTGCTGCCTTCATTCTCTTGCTGCTGACCGGGGCGACGCATCACTGCCCGAACACGGGCCAGCAGTTCACGCGGGTTGAAGGGTTTTGACAGGTAGTCATCAGCACCGACTTCCAGGCCCACGATGCGATCAACGTCTTCGCCCTTGGCAGACAGCATGATGATAGGAATATTGTTGTGGCTCGCCTTCAGGCGCTTGGCAACGGAGAGACCATCTTCGCCGGGCATCATCAGATCCAGGATCAGCAGCTCCGGAGTGGTTTCCAGCAATACCTTATCCATGGCGGGTGCGCCGTCCACGCAGATGACCTGAAAGTCATGGTTCATCAGATAACGGCTTACCAGCTCACGCAATTCGGCATCATCATCAACCAGGAGAATCGTCGGCTTATTACTCATAGTGGTGCATTCTCTAAAGACGGTTGAAAAAGATAATAATGGCTTCTGTAAATGTTTCTAGGGTAGCTGTCTTTTGCTGTGTATCACAGTGTAACCTATAAAATGTAAACTTCAGTTACTCTGTTTCAGGCGTCGCCGAATTAATTGCAGGCTCGCGCAGAAGTGTTTCAATCCATATTCCAAACGCTATCTTGGAAACACATTTTAGTTGGTATCCGGAGCAATCTCAGGTTCTTTGTACAAGAATTTGAGAGCGCATTTAGCTAGCGTATTCCTTCAGTTGGCTGATAGGCATTGATGCCATGTTCAATGGGTTATTTAACCGCGTTATTCGTTCTTCCCCCTGGCATCTGGCTTTACTGGCCGGGGCGGGTGTTCAGATTCTCTTTCTGATCTGTCTGAGCTGGCTCTACGTGAAAGCATCGGATGAGCAGTTCAATACCATCCGTATGGATGTCGCCAGGCTGTCTTCGGTGATTGCGCAGGAGGTGGATGGTGACTTGCACCAGCAGCTTACTTCCACCGTGCAGACCGGATCTCCCCTCTATCGTCAGGTCATCGCGCCATTGCTCAGGGCGCATAAGATCATGCCGGACGTGTATTACCTCTACACCATGGTGAGAAAAAACGGCTCCCTGTATTTCGTACTGGACACCGCTGTTTATGCCGATGAGCTGGATTCGCCTTACAAGTTGCGAGACAGCAAGGTGATGGAGCGTTTCGATACCGTTAATCCGGAAGATCAGGCCATGTTTGCCGCGATCGACTCGGGGGAACCCTATGTGTACCGTACGCCATACAGCGACCCCTTCGGCACCTTTATCAGTGGCATGGCTCCGATCAAGAACAGCAAAGGCCAGGTGGTCGCCATGCTCGGGATGGATATCAGCGCGGATGAGCTGGCGCGACGCATGATCCGGATCAAACAGGCCTACTACAGTTCACTGGGAATTTCTGTCCTGCTCAGTTTGCTGGTCATGCTGTTTACCTACCGTGCCCGTCATACCGCCGCCAAGCTGGAAAACGAAAGGATGCAGAGCGAGCAGAGTGCCCAACAGCATGCCCGTCGCACTGAGCTGATCATCAACAGCATCATGGATGGTGTGCTGGGGCTGGGCCGCAATGGCGATATTCTCACCATGAGTTCTGTTGCGGCAGACATCTGGCAAGTGGATACCGAACAGTACCTCAATCGTTCCTTTTGTGAGTTGCTGGACGGGCCCGATCAGCCCGCAATTCTGGCGGCGATTGAGCAGGCCGACAAAGGTCAGCATTCCCAGTTGCAGGTGCAGGGCGTGCGCGAGGGCGAGGCATTCCCGATGCGCTTGGTGATCAGCCCCGGTCTGGAAGGGGAGGATGCACGTTATGTGGTGACCGCACGTGATCTGAGCCGGGATATGGCACTGGAGGATGATCTGCATCTTGCCGCGCAGGTGTTTTCCAACATGAATGATGCGGTGGTCATTACCGATGCGCGCGGCATCATCCTGATGGTCAATGACGCCTTCTCACGAATTACCGGTTACAGCAGCGACGAGGTAAAAGGTCGATCTTCGCAGATACTGCAGTCTGATCGACAGGACAGCCGCTTCTATCTGGCGATGTGGCAGCGTATCGAACAGACCGGGCAATGGCAGGGCGAGTTATACAACCGTCGTAAGAATGGTGAGATCTACCCGCTTGCACTGTCGGTAAAGGCGCTGCGTGATCGTCACGGCCAGCTGGCGCGAATGGTCAACGTGTTCACCGATATCACCCTGCGCAAGGAGCAGGAGCAACGCCTGCATGATCTGGCCAACAAGGATGCACTCACCGGGTTGCCCAACCGCGCTACCTTTGCCAGCAATTTCGAGCAGCTGTTGGCAGACTCCCGTCGTCATGGTCAGGGTATTGCGTTGTTGCTGCTGGATGTGGATGGCTTCAAACGTATCAATGAGACTCTGGGACATGCGCAGGGGGATCAGTTACTGAAGCAGCTGGCAGAGCGTCTGCAGACACTGGTGGTGGACCACCTGTCACTGGCGCGTATGAGCGGTGATCGTTTTGCCCTGCTGATGCCGACACAGGAACCCACAGACGTCTTGCCGCTGGTCAATCGTATTCTGGCCGAAGAAAAGCAGCCCTATCTGTTGAATGAACAGGAAGTCACCGTTTCAGTCAGCGTTGGCATCAGTCGTTATCCTAATGATGGACAGGATCGTGAAACGCTCTACAAACAGGCCGATATTGCTCTCTTTGAAGCTAAATCCGCCGGTAGCAACAGTTATCAGTTTTTCACCACCGCCATGCATGTGCGTGCCATGGAACGCATGACCCTTGAGGCGCAGTTGCACCATGCTCTGGCCCGGCATGAGATGCGGCTGGTTTATCAACCTCAGGTGTGCATTCGCAATGGTCGTTTGATGGCCATGGAGGCGCTGCTGCGTTGGGCCCATCCTGAATGGGGCGACATCGAGCCAGAGCGCTTTATCCCGGTGGCAGAGGAGTCCGGAGTGATCAATGCACTGATGAGCTGGACTCTGGAACAGGTATGTTTGCAGCTGCACGAGTGGGACGAGCGCAATATCAGGATTCCACGGGTCAGCATCAATCTCTCTGCACGGCAGTTTATTCAGCGCGGGCAGTTGCAGAAGATGCTGGCCGCCGCACTGGAGCGACACGGTTTGCAGGCCGAGCGTCTGGAACTGGAAGTGAAGGAGTCGTTGCTGACCGATGCAGCCCCGAATGTGCAGTCGACCCTGCAGGAGATCAAGGCATTGGGGGTGCAACTGCTGATTGATGACTTCGGTACTGGTCAGGCCTCACTGCATGACTTGCAGCAGCTGTCACTGCAACGCCTGAAGATCGATCAGTCGCTGATTGAAAAGGTCATGGTAGACAGCAAAACCCAGAGCATGATCAAGGCTATTGTGCAGATGGGCCATGCCCTGGGTATCAAAGTGATAGCTGAAGGCGTGGAGACGGCTGAACAGCTGATCACCTTGCAGCAATACGAATGTGATGGTGTGCAGGGGTTTCTGTACTCGCCACCGATGGAAGGCACAGAAGTCGAAAGCTTCTATCAGCAATTCCAGCTGGCGGTCTAGTTTCCCTCATAAATGCTTCGCCACTGCCTGAGCCTGTTCTTAGCTCACGCAGTGGCTTCGGCTATCAGCCAAACAACTTCAGATACAAACAACTTCCCCACACGCAGGCCGCCAGAAACAGGCTGAGAAAGACTGCTGCCGACCCCATGTCCTTGGCCTGCCCAGACAACGGGTGAAGCTCTTCGCCAATGCGATCCACAACGGCTTCGATGGCCGAGTTCAATAATTCACAGATCAGAATCAGTAACAGGCTGGTTGCCAGCAACAGCCACATCACCAGACTATCGGCCAGCCACCAGGAAAAGGGCATCAGTACCAGGCACAGGCCCAGTTCTTGACGGAATGCGGCCTCCTGTCTGAAGGTCTGTCGCAGGCCCTGCCAGGAGTAGCCTGCGGCGCGGATAACGCGGGTCATCCCGCGGTGTTTGTTAGCCATGGAAAAGACTCATGTTATGCTCGTTGCCATCTGATTCTGCTGAAGTTGAACTGTATAGCCTATGAGCGTGAACAAAGCATTGCAGGTTGCACCACTGAGCCAGCGACTGGCTGCCCAGCTGAAGATCCAGCCCTGGCAGGTAGAGGCCGTGATGACCCTCCTCGATGAAGGTGCAACAGTGCCCTTCATCGCCCGCTATCGCAAAGAGCGTACCGGTGCGCTGGACGACACGCAGCTGCGTGATCTCAATGATCAATTGAGTTACGGGCGTGAGCTGGACAAACGACGTGAGTCCATCTTTGCCAGCCTGCAGGAGCAGGGAGTGCTGAATGATCAGCTGCTCAGGGCGCTGACTCAGGCTGACAGTAAGCAGGCACTGGAGGATCTGTATCTGCCGTTCAAACCGCGTCGTCAGACCAAGGGGCAGAAGGCCATCGAGGCCGGTCTGCAGCCTCTGGCTGAGGCTCTGTTGCAACCTCAGGCCAGACCTGCGCAGCTGGCCGCGGGCTATATCAGCAGCGACAAAGGTATCGAGAGTGTTGAGCAGGCACTGGAGGGCGCGGAGGCCATCCTGCAGGAGCGCTTTGCCGAGCAGCCGCAGGTGCTGGGCACATTGCGTCCTTGGCTTGCACGCAATGCCTGGCTGGCCGTCAGGGCCAAGCGTGGGCAGGCAAAAGACGACAGCAAATACCGTGATTACTTCGCTCATCAGGAAAGTCTGAGCAGGGCTCCGTCGCACCGGATGCTGGCTATCCTGCGTGGTGAGCGTGAAGGGGTGTTGCATATCGACCTGCAGGACGGGCAGGAGAGTAATGGGCGTGCCGAAGCCAGTGCTCTGCTACTGCGCAGCCTGCAGCAGGCAGGACAGATTGGCACTCAGCTCAATAGCTGGTTACAGGAGGTACTGCAGCGTACCTGGAGTGACCGCTTGCTGCCGTCGCTGGGTAAGGATGTGTTGCAGGAAGTACGTGAGCGTGCCGAGCAGGATGCGGTTGCCGTCTTTGCTCTTAACCTGCGGGATCTGCTGATGGCCGCGCCTGCAGGAGGGCGGGCAACCCTGGGGCTGGACCCCGGCCTGCGTACCGGCGTCAAGGTGGCGCTGATCAGCGCCACAGGGCAGGTGGCCGCCACGACGACTATTTACCCTCATGTTCCTCAGCAGCGCTGGCAGGAGTCTTTGACGACGCTGGCGGCGCTGTGTCAGCAAGGCAAGGTGGAGCTGATTGCGGTGGGTAATGGCACTGCTTCGCGGGAAACCGAACAGCTCGCCCGCGAGCTGGCCGCCTTGCTGCCGAGCAAGCCACAGGTCGTGATGGTCAGTGAAGCGGGTGCCTCGGTGTATTCCGCGTCGGCTCTGGCCTCTCAGGAGCTGCCGGAGCTGGATGTCAGTTTGCGGGGAGCGGTATCCATTGCTCGTCGCTTACAGGATCCGCTGGCAGAGCTGGTGAAAATCGAACCCAAAGCCATTGGTGTTGGTCAGTATCAGCATGACGTCAACCAGACCCGTATGGCGGTTTCCCTCGATGCGGTGGTGGAGGACTGCGTGAACGCGGTCGGCGTGGATCTGAACACGGCATCGCCCGCCTTGCTGGCCCGGGTAGCAGGGCTTAACTCCGGTCTGGCTGAAGCTATTGTCGGTTATCGCAACCAGCATGGTCCTTTCCAGCAACGTCAGGAGCTGCTCAAGGTGCCACGTCTTGGGCCAAAAACCTTCCAGCAGGCAGCCGGCTTCCTGCGTATCCGTAATGGTAAACAGCCACTGGATGCCTCTGCAGTACACCCGGAGTCCTATGCCGTTGTTGAACAGATGGCGCGCAGTCTGGGCTGCAAGGTGGAGCAATTGCTGGGACAGAGTGACAAGGTGCAGCAGCTGGACCTGCGTCAGTTTGTCAGTGCCGACGTCGGGGACTTTACCCTGCGTGATATTCAGCAGGAGTTGCTCAAGCCCGGACGCGATCCCCGCCCGACCTTCGCCACGGCACGCTTCGATGAGCGGGTACAGCAGATCAGCGACCTGCAGCCAGATATGCAGCTGGAAGGCGTCGTTACCAACGTCACTGACTTTGGCGCTTTTGTTGATATCGGTGTGCATCAGGATGGTCTGGTGCACATTTCCCAGCTTTGCGACCGCTTTATCAAGCATCCACGGGAAGTGGTACAGAGCGGGCAGATTGTGAAGGTGCGGGTGCTGGAAGTGGATGCGCCACGCAAGCGTATCAGCCTGTCTATGAAGTCACCGGAAGGACAACACGCAGGCGGAGCCAGAGGGCGGCAGGACAAGGCGCCACAGGCAGAGGCCCGTCCGGCACGCAGCAGCAAGCCTGCCAGTACGGAGCCAGCACCTCAAGGGGCACTGGCCGCTGCATTATTGCAGGCCAAGCGCAAGCGCTGACGCAGGCTGGGCGCAGGCAGTGGGGTGTGGGTCGCATCAGACAAGGCGGAGTAGGGCACTTTGTGCCAGACTCCACTTGAATCCTTGGGTTTTTGGCCCAATTTGCTGCCAGATATTCCACCATCTGCTGTGGGTTACCGGTCTTCGGTGTGACCTGCAGCACGGGTGATCTGATATTCCAGACAGTCTGCTTCCGTATCCGGGGGCGGGTGTCCGCAAGCGAGAAACGATCTTGAGCGCATTATTACAACAGCGATTGGCTTGGTTACGCTCCCATAACGCAGACAAGGCACTGCTCGGTATTCGGCGCGGACTGGAAAAGGAAGGGCTGCGGGTTGACCCGCAGGGGCGCTTGTCCCATCAGGGGCATCCGCAGGCGCTGGGTTCCGCACTGACCCATGGTGCGATCACTACGGATTACTCCGAAGCCCTGATGGAGTTCATCACCCCGGCTTATGACTCGCCAGAGCAAGTGATGCACTATATGGAGCAACTGCATCGGTTTGCTTATCAGCATCTGCAGGATGAAGTGGTGTGGGCTGGCTCCATGCCTTGCTACCTTGCAGGTGAAGACGATATTCCTGTCGCTCAGTACGGCGAGTCCAACATCGGCCGGATGAAAAGCATTTATCGCGAAGGTCTGGCCTACCGCTATGGCAAGGTGATGCAGACCATCGCGGGAATTCATTACAACTTCTCTTTCCCCGACAGTTTCTGGACTATCTATCAGCAAATGACCGGGATCGAGGGCAGCACTCGTGAAGTGCGCTCGGAAGGCTACTTCCGCCTGATCCGTAATTTCCGTCGTCATTTCTGGTTGCTGCTTTATCTGTTTGGTGCGTCACCTGCGGTCAGCAGCAGCTTCCTCAAGCGCAACAGCTTTGGTCTGGACGTCTGGGATGACCGCACGCTGGTGGCACCGGCAGGGACCACGCTGCGAATGAGTGACATCGGTTACTCCAATAATGCGCAGTCGTCCCTGAACATCTGTTACAACCAGCTCGACAGCTACGTGCAGTCACTTTCCCATGCCATGCACACGCCCTATCCGGCCTACACCCATATCGGTGTCAAAGTGGAAGGCGAGTACCGGCAGCTGAACACCAATATCCTGCAGATCGAAAATGAGTATTACAGCGAGATTCGCCCCAAGCGCACCACGCGTCGGGCAGAAAAGCCGCTGGATGCGTTGCGTGAGCGCGGCGTTGAATACATCGAAGTACGCTGTCTGGATATCAACCCCTTCCTGCCTATCGGCATCGATGCACGGCAGATGCGTTTTATGGATGCCTTCCTGGTGTTCTGTCTGCTGGTTGATGATGGCGATATTGATCGACTTGAATGCGAGCGTCTGGCCTATAACCGCAAACTGGTGGTACGTGAAGGGCGTAACCCGGAGCTGCGTCTGGTAGGTGAGGACGGCATGATCAGTGTGGCTTCAGCAGGTCAGCGGATGCTGGATCAGATCATGCAGGTGGCTCAGGTGCTGGATGAACAGTACGGGGGCACGGCGCATATGGATGCCGTGGTGCAGGAGTCTGCCAAGCTGCTTGATCCGTCATTGACGCCCTCGGCTCAGGTACTGCGGGAGTTGCAGGCCTGTGGCTGCAGCTACGAAGAGTGGATGTTGCAGCAGTCTCGTCAGCAGCGTGAATACTTCCAGCAATTGCCGGTTGATCAGCAGATGCAGGCCAGTCTGGTGCAGCAAAGCCAGCAGTCGTTGCAGCAACAACGTGAGCTGGAAGAGCAGGACAAGATGGGGCTGGATGAGTTCCTGCAGCACTATTTTGTTAACTAATTTTGTTAACTGATGCTCTGATTCAATAAATGCAAAGGGCGCCTGATGGGCGCCCTTCGTTTTTCTTGATGCAGTGGTTGATTATCCTGCTTTGCGCTCCGGCATGGGCAGGCGCGGCAGATCCTGATTGAGCAGGTCTGCATGGCGCAACAGCAGGTTGGTGCTGCTGACCTGCTCGCCCAGATGCAGCAGCAATCGCGCCAGTTCCTGCAGGGTTTCGTAGCGTGGGTTTTTAGCCATGCTGCTTTCCAGATACTGGCGTGCCTTGTGCCATTGACCAAGCTGAATGCTCAGACGCCCCAGCGTGAGCAACAGGACCGCGTTATCCGGCTGGTTTTTCAGCCATTTTTCGGCGGTGGCAAGCTGGCGGTCGAGTGACGGACTTTGAATCAGACCGTACTGATAGGCCAGATCGTCATTCCACTGCTGGTTGAGCGCATTGCGGATGACAATTTCTGCCTTCTCAATGGCGCTCAGCTGGATCAGACGGTTAACGTATAGCGTCAGGATGGCGCCGTGTTCCTGCAAACTGGTTGGCATCGCCTGCCAGGTGGCGAGGACTTGCTGTACGCGGGCGTCGTCACTGGCTTCTGCCTGCAGACCGGTCTGTTTCAGTCGCTCCTGCCAGGCCCGGGCTTCGAGTTTCCTGATCGCTGCATCATCCATGGCGGCGGTGCGTTTGATATCCACTAACACATCACAGACCACCAGCCAGTCCTGCAATTGCACGCAGCAGTCTTTCAGCATGCGCAGCACCTGGGTATGGCGTGGTGCCTGTTTGCGCAGCACCAGCAACAGGGCGCGCGCCTTGTCCAGCTGACCACGCTGCAGCAACAGTTCAGCCTGCGCCAAACCAACCGCAACTTCGGCGCCCTTGGTTGTCTCCGCTGCTTTTTTCAGCCATTTGTCAGCATTGTCGTCCTGACCTAGCTCCTGTGCGGCGCGAGCGGCAGACAGATAGTTGATCAGAGGTTGTTCACTGTTGCTGGCCGACTGTGACAGCCAGCGTTCAGCCTGCTTCCAGCGACCATCTGCCAGTGCCAGTAAGCCACGCGTGGTCTTGATGCTGGCGCTGGCCTGCTGGCGTGAACTACGCCAGCGACGTAGACGCTCACCTGGCAGACGCAGTTTGTAGAACAGCAACAGCAGACCATGGCCGATCATAAACAGGATCAACCCCAGCAGAGCGCCGACCCACAGGCTGGTTTCCACCGTCCAGTGTTTGAATGCGATCAGTACGTAACCGCTGTCCTGAGTCATCTCATAGCCGATCCAGGTGCCCAGCAGCAGGACGATCAGAACGAAGAGGAAGAACTTTTTCATCCTTCACCTCCGGTACTGGCAGCAGGCTGGGCCTTGCCGTCTTTGCTGTGAATGCTTTGCAGATACTGCTTGAGAACGTTCAGTGACGTGCTGATATCAGGCAGTTCAGGGGAGACCTTCACGGTCTGCAGTTCCTTGATGCCATCGATCAGGGCTTGGGTGGAAGACTGACGCTTGTCAAAGTAGCGGGGCAGCCATTGTTCGGCTTTCTGCAGGCTGCTGTCGTAGGCCTGTTGTTTGCCTTGTAGCAGGGCCAGCTGAGCCTGCTCCAGCATCAGGTGCAGGTTCTGCTGCAGATAGAAATGCTCCTGCGGTGACAGCAGCGGCTGTACTTCACCATCACGACGATGAATTACGACCAGCTCGTTAAGCTTGTGCCAGGCCGTGTCCCAGGCTTTGCCAAGGTTTTCACTCCAGCTGGCGGCAGTCTGTTCATCCGTCACTTCCTTGAGTACATCAGGCAGCACCTTCTGCTCAGTGACGGGCAGCAGGTCAAGGTGGTTGACCTGCTCGTTGAGGGCTGCCAGGCGCAGGAATAATCCCTCGGTGTCCAGCTTCGGTACGGCTTCGAGCCTGGCCAGGTCTTCAGCCACAGCCTTGCGTACCGGATAGGCGGAAACATCATCCAGATCACGCAGAATCGTGTCGGCAGACTTCAGCATCGCCAGTGCGCCGGCTGCGCTCTTTTCGGTCATGATGCGCTGGTTAGCCAGACGCAGCAGGTACTCGACTTCAGCCAGGTCCCAGTCGCTGCGGCTGGTGCTGGTAAGGGCACGCATTTGCTGCAGGCCCTTGTCGACACGCTCCTCGACTTGCTGCATGGCATCGGTGGTGCTTTTGGTCTGGGCAGTGGCCTGCTGGATATCCGCTGACAGGGAGGCCTTGAGGCTGTCAAGGCTGCTACTCTGACTGGACTGCAGTGCGCTCAGGCGGCTGTCGAGGTTGTGCTCACTGGCTGCACTCTGCTGTTTGAGTTGATACTGTTGCCACACCGCATAACCGCCGAGACCCACCCCTCCAAGGGCCAGGATGATTGCCAGCCAGAGGGGGCCCTTGGCAGTCTTGGCAGGGGTCGGCTCAGCAGTGGAGATACTGCTGTCTTGGGGCGCGCTTTTGGGGGTCGATTGGCTCACTCTGTCGTTCCCGGTTGAGCTGGTGGAAGGCGAAGAAGGGGGCGTTGCGGTTGTGCGAGTAACGTTGCCAACCGTGGCAGCATCTGCCGTTTTCTGATGGTCAGTCGCATCGGGTTTATCGCCTGGAGTCTCTGTGACTGTCGCTTCGCCGCTACTGCTGACATCAATGGTCGTATTGTTGTTAGATCTGGACTGACGGGATTTGTGTTGTCGACCGCGCCCTTTTGGCGGGCGGGTAGTCTCTTCCTGAGACTCTTCAGCCGGAGTTGTCGGTTTCTGCTGATCTGTCATGCGAACATCCGTCCTGTTAGCAGATGGCGTCGTGGCGCCAACGGTTTATACATTCCAGCATGGCATCATCGCCTGCCCCTGTGCTCTGCCAGACATTGTTCCATCCCAGTGCTCTGGCCATATCAGCCAGACGCAGGCCGGGAACGATCAGAGCGACATCGCGCGGGCCCTGATAATGCTGGTTAAAGTGCTGCAGGGCTTCACCACTGGTCAGCATGACCAGATCAAGATGAGCCAGTTGCTGCATCGCTGTTGCGGGCCAGGGGAGCGGACGACGCTGATAAAGTTCGGCATAGTCGACTCGGGCACCTCTGGCGGCCAGCGTTTCGCCCAGAAGAGCGCGCCCACCTGCACCCCGCAAAATTAATATTCGTTGCTCAGCAACCTGATCTGCCTGCAATACAGGCAAGTCGAGCAGTGCTTCGCTGTCTTCGCCCTCACTGGCCGTTACCGCCTCTATATCCCATTGGCGTAATTCGGCGGCAGTACCTGTACCCACGGCCAGCCAGTCTATTCCTAACGGTAACTGAGGCCAGTAGGTGTCAATCAGCGCACCGCCAAAACGGGCCGCAGGGCGACTGACGCAGATGACCTTAGCATAGAGGTCGAGGTCGAGAATATACGACTTTGTTTGCGCAAAGCCGTTATCGCCTTCGTTCAGCGCCTGAGTTTCCAGTAGCGGCAGCCACAACGCCTGTGCGCCATTCTGCTGTAACCGCTGCTGCAGTTGGGCTCCCTGCGGAGCGGGGCGGGTAACCAGAATGGTCACACCCTCCAGCCGTGTTCCCGTTACGCAGTCAGCAGGCTGCTCGCTACTCATTGTTTGGTCGAGCCATAAACCGATTGCAGAATCGTCGCGGCCCCTTGGGACAGCAACGCTTCGGCGACCTGAATACCAAGGGCTTCGGCGTCAGATACGGGTGCAGAGGCTTCCGCACGCAGCACCTTTGAGCCATCGGGGAGACCGACCAGACCACGCAGCCAGAGCTGCTCACCGGCTTCGGTATGCTGAATTTCTGCGAAACAGCCGATAGGCACCTGGCAGCCGCCTTCCAGATGGCGGTTCAGGGCTCGCTCAGCCAGTACTCGGGCTGCCGTCGGGCTGTGGTGCAGTGGGGCGAGCAGCGCCATCACGCGTTCATCCTGCAAGCGGCATTCAATGCCCACTGCGCCCTGGCCTCCGGCAGGCAGGCTTTGTACAGGAGAGATCTGCTGGCGGATGCGATCCTCCATCTGCAGGCGAATCAGCCCGGCACAGGCCAGAACAATGGCATCAAACTCACCGGCATCCAGTTTGGCCAGACGGGTATTGACGTTACCCCGAAGGTCTCTGAGTTGCAGGTCAGGGCGATGGGCTCGCAGCTGCACTTGCCGACGCAGGCTGGACGTGCCGACTATTGCGCCGCTGGGCAGCGCATCAATACTGTCATAGCGATTGCTGACAAACGCATCGAAAGGGTTTTCCCGTTCACAGATCACTGCCAGACCCAGACCTTCCGGAAAATCCATCGGTACATCTTTCATGGAGTGCACGGCAATGTCGGCATCACCTTGCAGCATGGCGTGTTCCAGCTCCTTGACGAACAACCCCTTACCACCAATCTTGGCCAGCGGAGTATCAAGCAGCTTGTCACCCCTGGTGGTCATGCCCACCAGCTCGACGTCGAGCTCTGGATGCACAGCCTGCAAGCGTGCCTTGACGTATTCGGCCTGCCACAGGGCAAGAGGGCTCTGACGGGTGGCAATGCGCAGACGTTGTTGAGTCATGGTTCTGTTCTTCGAGCTGAGGTCGATAGGTGCGTCTATCGAACCGGATACGGGTCATTCATGGAGCAACCTGTCTGAACGCTCTCCACCCTTGTCCTGAAAACCACTGGTAGTCTTCAGTGCGGGTAAATGCAGCGGCACAACGGATTATTCCTTGTTCGGACCGCTCGGTTCCAACGGGCTACCTGCGACCGTCAAATGAGCCAAGCCACTGGTGCAAGGTTCAGCACCAGCGAACGGGGGGTCACGAAAATGGGCCTTATTCTAACAAAAGAACCCGGCTGAACCATGATCAAGATGCGCTATTTGGTTACGGTGGGCGAGTGAAATGGATGATTTGCCGGGCGCATGTCGTGCAAAAGCAAGGTGGATGTCGTTGTGATCCATGAAGGTTGGGAGAGTGATCCAGGCTGGCAAGCAGATTCTTGCTCTTTGCTGAGGTTTTTCCCTCGCCATGGCTGGAGTATGATGCTGGCCCAGTCTTTTCCCCATGATTCCCCCGCCTGCTGAAGGAGTCGTCATGAACCCTGCTCTGGCCATTCTGCTTGCCGCCCTCAACGGTTTTTGTGCTGTCGCCATGGGAGCCTTTGCTGCCCACGGTCTCAAGACACGCCTTGATGACTATCATCTTGGCGTCATTAATACCGCTGCACATTATCAGCTGGCCCATGCGCTGGCGTTGTTGCTGGCCGGTTTGCTGATGATTCACTGGCCTGCTGCTGCTTTACGCTGGGCAGCCTGGGGCTGGTTTGTCGGGATGCTGATCTTTTCAGGCAGCCTCTATGTACTGGGAATGACCGGCATCAAATGGCTGGGCGCCATTACACCTGTTGGTGGGCTGGGATTGTTGCTCGGTTGGGGGTTGGTCGCTTGGGCTGCCTGGCGGCAGTTACAGGCCTGAATATGTTCATGCTCTGAAAATAGCTGGCAACGCATCCATCACATACTACGCATTGAGGCTCTCTGGAGATGATTGAAGTATCGGTAAACGGTGAGAACACACAGCTGCCTGAGGGGGCCGTGCTGGCTCATCTGCTGGAACAGATGGAACTGTTGGGCAAGCGTATTGCCGTCGAACTTAATATGGAGATCGTGCCCCGTAGCCTGCATGGTGAGACCGTGCTGCAGGCCGGTGACCGTGTGGAAATCGTCCATGCGATTGGTGGTGGCTGAACCACTCTTCCGCCCACTACAGATTATTCAAGCTCTTTCGCTCGCCTGATCAGGAGAAGCATCGTGTCACAGGACAACCTGGTAATCGCCGGAAAAATGTATCAGTCCCGTCTGTTGGTGGGGACCGGCAAGTACAAGGATCTGGAAGAAACCCGGCTGGCCATTGAAGCCAGTGGGGCTGAGATTGTTACCGTGGCGGTGCGTCGTACCAACATTGGGCAGAACCCGGGCGAACCGAATTTGCTGGATGTCATTAACCCTGAGCGTTACACCATTCTGCCCAATACCGCGGGCTGCTTTAATGCCGAAGAGGCCATTCGTACCTGCCGTCTGGCACGTGAACTGCTGGATGGACATGATCTGGTCAAACTGGAAGTGTTAGCTGATCAGCAGACCCTGTACCCCAATGTGGTTGAGACCCTGAAGGCAGCAGAAGTGCTGGTCAGGGAAGGCTTCAAGGTGATGGTGTACACCAGCGATGACCCGATCATCGCCAAAGAGCTGGAGCAGATCGGTTGCGTCGCGGTAATGCCGCTAGGCTCTCTGATCGGCTCTGGTCTGGGTATCGTCAATCCTTACAACCTGCGCATTATTCTTGAGCGGGCTACGGTACCCATTCTGGTGGATGCGGGAGTAGGTACCGCATCGGATGCGGCCATTGCTATGGAGCTTGGCTGTGAAGGTGTGCTGATGAACACGGCGATTGCTGCCGCTCAGCAACCTGTACTGATGGCATCGGCCATGAAGAAGGCCGTAGAAGCAGGCCGTGAGGCTTTTCTGGCAGGACGCATGCCCCGCAAGTTGTACGGTGGCGCATCATCACCGGTAGACGGCACCATTTTCCGCTAACGGTCAGCTCCGGTTTCTGTGCCTGAAAAGTGGCGGCCGCGCATATTGTTATGTGGCCGCTGTTTGTCGGTATTGGCACGCCGGAGCGAAAACGTCTGCAGCTTTAGGCTGTCAGCAATTTAAACGGTAACGGTGCAGGTTTGCCCGGCAGGGCATAGTCCAGCTGCCAGACTTCACTGACCACGCTCTGGTAGAGCGAGTGGAAGTCCAGTCCGTATGTCATGTTGTCATTATCGGTCAGCTGAGACAGGTCGAAGGTATCTCCGTACACGCCACCTTTGACCTTCCCGCCCATAACGAATACAGGCGCACCGGTACCGTGATCGGTGCCACCAGAGCCATTTTCCTTCGGTCTTCTACCAAACTCTGAAAAGGTCATGACCAGCGTGTTGTCCCAGTGACCGCTGTCGATCAGCGCTATGCGCAGGGCTGACATGGATTCAGCGAAGACCTTCAGCAGCTGGGCGTGGGTATTGGCCTGACCCCGATGGGTATCAAAGCTTCCCAGTGCCAGCTTGTACACCGGCAGTTCTGCTCCCATTCCCATCAAGCGGGCAACATTGCTGGCCTGCGTACCGAACGGATACCTGGGGAAGGTGGTCTTAACGGGTTGCTCACTGTCATGCAGTTTATTGAGCCAGGCAACACCCTGATTCACTTGCTGTTGCAGCCTTACAATAGCCTGCTGTTCGCCACTACTCTGTTGGCCATACTGCATGTTGAAGACATGTTGGCGCTTAAGAAACTGATCCAGATTGCCATCCAGTGCCAGTACACGTCCGCGGGTGCCATTGAGAGGCCCCAGCGCCCCGCCAAGCACGATGGCGTCGCAGGGCAGACGGTTGGCCATGTGCGGCAACACAGGGTCAAGCCAGCCACTTTTCAGATACTGATCGCTGGCCGAGGCGGTTTCCCAGATCTCGATGGAGCGAAAATGCGAGAGGATGGGCGACGGGTAGCCGACATTCTGCAGCAGGGCTAGCTGTCCTGCTTCCCAGCTAGGCATCAGCGCTTGCAGCGAGGGATGAAACGCCAGCTCGTCGCCTAAGGTAAGCTGCTGCTCCTTGTTGATATGTAGCGTAGGGCGTAGCGCGTAGTAGCTGTCCTGGCGGTACGGGATCAGGGTGTTGAGGCCGTCATTGCCGCCTTGCAGCTGGACCAGAATAACGGTCTTTCTGCGGGCTTTCGGCGTTGAATCGGCCCAGGCCAGTACAGGTGAGACCGCATGAATCGCCGCCAGCCCGGCTCCGAGTTGTAACAAGCAGCGACGAGTAGGGTTAAAGGCCCGGGATGTGTTGTGCTTCATACATCCTCCAGATTATTTCAGTTGGAAGGACGGGTCTGTCAGCCACTGCACGATTTTTTGCGGGCAACGACTGGCGAACTCTTTGCGTAAGGGGGGAGTAGGCATCAACTCAGCAAGGGCGTCGGTCGAGCAGGCCTGGTGCTGGTCGATAAGGCGCTTTCCGTATTGCCTGCCATAGCTGGCGAGGATGTTTTGCCTGTATATGAGATAGGTTGAGGTAAGCCAGTCATTGCTGCTGGGCCAGCCTTTAACGTTAGGTGGATTGAGCAGATCCTGCCCCAGTCTCCTTAACTGCTTGGCCACATCCGCGGAGGGAAAGTCGTTCCCGGTCTTCACCAGTGTGGGGATCAACAGCTCCACAGGTGATTTGACCTGATTGCGTGGTCTGTTGCGATATTCATCTGTCGCCTTGATAGCATCAATCAGATCGGCGATTTCATAGTTCTGATAAAATCCCTGCGCCAGCTGGTTAACGCGTTGCGGTGCTGGCTTCCCTACCCAGTAGGCCCATAACTTTTCTGTAATAAAATGAGCCGTTTCGGGATTGTTGAGCACAATGTCGAGAATATCATCGCCGTTCAGCTTGCCGCTGTGATCCATGAAGCTCTTGTCACTGTCATCGTGCTGTTTGAGGTTAAACACGAACTGGCGCTGCTTATTCAGACTCCAGCCAGTGAAAGCACGGGCGGCTTCCTTTACGTCCTGCTCACTATAGTGACCTTCGCCAAGGGTAAAGAGTTCCAGTACTTCGCGGGCAAAGTTCTCATTGGGAGCCTGCCGCAGATTACGTACGCCATCGAGGTAAATCAGCATTGCCGGGTCTTTGGCCATGGCGTGCAGGAACACGCGAAAATTACCCATGGCATAGCGAGTGATCAGCTCGTGTTGTTGCCACATCAGGTTGGGGAGCCTGACTTTCTGGATGCTGGAGGTGAAGTGGTTGTGCCAGAACAGTACCATGCGACTGGTATCAGACAGCTTGTCAGCACGCATCTGATCGATCCAGGCGGCTTTTAAATCTTCATTACATTGATTGAAGCTTTTGGTGTACGCAGGCCTGTCTTCCTGAGGAATTTGTCCTGGAAGTACCCACTCGCGCGAGAGACAGTCTGGTGGAGTGGCAGCTTGCGCAGCAATGGGCAGGCACAACAGGAACAGGCCCAGCAAACCGACACTGTGAAGATGCGTTAATACTTTAGACATGATGACTGGCGGCTCCCTCTACGACATCAAACAATCATGGTAGCGGGAGAGAGGTCCTGACTTCCGCCACCTCCTGAAGAGTTTAATGTTGGCGCTGTCAGGGCGTTAGAGGCAAAGCGGTATAAAACGTATCGATGTGTACAAAAAATGAACGCTCTGTAGGGTGGTTGCGCACCAACAGAGCGCTTAAAGTGGCTGGGTCAGCCGTCCTGGTTGATCTTGCTGATCAGTTCCTGCAGTACCGTGCTGGCCTGATCATTGGCCACCTGACAGGTCCCCGCGTTGGCATGACCGCCACCACCGTATTGCAGGCAGAGTTCACCGATATTGGTGTTGGAGCTGCGGTTCAGAATCGATTTGCCGACCGCAAATACGGTGTTCAGCTGCTTTAGCCCCCACATCTGGTGAATGGAAATATTGCACTCGGCGAACAGGGCATAGATGGTGAAGCGATTGGTGGCGTAGATGGTCTCTTCGTCACGCAGGTCCAGTACCACCAGATTGCCATGTACGGTGGCACAGCGTTTTAACTGGTCCACTGCTTTTTCGGCATGATCGAAATACAGTTCCACCCGCTCTTTTACATCGGGCAGCGCCAGAATGTCTTCAATGCTGTGATTGGCGCAGTAGGCAATCAGTTCCATCATCAACTGGTAGTTGGAGATGCGGAATTCACGGAAGCGGCCAAGGCCGGTGCGGGCATCCATGATGAAGTTGAGCAGTACCCAGCCCTCGGGGTGCAGAATTTCTTCACGGTTGAAACGGGCGGCGTCCCCCTTGTCCACGGCCTCCATCATATCGTTCCAGGAGGCCGGGAAACGCTCGGTACCACCGTAATAGTCATAGACCACGCGGGCCGCAGAGGGCGCTGCGGGGTCGATAATATGGTTGTCGGCCTTGTCCTTGTTACGCAGGGTTTCGCTCAGGTGATGGTCGAAAGCCAGGTGGCAGCCAGCAACATAGGGCAGGTTGGTGGTGATGTCCCGCTCGCTGATGTCGATCAGCCCGTCCTGCATATCCTTGGGGTGTACAAATTTGATGTCATCGATCAGACCAAGGTGGCGAAGGAGCACGGCGCAGACCAGGCCGTCGAAATCGCTGCGGGTGACCAGACGATAGGTGGTGGGTGTCGACATCATATCCTCCCATGGAATCGGTTTTACGTCGGAATGGTGGGTGGCGGTCAGTCCTGACCTGTTCCGCGCGTACTAAAAGCTGCCTTTGTTTATAACGTATTCCTGAAATAACGCTAGCTGCTCTTGGTTGCGTGAAGCATCTACAGGATGTGCTGTTGACCGCTATGGCTGGCGCGCTAGAATAGCCGCCTATTTTTTCATCAGTGTTAAGGCAGGGCTGTGACCTGCGACACTACTCTGGTAGAACGGCCGAATGAACAGGCTGCTACTTTCTCTTCACTCATGGCATGGCAATGACCGACGAACAACAATCTGACCTCCCCGCTGAACCGCAACGTCACATGCGCGAAGTGCGCTCTTTCGTGAAGCGGGTAGGTCGCCGTACTCCCAGCCAGGAACGCGCCCTGGAGCAGCACTTCGCCGTTTATGGCCTCAAGCTGGACAACGGCCTGATCAACCCTGCTGACATCTATGGCCGTGAAGCACCGCTGGTGGTGGAAATCGGCTTTGGCATGGGCGACTCCATGGTAGCCATGGCCGCTGCTATGCCCGATAAAAACTTCCTGGGTATTGAAGTGCATGAACCCGGTGTGGGCCGCCTGCTGAACAATGTCAGCCTGCAAGGTCTCAGTAATGTGCGGGTATATTGTGACGATGCGGTCAAAGTGCTGGCTGACTGTCTGGCGGATGCCAGTATCGATACCCTGCAGCTGTTCTTCCCGGATCCCTGGCCGAAGAAAAAGCATCACAAGCGCCGTATCGTGCAGCCTGACTTTGTTGAAAAGCTGCGCAGCAAACTGAAGCTGGGTGGGGTATTCCACATGGCTACAGACTGGCAGCCCTATGCCGAGCACATGATGGAAGTGATGACCATGGCTCGGGGATACAGCAATGTACAAGGCGTAGGCGAGTATTCGCCACAGCCGGAATGGCGGCCGGTGACCAAGTTCCAGCGTCGTGGTGAAAACCTGGGCCATGGAGTCTGGGACCTGATGTTCGAGCGCACGGAGTAAGTTGCGTGCCCTGGTTGCGGCTGCCTGAGCTGGCACTGGAGATTGATCTCAGTGCCACTGATCTGCAGGCGCAACCCCTCTCTGCTGATGTTTCTTCTTCGCCTACCTTGCTGGCGGCTTTACAAACCCGGGCTGTCCCTGTCCGTCAGGCCTGTCGAAATGGCGTCTGCGGTATTTGCCAGTGTACCTTGCTGTCCGGAGCGATCAGTTACCGTGGTGTCACGCCCCATGGCCTCAACCAGCGCGAGCTCGCTGCCCACCGTGTTTTGACCTGCATTGCTTATGCTGACAGCGAAGAAGTTGTGCTGAGCAAACCTTGCTTTCCTCCCCGTAATTAGCTGATGTGTTCGCCACTGCTGATATTGCACGACAGGATACGGCGTCTGTTGATGGAAAGTGCAGGGATGGGACTGGCTGTGTAACGGAAGGAGCCAATGAGGGTACAAGGCCGTTGAGCGGTGTCTTTAACAAAAAAGGTACAGAACGGGTCTGTACCGTTTCGCGGGATCTCAGATCAGCTACAGGGTCTTGAAAAACACCTTGGAGTTGCGCTGGTAGTTGTAGAGTTCTTTCTTCTTCGCGGGCAGACGGGTCAGCGGGCTCAGCACAAAGCCGTTTTCCACAAACCAGTGAGCCGTACGTGTGGTCAGTACAAACAGCTCTCTCAAGCCCATTTCACGGGCGCGCCGCTCAATATGTTCCAGCATCTGCAGGCCACGATCATCGCCCCGGTACTCAGAATGCACGGCAACACAGGCCAGTTCAGCACAGCCTTCATCGGGGAAGGGATAGAGCGCCATACAGCCAATGATGGTGCCGTCACGATCCACCACGGTAAAACGCTCAATCTCGGCCTCCAGCAGCTCGCGTGAACGGCGCACCAGAATGCCTGCCTCTTCCATCGGTCGCAGCAGTTCAATCAGGCCACCGACATCCTCAATGGTGGCCTGACGCATCTGTTCATACGATTCCTGAATCACCATGGTGCCGGAGCCTTCGCGGCTGAACAGCTCGGTAAGCAGTGCGCCATCGGTCTGGTAGGAAATCAGATGGGTGCGTTTTACCCCTCCCCGGCAGGCGTCCACCAGTGCTTTCAGGATACGCGCCAGCTGGCTGATGGGCTCATGCTCCCCCAGACTGGCCAGATGCTGTTTCACCAGACGCTCGGCCTTGGCTGCCAGCAGCTCGTTGATCACCTCGCCATCCTTGTTGACCACCCCCGGCTCATCGCCAAAGGCAATCAGCTTGTCTGCCTTGAGGGCTGTGGCAGTGCGGGTGGCGACGTCTTCCACTGACAGGTTGAATACTTCGCCGGTGGGGGAGTAACCCAGGTTGGACAGCACGACGATGTTACCCTCGGCCAGCAAACGATTAATGGCGTTGGCATCCACCCGTCGGACTTCGCCGGTGTAGCACATGTCCTGCCCGTCACGGACTCCCAGAGGGCGGGCCGTCACCACATTGCCACCTACCACGCGGATCTGGGCGTTGAACATCGGTGAGTTGGCCAGACCGAGTGACAGCTGGGCTTCGATATCAATACGGGCCAGGCCGACCGCTTCTTTCACACAGTTCAGGGTGGCTTCGTCGGTGATGCGCTGGTGCTGATACATGCGGCTTGGCAGGCCACGCTCCTGCAGTCGAGCCTCAATCTGCGGGCGGGTGCCATACACCAGTACCAGTCGTACCCCCAGACTGTTAAGCAGGCTGATGTCGTGAATGATATTGGCGAAATTGGAGTGCTCCAGCGCCTCACCCCCCAGCATCAGTACAAAGGTCTTGCCACGGTGGGCATTGATGTAAGGCGAGCTATGGCGGAACCAGCTGACGTTTACCTGTGCCTGGTTGTTCACGTTGTTCTGTTTACCTCAATTGGGTTGCGAAGCTGCTCCGCTCCGCGGTGGCAAAGGTGCCTACTATGGGAAAAACAGCCCGGATCATCAAGCCTCTGTCTGCAGGCAGTAGCGTTTGATCAGGCCGCGCAGGATGCGTACAGCGGGTTCGATCTGATCCAGTGCCAGGAACTCATCGGGCTGATGGGCCTGATCAATGGAGCCCGGGCCGAGTATCAGGGTTTCCATGCCCATTTTCTGCAGGAACGGGCCTTCAGTGGCAAAGGCCACGCTCTCGGCGCTGTGGCCGGTCAGGCGTTCGCAGGTCTGGATCAGTTCCAGCTCGCGCTGATTGGAAAATGCCGGAATATGCGGGAACAGAGGATACAGCTCGAATTTGACATTATGGCGTTCAGCCACAGGTTGGAGCCGCTGCTGCATCTGCGCGAACAGTTCATCGTTGTCCATGCCGGGTAAGGCGCGCAGGTCGAACTCCAGTTCACACTGGCCGCAGATGCGGTTCGGATTGTCGCCGCCATGGATACAGCCCAGGTTGAGGGTCGGTACCTGTACGGTAAAGTCGGCATTGCGGTAGCGACTCTGGATATCCTGACGGAAGTCCATCAGCTCAGTCATGACGCTGTGCATGGCTTCCATGGCACTGTTACCCAATGCCGGGTTGGAAGAGTGGCCCGCCTGCCCGGTAATACGCAGACCATTCATCATGATGCCTTTGTGCTGATAGATGGGCCGCAGACTGGTTGGCTCCCCGATCACTGCCTTGCGGGCCTTGAGGCGACCGGATTCGGCCAGAGCGCGTGCCCCTATCATCGAGCATTCTTCATCAGCGGTAGCCAGAATGATCAGGGGCTCCTTGAAGCCTGCCGGGCCGGGTTGTTCGAGGAAGGGCAGCAGCGCTTCGATGGCGACGGCGAAGAACCCCTTCATGTCACAGCTACCCAGACCATAAAGTTTCTGGTCGCGCTCGGTCACTCTGAACGGATTGCTCTGCCACTTCTCTTCATTGCAGGGTACGGTGTCGGTATGACCCGCCAGCACTAATCCGCCGGGACCGCTGCCCAGCGTGGCAATCAGATTGTACTTGCCGGGGGCGACTTCCATCACTTCAGTGGCAAAGCCCAGATGGCTGAGCCAGCCTTCCAGCAGCTCGATCACCCCCCGGTTGCTCATGTCGAGATCAGCACGGGTACAGCTCACCGAGGGGCTGGCGATCAACTGTTCGATTTGCTGGCGAAGGCTTGGCAGGGCCATGGTTTTCTCCGGGGCGATTGATTCTCAGATGCGTCACAGCCTGTTAGGCTAAAACCATTCCACCGCTTTGTATAGGCGCCACGCCATGGCTGGGCGGCTTGTGGTGGGGCGATCAGTTGTTGGTCGCCTGCTCTTTTGTCGTCTTTGCGGGTGTGATTCTGCCGTGCCGCACTGACAGCGTGTCCATACCTTTAGGATAGTCACCGATGACCATGATGCAGTGGCATGACCTGCTGAGCACCGAGCGCCTCGGCAAACAGGAACAGGAGCAGCGTGAGCCGGGACGCACGCCCTTTCATAAGGACCATGACCGCATCGTCTTTTCCAATGCCTTCCGGCGCCTGACCAAGAAAACGCAGGTGCATTCGCTTTCCCATAATGACAATGTGCATAACCGCCTGACTCACAGTCTGGAAGTCAGCTGTGTCGGTCGTAGTCTGGGGATACAGGTTGGTCAGGCCATTGCCGGGCAGCTTCCTGCACACTGCAGCCCCTATGATCTGGGGGCCATCGTGCAGTCGGCCTGCCTGGCCCATGATATTGGCAACCCGCCTTTTGGCCACTTTGGCGAGGCGTCTATCCGTCACTGGTTTACCGAAGCACGCAAGCGTGGCCTGCTGGACGGTCTGACCGATGCCCAGCAACAGGACTTTCTGGTGTTTGAAGGCAACGCGCAGGGCTTTCGGGTGCTGACCCAGCTGGAGTATCACTATCAGCGTGGTGGAATGCGCCTGACTTACGCCACACTGGGGGCGTTTCTCAAGTATCCCTGGGTGTCGGATCACCCCATGGTGGCCATCAAGGAAAAGTATGGCTGCAATCAGGCGGAGCAGGGCATCCTGCAGCAGATTGCCGCCAGGCTCGGCCTGCTGCCCCGCGCGGATGGTGGTTATCACCGTCATCCGCTGGTGTATCTGATGGAGGCGGCGGACGATATCTGCTATGCCATTCTCGATCTGGAAGACGGTGTCGAGCTGGGTTTGCTGCGTGAGGACGAAGTGGTGGATATTCTGCGACCGTTGGTGGGGCAGGCCAAGCTGGATGAGTTGCGGCATAACACCTTTGAGGCGGCGTACTCCCCTAACTCCACCAAGAAGCTGTCACTGCTGCGCGGCAAGGCTATCGAACATCTGGTCAGTGCGGTATGTGATGCCTTCGTGCTGCATCATCAGGCGATTCTGACAGGTCAGCTGGACGGTGATCTGATCAGCCATTGTGATGAGGCGACCCGCACCAGTGTGCAGCAGGCCAAGTCCGTCGCCCGTGAGCGCATCTTCCGCCACAGTGCCCGTACCCGTTCTGAACTGTCGGCGTATGCCACTCTGGAAAAACTGTTGACCCATTTTATTGACGCAGCGCGTGAGCAGGCACTGCACCCCAGTATAAGCTTCAAGAGTGAGCGCCTGCTGATGCTGATGGGCTCGACCCGCCCGGTGGCTGGCGATGATCTGTACACCTGCTATCTCAAGGTGATCGATTTTATCAGTGGTATGACAGACAACTATGCGGTGGCCACGGCGCGAGAAATTACCGGACATTTTGCTGCCTGATCTGGCGTGTCTTAGCGCGTTCTTACAGCAAACTGATCCAGGCATACGGATACACAGGAAGCCCTAATAATGAGTCATGAAACCGAACTGAAACTAAGCCTGTCGCCTGCCTTGGTGGACGCGTTGCTGCACCACCCGCTGCTGCAACAGGCGGAGGATCAGGGCAGTAAAACCCTGTTCAATACCTACTTCGACACCCCTGATCTGGCACTGCAACGCAACCGGGTGGCGCTGCGTATCCGTCGTGCTGGTGAGCAGTACCTGCAGACCCTCAAAACCCAGGGGCATAGCCTTGGCGGGCTGCACCAGCGAGGCGAGTGGGAATATCCACTGGCAGGGCCGGTTCTGGATCTGTCGTTGCTGCCGGAAGGGGCCTGGCCCGCATCGCTGGAGCAATGTCTGGAAAAGCTGACACCAGCCTTCACGACGGATTTTATGCGTCATCAATGGCGGCTGCACTGGCGTGACAGTGATATCGAGCTGGTGCTGGATCAGGGCAAGGTGCTGGCAGGTGAGCGCACGCAGGTCATTTCCGAAGTGGAAATGGAGCTGAAACAGGGACAGGTGGCAGACCTGTTCAGTCTGGCTGAGCAGCTGGCACAGGACTTGCCGCTCTATGTCTGCGATATCAGCAAGGGGGAGCGTGGCTATTGCCTGTTTTTGCAACAGGAGCCGCGGGATCAGGCTGTCCCCCAGCTGGAGAGTGATGCCAGCCACGAGCAGGTGTACGAGCAGTTGTTTGGCTATTATCTGAACGGCTGGCAGCGTCACTGGGAAATCTATGCCAGCACCGGGCTCAGCCGCCATCTGGAGCGGGTACGGAGTCATATTCGCTCGCTGATTGATGTCATTCTCAGCTTTGCGGCGGTCATTCCTACACCGGACAAAGCGGTGGCACAGCAGTTGTCCCTGCTGGAGGCGCGCTTATCGGGAATGCTGGCATTTCGCACCATTCAGGGGCTGACGGGTCTGGAGCACAGCCCGCTGCTGAAGCAGGAGCGACTGAACTCACGCGAAGCCTGGCAGCAACTGGTGGATGAACCCTGGGTGGGGGCATTACTGCTGCGGCTGAGCGCCTGGCTGGTGTTGAAGCAATGGCGGCTGCATGCGGATGCCGAACAGCGAACACAGCAGGCCGTCAGCTTTATTGGTTCGTGATGGCCAATAGGTTTTGTCGTCAAATGCTGTCAGGCCGAAATAATTCTGACTAAATGACTGAGGTACACTTACTCTTTTTTTGCTGGTGTGCCGCCGCGGCATGGGCTGTAAGCGACAATGGTGGCAGACCGTGAACACGTCAGGCAGCGTTACCGGCAATATTGATTGCACTACAGAAGCTGGCACCTTTGCCGGTGGGTGCTGGTATCTCCTCGACGGGCGCGTTGACTGGCGGTTGTTCACGTATTAAGGAACAGGCATGGGTAAAGCAACGATTCTGGTGGTGGATGACAATCCGGAAAATATTGACGTACTGGTAGGCGCTTTGGGTGAGGGTTACCAGCTACGGGTGGCGCTCAGTGGTGAGAAGGCATTGCAGATTGCCCAGCGTCAGCCATTGCCGGATATCATGCTGCTGGACGTAATGATGCCGGGGATGGACGGCTATGAGCTGTGCCGTCGTCTTAAGCAGGATGCCCTGACACAGCGTATTCCGGTGATGTTTATTACCGCCCGTAACTCCAGTGAAGATGAAGTCAAAGGGCTGGAGGCGGGGGCGGTCGACTTTATCGCCAAACCCATCAATCCACGTATTGTCAAGGCCCGTGTGGCGGCGCAGCTGGCACTCTACGATCAGCAGAAAAGCCTGTCGCAGCTGGTGCAGCAGCGCACCTCCGAGCTGCAGCTGGCACAGCAGAAAATTATCCAGTATCTGGGCAAGGCGGCAGAGTACAAGGACAACGAGACCGGCATGCATGTGGTGCGGATGAGTCACTACGCCTATCTGCTCGCGCATGCCATTGGCATGGATGAAGAAACCGCGCAGCTGCTGAAGCAGGCTGCCCCCATGCATGACATCGGTAAAATCGGTATTGCGGATCATATCCTGCTCAAACCGGGCAAGCTCGATGCCGCGGAGTGGGCCGAAATGCAGCGTCATGTGCAGTATGGTCTGGATATTCTCGGTGACGATGACTCCCATCTGCTGCTGACGCTGGCCCGGGAAATCATTGCGCATCACCATGAAAAATGGGATGGCAGCGGTTATCCCCAGGGTCTGCGAGGCGAGGAAATTTCTCTGGCAGGACGCATCGTGGCGCTGGCCGATGTGTTTGACGCACTGACCTCAGTGCGCCCGTATAAACCTGCCTGGAGTGATGAAGATGCTATCGGGTTTATCCGTGACCAGTCAGGTCAGCATTTTGAGCCGCGGCTGGTGGATACGTTTGTTGCACTGATGCCACAGATTCTGGAAGTACGCGCCCGTTACGGCGATTGAAGGGAAACTGGGTATGCAGCCTGGCGATCAGACACAGCAACCGCTTGCCGAGCAGGGCGCGGGTTCCTATCACAGCATTCGTAGCAGCATGACCTGGGTAATGGTCACCCTGATTACCCTGATCGTGTTGCTGTTTTTCCTCTTCTTTCAGCAGCTGATCATCAGTCCCACCCTGCGCAATATCACGCAGCTGCAGCTGGATAAGGTTAACACCCGGGTGGGCAGGCAGGTTGACAGCCTGCTGGATGAAATTCAGTCGCAACAGGGCATGGTCCGCAGCTGGATGCAGGCCGATTTGCTGCGCCCGTTCACGCTGGAAAACTCCAGTCAGTGGTTGTATCCACTGATGCGCGAGTATCCCTATATTTCTGCGATCAGCTTCTATTCCTCGACCGGAAAGTTCTTTGTGGTTGCGCCGGTGGAGCATCAGCAGTGGCAAAACTTTTCCGGCTACTGGAATACGTCGGAGGCCACTACCTGGCGCAAGGTCTGGGATGAACGCAGTGGCGACATCAGCGATCAGCCAACCCGGGAAAATGTACCTCTGGCCGGTATGGCCTGGAGGCAGACATTGCAAGAAGCGTTGCAATCAGGCCCGGAGCAGCGCTTCAGCTGGTCAGTGCCTTATCTCGATCCGCGTAATGATCAGCCCGTCATCGACCTGACCAGCACCCTGAGCCTGAGCAACGGTGAGCGCATACTGGTGCGCTTCAATGTGCGTCTGGATCTGCTGATCCGCAGTCTGGACAGTACCTATGTCAGCTATAACGGTCGCTCCACCGTGCTGGTTGGCACCAGCAGCAGTCAGGTAGTGGCCGGTACACTCGATAAGGATCCGATTAATCGTTACCTGATTCAGCATACTCAGGTCGTGCCGGCCGCTTTCTTCCAGCAAGGCTTACTTTTCAGCCGTCAGGGACAGGCAGAGGTGCATTTTGACAATGGCGGACACTGGACCGGACTGGTATCGCGCTTTCGTCGCGGTGAGCTGATTTTCCTCGGCATTGCCCTGGCACCGGACGATGACTTTGTGCCGGACTTCAGTCAGCGCTACATCTACAGCCTTGGCCTGTTGCTGCTGTGTCTGCTGGCGGCAGCGCTGGCCATCGGCTTTTATGCCCGGCGGCTGTCGAAGCCGCTGACCGCATTGGTGCGTCTGAGTCTGCAATTTGCCGAGGGCCAGTTTGCTGATCAGCCGATCAATGGCAACCGTATCAGGGAGCTGGAGCAGCTGCTCAGTGCCACCCGCACCATGGGGACACAGCTGGAGCGTTCTGCCCGGCATCTGCGGGCAACCAATTCAGAGCTGGAAGAACGGGTGGAGCGCCGTACCCGGGAGTTGAGTGGCCAGTTGCAGTTCCTGCAGTTACTGCTGGATACCCTGCCTTATCCGGTGTTTGTCAAAGATGGTGAAGGTCGCTATGTGCTGTGCAATCGGGCCTTTGAGCAGTTCAATGCGCTGCAGCGTGAGGAGATTATCGGCAAGAACCTGATGGACGTCGGCTATTTGCCTGAGCAGGACAATCTCGATACGCACAGCTGCGATATGGCCCTGATTCACAGCCAGGGGGAATATCAGGGCGAAGGCCCGCGTGTCTGCGGCGATGGTATTAGTCGCTATTGTCTGTTCTGGGGGAGGGGGTTCCGCCAGGAGGATGGGCACTCCGGCATGATTGGCATTATTGTTGACCTGTCACAGCAGAAGGAAGCCGAGGAACAGTTGCGGGTGATTTTCGATGCCTCGGCTGATGCCCTGTGGTTGCTGGAGGGGCAGCAGTTACTGGAGGGCAGCCCGGCGACACGTTCCTTGCTGCGTCTGCCCGCCGATGCGGTCCTGGCGGGGATGCGGCCGTGGCAGGAACCGTTCTCCCCGCAGCGGCAGGCTGACGGACGCTTGTCTGCCGAGCTGATGGGCGAGTATATGGAGCAGGCGCTGCACAGTGATTATCCGGTGCGCTTTGAATGGCTGTTCCGCTGCAGCGACAACAGTCTGCTGCCTGCTCAGGTCGCACTGCGCCGCGTCGTGCTGCGTGGTCGTCCGGGACTGATGGCGGTGGTGCATGACATGAGTGAGTTCAAACAGCTGGAGATCATGCTGCGCCGGGCCAAGCAGGCGGCGGATGAAGCCAACCGCATGAAGAGTGATTTTCTGGCCAATATGAGCCATGAAATCCGCACCCCGATGAATGCCATCATCGGTCTGGCCCATCTGGCGCTGCTGACCGAACTGAACCCAAGGCAGTATGACTATCTGCAGAAAATCCACGGCTCGGCGCAGAGTCTGCTGGGCATCCTCAATGACATTCTCGATTTCTCCAAGATTGAAGCAGGCAAACTGCATCTGGAGCAGGTGCCCTTTGATCTCAACGATATTATTCAGCAGGTGCGGGTGCTGATTGGCGGGAGTGTCACGGCCAAGGGGCTGGCATTGCAGTTCCAGCAGGACAGCGATGTGCCGGTCGGCTTGTTGGGTGATCCGCTTCGATTGCAGCAGGTGTTGCTCAATCTGATGAGTAATGCGGTGAAGTTTACCCATCAGGGTGAAATCAGCCTGCACATCCAGCGCTGTGCTGACCAGCGTCTGCAGGCAGGAGAGGTGCGTCTGGGCTTTGCCGTGCGTGACAGTGGCATCGGTTTGACGGTCGAACAGCAGGCCAGGCTGTTTGAGGCGTTTGCGCAGGCAGACACCACCACTACCCGTCGTTATGGCGGTACCGGGCTGGGCCTGAGTATCTGCCAGCGGCTGGTGCGGATGATGGGCGGTCAGGTGGAGGTGCAGAGTGAGGCGGGTGTCGGCAGTACCTTCTCTTTCTCCGTCGTGCTGCGTGAGGTGGCTATCCAGAGCCTGCCGCGACCGACCTTGCCGGTGGAGCTGAAAGGCGCCGAAGTACTGGTCGTGGATGATCATCTCAGCGTGCGCTATGTGCTCGCCCAGTATCTGGAGGCGATGGGTTTTAAAGTCACTCAGGCCAGCTGTGGTGAGGAGGCGCTGGCCTGTTGTGCTGACCGCCACTATGCGCTGGTATTGCTGGACTGGAATATGCCGGATATGGATGGCTGCGCGACGCTGGAGCTGATCCGCCATCTGCCCGGACCACCACCTGCCGTCATCATGGTGTCGGCCTACAGCGACCAGGAGGTGAAAGATCAGGCGACGGCCCTGCAGGCTGCTGATTATCTGGTCAAGCCCGTCAGTCAGTCACAGCTGGCGGATGCCATTATCAAACTCTTCGGCAGTGGTCGGGTGGAAGGGATACCTGAGCAGGTCATGGTCAGTGAGACCCAGGACGGGGGGCAGCCGCTGGCCGGGCGGAAAGTGCTGGTGGCCGAAGATAACGAGATCAATCAGCAGATCATCAGTGAGTTACTGCATCATGCCGGTATCGATGTGGTGCTGGTGGGTGATGGGCAACAGGCGCTGGCGGTGCTGGAGAAGGATGACTTTGATGCGCTGCTGATGGACGTGCAGATGCCTGTCATGGATGGCCTGACGGCAACTCGCCAGTTGCGGCAGCAAGCGCGCTGGGCATCACTTCCGGTGATTGCCATGACCGCCAATGTGATGAGCCGGGATCGTCAGCGCTGCCTGGATGCCGGGATGAATGATCATGTCGGCAAACCTATTGATGTGGCTGAACTGTTCAGAACCTTGACGCAGTGGCTGCCTACACCCGCCCGTAACGGTGACAGGGAATTCGACAGCGCTGCTAAAGTAACAGGCCAGACAACGTCCGCTGAACCGGCTTTGCCTCTGCCTTTACCTGATATGACCACCGTGCTGGATAGCGAGTCCGCCATCGCTAATATGGGCGGTGATCGCGCACTCTATCTGCGGGTACTACAACGGGTAGCAGAGTCTCACAAGCAGACCTGTGATGAGCTGAAGCATGCCTACCAGCAGCAGGACTGGTCGCAGCTGGGTCTGCTGCTGCATACCCTGAAAGGGTTAAGCGGCACTATTGGTGCGGGCGCTCTGGCTGAACTGAGCCAGCGGCTGGAGCAGCAGACCAGCAAGCAGCAGCGCTGGTCCGCCACTGAACAGCAGGCGTTGCTGGATGGGATGCAGCAGGTACTTACCGCTATTGAAGCACTGCTAGGGGATGAGGATGATGGAGTTTCCTCAGTCGAAGTGATGCCGATTGAAGCTGTCACCGGGGCGCCTTCAGCCGGGCAGCTGAGTGCACTGCGCAGGTTACTGGAGGATGATGATGCTCAGGCTGCGCAGATGGCTCGCGAGTTATACCAGCAGTATGGTCAGCTGGCACAACTGCAGCGTATTGCTGTGCTGGCGGGAAGTTATCGTTTTGAGGAGGCGTTGCAACTGCTGGTGCAGATGGATCAGGGCGAGAGCTAAGCTCGCTCTCGCCTGAGGTGTGTGCTACTTAGTTACCGTGCTTGGTCAGGGTCAGGGTGCCTGGGCAACCTGCATTACCGCGGCCAAGTGCAAAGACCATTTTGCCGGTCCCTGTAGTCTGCTGCAGATCAATATTCATCAGAATTCGGCTGCCTGAGTCATAGCTACCGGGATCATCCGCACTGAATCCGCCACTGGTGGTAGCGGAAACAAAGTAAATGTGACCAGACTGATCCACATAAGTAGGCTGCTCAGAGGCCAGATCGCCACTGATCTCACCGTCTTTGATGCGAAGCTCCAGCGATCCCTTGTCTTCATTACAACGGAAATCATAGAGTCCGCTGCGGATTTCGCCTTTTGGCATGACATAGTTAAGAGTCCATTGGCCATCAAACTTGCCCGTTTGATCGCGATTTTCCTGCTTCACAGCCGTGCTGACGCAGGCGGTTAGGCTGGAGACAAGTGCTAATGTGACTGCAACGGGGAACAGACGCATAAATAACCTTTCCTGGTTTAATGTTTTCAAAATGTTACATTGAAGGCGCAATATATCAGCCAATGTAAAGAATGCAAATGACTGATTTTGTTGGTTGCTAGCCGCCGGACAGTAGAATCTGTTTCGCCCTTGATAGGGTGAATTAACAAAGGGATACAAAAAGCGTGGTGTCAAAACAGCAGAAGGCTTTTTATCGCAAACTTTATCTCAGCTGGCTGGTGGCTCAGCAGGAGCACAACCTCACCAGTCTGGTCGCGCTGACCGCCATGCCGCGTCGGACGATTCAGGATACGCTGGCGGATTTGTCTGACATCGGTATCGACTGCCAGTTTGTTCAGCGTGAGGGCGGGCGACACAATGAGGGTTATTACCAGCTGTGCAGCTGGGGGCCGATCAGTCCTGCATGGATAGAAGAACATCTGCAGGAATTGCTGCAGGCGCTGGCACCGTCTGACGCTCAACAGTGACTGGTGGGTTCGAACGAAAGAACTGCAGAGTGCTGATCCTTATTTGGCTAGAATAAGCCGAGCTATATGCCCTTGTGATCATGCCTTACCGCCAGTTATGGGAGGTAGCAGGCATGATCGACAGACAATAAAAAAGGAGGGGCCGATGGGCACTCTTATTCCCGCCACCCGCTATTCCCCGCCCACCGCCCTGTTACCTGCTGAGCTGGCGCAGCTGCTTCAGCTGCAGGTGGCCAAACTCATTGAAAGTCCCTTCTGGACACCTGCACAGTGTGACCAGCTGCAACAGGCTTCTCCCGCTGATCACCCGGCGTGGTGTCAGGTTGCGCTGGGCAGCGACTATGTTGTCGAACAGTGGCGGCGCCATCCCGACTGGTTGTTTTGTCAGCTGCAAGGACAGACGCTGACGTCGGTCGATATCTGGGGTGATGAACTGCAGGCGCTGGTGCTGTCAGCGGCCGATGAGCAGGCGCTGCAGAAAAATCTGCGTCTGTTCCGCCATCGGGCTATGACCGACATCATCTGGAAAGACCTCAATCGCATTCACTCCACCCAGCAAACCACCGCCGTGCTGTCCCTGCTGGCAGACAGTTGTATCCAGGCTGCTATCGACTGGCATTATCCACGCCTGTGCGAGCGCTTTGGTGTGCCTGTCGGGCGGGAGTCCGGCAAGCCACAGCAGCTGGTCGTGCTGGGCATGGGCAAGCTGGGCGCGGAAGAGCTGAATCTGTCGTCCGATATCGATCTGATTTTTGCCTTTGAGGAAAAGGGCGACACTCAGGGCGGTAAGCGTGAGCTGTCCAATGAAGAGTTCTTCGTCAAGCTGGGACAGAAGGTGATTCAGGCTCTGGATCAGCAGACCGTGGATGGCTTTGTGTTTCGCGTGGATATGCGTCTGCGCCCCTATGGCACAGCCGGTACGCTGGCACCCAGTTTCCTTGCTATGGAGACCTACTATCAGGAGCAGGGGCGGGACTGGGAGCGCTACGCCATGATCAAGGCGCGGGTGGTCGCCGGTGACAGGCAGGCCGGTGAGCGTCTGCTCGACAGCCTGCGTCCCTTTGTCTATCGCCGTTATCTGGACTATAGCGCCTTCGAGTCGCTGCGCAGCATGAAGCAGATGATCAATCGGGAAGTCCGGCGCAAAGGGGTTGAGCACAATGTCAAACTGGGACGGGGCGGCATTCGTGAAGTGGAGTTTATCGCTCAGGCGTTTCAGCTGATCCGTGGCGGGCGTGACAAGCGTCTGCAGCAACGGGAACTGCTGGCCATCCTGCCACTGTTGCCTGAGGCGGTGGGTATGCCGCGAGCGGTGGTGGATCTGCTGACCAAGGCCTATCTGTTCCTGCGTGATACTGAACACGCCATTCAGGCCCAGGCGGATCAGCAGACCCAGTTGCTGCCCGATGACGCGCTGTTGCGACAGCGTCTGGCCTGGGTTATGGGCTGTGATTCGTGGGAGGCATTCAGTGTGCTACTGGAGTCCCATCGGCAGCAGGTGCGCCATCACTTTGATCAGGTGATTACTGACGTAGAGGAAGACAGCAGTGAGGCCGACAGTGGCGGCGAGGCCTGGATCGGCTGCTGGGATGCAGAGGAAGGCGATGAGGTCTCTACCGCCTGGTTGCAGGAGCAGGGGTTCAGTGCACCAGAGCGGGTGTTCAAAGCCATTGTCCATCTCAAATTGAGTAAGGGCTATCAGGTGATGCAGCCTATGGGACGAGAGCGACTGGTGGCGCTGGTGCCGTTGCTGATGCCGTTGGTGGCCAGACAACCCGAACCTGAGCAGACGCTGGAGCGGGTACTGCTGCTGGTGGAGGCGGTGCTGCGCCGTACAGCTTATCTGTTACTACTTAGTGAGAACCCGCAGGCCTTGGAGCAGCTGGTGCGCTTATGTGCGGCAAGCTCCTGGTTTGCCGAGCATCTGTCGCGTTATCCGGTATTGCTGGATGAGCTGATCGATACCCGCGCGCTCTACAAGCCGATGGACAAACAGCATCTGCGTGATGAGCTGAACCAGCTGATGCTGCGTATTCCGGAGCAGGATACCGAGCAGCTGATGGAAGCCCTGCGCTATTTCAAACATGCCCAGGTGCTGCGTACGGCGGCAGCCGACATAACCGGTGTGCTGCCCCTGATGAAGGTGTCTGACAGCCTGACCTGGCTGGCGGAGGTCATTCTTGAACGGGTGTTGCAGATGTGCTGGCAGGCGCTGGTTGATCGTCATGGCAGGCCGCGGCGTGAGGACGGCGAGCCGTGCGACCCGGATTTTATCATTGTGGGGTATGGCAAGCTGGGTGGCATCGAGCTGTCCTACGGCTCTGATCTGGATCTGGTATTTGTGCATGACGCGTCAGTGAACGGTGAAACCGAAGGGCCAGACAAACCGGTGGCCAATCAGGTGTTCTTCACCCGGCTGGGACAAAAGATTATCCACAGCCTGACGACCTTCACACCGTCCGGCACCCTGTATGAGGTTGACATGCGTCTGCGGCCCTCTGGCGCTTCCGGGCTGCTGGTCAGCTCACTGAAAGCCTTTGTCAGCTATCAGGACAATGAAGCCTGGACCTGGGAGCAGCAGGCGCTGGTCAGAGCGCGGGTGGTGGCGGGGTGCCCACGACTGGCACACCGCTTTGAGCAGGCCAGAGTGAGCTGTCTGGCGCGGGGACGCGAGCTGCCAGCCCTGCGGCAGGATGTGCTGCAGATGCGGCAGAAGATGCGGGACAGTCTCGGCAGCGGTGGTGAAGAACAGGCTTTCCATCTGAAGCAGGATCAGGGAGGCATCGTCGATATTGAGTTTCTGGTGCAGTTCATGGCGCTGGCCTATGCCGAGCGTTATCCCCAGCTGGTGCAGTATTCCGACAATATCCGCATTCTGGATGCCGCTGAGCAGGTGGCGCTGTTGAGTGAACAGGAAGCGGAGACCTTACGTGAAGCCTATAAAACCTATCGCGCGGCGGGGCATCGACTGACGCTGCAGAATCAGTCCGGCGTGGTTACGGATGGCCAGCTGGATCAGCTACGTGAGGCCGTCAGTGCACTGTGGGAGAAGTTGGTAGTGGCCGACATGTGACTGAGGTTCAGCAGGTCGTCAGCAGCGGAGGGTGACTGCGCCAGATACGACAAAGGGAATCCGTCGATTCCCTTTGTTATTTCAGCGGCTTGAATGGCCGTTTCAGATGCTGGTCAGCCAGCCAAACTTGTCTTCACTCACGCCCCACTGCAGATCGTTCAGCGCTTTGCGCAGCTTGACGGTGGTGCTGCCTACGCCGCCTGAACCGATAGCAATGTCCTTGCCATGGTGAATCAGTGTGCCGACAGGTGCCAGGACGGCAGCTGTGCCGGACAGGGCCGCTTCGGTGCCGGGCTTGGCGGCACGTTCAAGCAGCTCGTCCACGCTCAGTTCACGCTCGCTGACTTTCATGCCCAGATCGCGGGCCAGGGTCAGAATGGAATCACGGGTCACGCCGTGCAGGAAGCTGGAGTCCAGCGCTTTGGTGATGATTTCATCGCCGTCGATCAGCAGGAAGTTGGCAGCGCCGGTTTCCTGTACATCGCCGTTGGGGCAGAACAGCACCTGATCGGCCTTGTATTCAGCCTTGGCCTTCAGGGTTGGCATCAGGGCACCGGCATAGTTGCCGCCGCTCTTGACCATGCCCATGTGCGGTGGGCAACGCATGCCTTCATCATCCACCAGCAGGCGCAGTGCACGGTCACCGCCAGCGAAGTAGTCGCCGACCGGAGACAGCAGAACGTACATGCAGGAGCTCAGTGAAGGCGCGGCGGCCTTGCCGACAGCGGCTTCAGTACCGATGTGGGTGGGGCGGATATACATGGAACCGGGGCGGGCGGGTACATCTGCCGCAAAGCGCGCGACGATGGTCTTGATCATGTCGGCCAGCAGATCCTTATCCACTTCAGGCAGCGACAACAGCTGTGAGCTCTGTGCCAGACGGGCAATATTGCGGTCCATGCGGAAAATCTTGATGGAGCCGTCTTCGTGGCGGAAGGCTTTCAGCCCTTCGAAACAGGTGCTGGAGTAGTGCAGCACATGAGCACCGGGGTGCAGCTGCAGGCTGTCGCTGGGCACCACATTGGTACCACTCCACTGTTCACCATCAAACCAGGAAATTGCCATTTCAGGCATGAAAACGGAGCCAAAAGCCGCCATAACAGATCATCCTAATGTTGTCGCTGTTAAGCCTGACTCACGAAATACTTCGATGAGTGAAGAAGGGTTCGTGAGGTAGCCTGGGAGTTGCTGGTTTCGGCCCCGAACGCTGCTGACGGTTGGCGGTGGCTCTACCTTCATTCATCTAGAAGTTAAGGTAAGAGGTACTGGCAAACATCATCTCTGCGAGCTGAGCAGAGGTCGATACCTGGAAAGTCCTGCAGTTGAACTGCAAGGCTTTGATTGTATGCATCCCGACTGAAAATGGAATTGGCGTGACCAGGATTATCTTGCGTCGGGCTGGATTATAGTGTTGCGCTATGCCTGGAGTGGGTCAGCAGAGTGCAAGGGATGGCCTTTACAGTAGTTTTTCCAAGGAGGGTTAATTATCATGGCCTGCTTTCGGGGGATGACACTTTTTCGGTGCTTTTCTGCTTAAGATCGACGTTGTGCGCTGATTTCTTTTCAGTGTTGCGGGTCTGGTCGGGAGAATAGGCTTCCGGCAACTTCAAAATGGTACGCGAGTGAAGATACTGATCGTCGGGCCGTCCTGGGTTGGGGACATGGTCATGGCTCAAACCCTATTCAAACTGTTGAAGCAGCGTGATCCGCAGGCCGAGATTGACGTACTGGCACCGATATGGAGCCTGCCTTTGATGGCGCGTATGGCCGAAGTTCGCCACGCGATTGCCATGCCGCTGGGGCACGGCAAGCTGGATATCGGCGTGCGCCGGGCGCTGGGTAAACAGCTGGCCATCAGCGGTTATGATCAGGCTATCGTACTTCCCAACTCTCTCAAGTCAGCGCTGGTGCCTTGGTTTGCCAGTATCCCCAGGCGTACCGGCTGGCGCGGTGAGATGCGCTACCTGCTGCTGAACGATATACGAGTGCTGGACAAGGCCGCTTTCCCGCGCATGATCGAGCGCTTCGCCGCGCTGGCAGGGCCGGCCGTCAGCCACGCCAGCGAACTGCCAGAACTGCCCTGGCCCGAGCTTCAGCCTGACCTCAACAACCAGCATCTGCAGATGCAACGCCTCGGACTGACACTGGACAGACCCGTTCTTGCCCTGTGCCCAGGTGCGGAGTTTGGTGAAGCCAAACGCTGGCCGGAAAGTCACTATGCTGAGGTTGCCGCTCACTACCTGCAGCAAGGCTGGCAAGTGTGGCTGTTTGGTTCGGCCAAAGACCAACACGGTGCTGCAGAAATTATCAGGTTACAGGCAGCAGACCAGCAGGCCCGCTGTTTCAATCTGGCCGGTCAGACTGAACTGGCCGATGCCGTAGACCTGCTGGCGCTGGCGCATGCCGTGGTCAGCAACGATTCCGGTTTGATGCATGTGGCGGCGGCGCTGCAGCGACCTCTGGTGGCTGTTTATGGTTCCACCTCGCCGACGTTTACCCCGCCCCTGGGTCAGCAAGTCAATATTGCTCGTACTGGCATTGACTGCAGCCCCTGCTTCCAGCGCAGCTGTCCTTATGGTCACTATAAGTGTCTGAAAGAGTTACCCCCGCAGCAGGTGCTGACAGCCCTTGCACAGGTGGGCGCCAGACCATGATCGGGCAAGTACAGGAGGGGATGTGAAGCGGGTTCTGATCGTCAAGACCTCCTCCATGGGAGATGTGATTCATACGCTGCCTGCCCTGACCGATGCCCGTCAGGCGGATCCGAGTATTGTCTTTGACTGGGTGGTCGAGGAAGGTTTCAGTGCCATTCCCAACTGGCATCCCGCCGTGGAGCGGGTTATTCCGATAGCCATCCGGCGCTGGCGCAAGCATTTGCAGGATGCCACCACCTGGCGGGAATGGCGTCAGTATCGGCAGGAACTGCGTGCGCTCAACTACGATGCCATCATTGATGCTCAGGGGCTGGTGAAAAGTGCCTTTTTTGCCACACGTCAGGCGCGTGGGCCGCATTTTGGTTTTGACTGGCACAGTGCGCGTGAGCCTCTGGCCAGCCTGTGTTATGACCGGCGCCTGCGTGTAGTGTGGGGGCAGCATGCGGTGGAACGTACCCGGCAGTTATTTGCGCAGGCATTGGGTTACCGCCTGCCTGACCAGTCAGGTGACTTTGGTCTGCAGCAACGCTTTCCCTGGCAGCGTAACTCACAAAAAGTGGTGTGCCTGCATGCCACGACACGGGCAGACAAACATTATCCGGAAGAATACTGGCGTGACGTGCTGCAGCGGCTGGGCGCAGCGGGTTTTCAGGTGCAGCTGCCCTGGGGCCTGAAGCGTGAGCAGCAGCGGGCACAGCGACTGGCGGAAGGGCTCGGCCATGTTGAGGTGCTGCCCAGGCTGGGCTTGACTCAGGTGGCAGAAGTGCTGGCGGGAGCCCGTGGTGTCATTGCGGTGGATACCGGACTGGCGCATCTGACGGCTGCACTGGGTGTGCCCAATCTGATGCTGTTCGGACCGACTGATCCGGCACTGGTAGGAGGCTATGGCGAACGTCAGTGTTGGCTGGAGGCGAGGCAGTTCACTGCACCGGAGGGCAGTGTAGTGGAGCCGGAAGTCTTTCGTAGCCTGACACCTGAGCGAGTATGGCAACGATGGTTACAGTTGCTGGAGGAAAGTCAGTGAAGCGTCGCAGTCGGGAGCCGCTGTCGGCAGTCATTATTGCTTTTAACGAAGCATCGCGAATCCAGTCCTGCCTTGATTCGCTGGAGTTCTGTGACGAAGTACTGGTGCTTGATTCAGGCAGCAATGATGGTACTCAGTCCCTATGCCGGCGCTTTGGTGCCAAGGTGGTGCATCAGGATTGGCTGGGTTACGGGCCGCAGAAGCGCAAGGCCGTCGAGCTGGCCCGGCATGACTGGGTGCTCTGCCTGGATGCTGATGAACAGGTGACACCGGAGCTGCGTGCCAGCATTGAGGCGGCGATGCAGCAACCGGTGCTGGCCGGTTTTCGTATGCCACGTTGCAATCTGTTTATGGGGCGCTGGCTGCGCCACGGAGAAGGGTATCCGGACTACAGTCTGCGTCTGTTTGACCGTCGCCAGCTGCAGTGGACGGCCGATGAGGTCCACGAAAAGGTGGACTGGGTGGATGCCAGCCATGGTCACGAGCGTCGGGTAGGTAAACTGAAAGGGGATCTGCTGCATGAGTCAGCAGAAAGCCTGGAGCAGTATTTGCTCAAGCAGAATCGCTATACCAGCCTGCAGGCCGACAACCTGATTGCCCGCGGCAAGCGTATCAGCAGCAGCAAGCTGGTTGGTAGCCCGATCCTGCGATTTCTCAAGTTCTATCTGGTGCGACAGGGGTTCAGGGACGGTGTCCCGGGGCTGGTACATATCGCTATTGGCTGTTTCAACAGTTTTATCAAATATGCCAAGGTGCGGGCTTATCGAAAGCCTGATCGCATTGCTGCCGAAAATGACTTGGATGAGAAGTTTTAATGCCAGAGCAAGCAAAGAAAATCCTTGTCATTCGCCGAGACAATATTGGTGATTTAGTATGTACCACCCCTTTACTGCTGGGGCTGCGGCAACGTTATCCCGATGCCCATATTGCGGTGCTTGTTAACTCATATAACGCCGCTGTTTTATCTGATCACCCAGCGGTTGATGAGGTATTTGTTTACGAAAAAGCTAAGCATCGAGAGGCCCATCGATCACGCTGGAGTGTATATCTGGGCACTGTTTTAACGATGTTAAAGTTGCGTAGGCACTATTGGGACCGTGTTTACCTGGCGGGCTCTGCTTATTCTGCTCGGGCTGCAGAGTTTGTTTCCTGGCTGAGGTGTCAAAATGTCATCGGTTATGCGCCGGTAAACGGGAAAGACAAGCGAATCACCCATCGTTTTGAGGGCGAGATTGCCGATTTTCATCATGTTGAGGCTGTGTACAGGCTTGGTCTGCATGATGGTATTCCTCAAACGATACCGCCCATGCTCATACGATCTGTCCCTGCTGTCCGACAGCAGTTACAGTCGTTGCTACCAACGCGTGTGGGCAAGACACTGGGCATCCATATTAGTGCCCGTAAAACGTGCCAACGCTGGCCTGTATCCCAGTGGGTGGAGCTTATTCGGCAAGTACTGCAGGCGAGTCCTGACTTAAGCATTCTCTTATTCTGGTCACCTGGAGCAGAAGATAATCCTCGCCATCCTGGAGATGATGCTAAAGCTTATCGGATATTGCAGGAGGTAGGGTCAGCCAACGTCCAGCCATTAGTGACGACTAAGCTGGAGCAGTTGGTAGCTGGCCTTGATCTGTGTGATTACGTGCTATGCAGTGATGGCGGGGCAATGCATATCGCCGCTGCGCTTGGGAAGCCTATCGTTTGCTTGTTTGGTCAAACGCCTGCGCAAACCTGGCATCCGTGGGGGGTGCCGCACCGACTGCTACAACCTGAAAGTTGCGATGTGATCGATATCCGGATGGAGCAGGTATTAGACGCCGTAGTCAGCCTACTGGCAATAAAAGCCGATGATCACGATTGCCCTCTAAGGAGCGCTGATGTAACAGCGTTATTTAACGCAGGTGATGTGCTGCTTGAGTCTCCTCATGCCTAGTAGTTTGTCACGTGGTATAGAGTGCCGACTGTGATGTCGTGCATTGTGTTTGAGTTTTCCCTTTGGCCTGCTCTTTAAGGTACCTAATATCAATGCCGCCAGAATTTAAGCCTGTTGAGATCGAATCGCCCAAGCATATTCTGGTCATATTGATGGCACGGTATGGCGACATACTTGCGGCTACTCCTGCATTACGAGCACTCAAGCAACACTATCCAAAAGCCTGTGTGACGGTACTGAGCCACCATGAGCGAGGTAGAGTGCTTGAAGGGCTGCCGTTTATTGACCGTCTTATTCGTACCGGTAAATTCAGGCTGAAGTGGCTGCAGTATTGGCCTTTCCCCCGTTATGACCTGGGTGTTGTATTTGGCAATAACCTGCAGGAGTTACGCTTGGCGCGCAAGCACTGCCAGTTTGTAGTGAGTGAGGCTGTAGCGGATATTTCTCAGTCGGGTCTGGTGGATATTCAGGTGTCTCCTAGTGAAATGCCGCTGCATATTGTGACTGACCGCATGCGATTGGTGAGTGCATTTGGCGTTAAGCCTGCCGGTATGAGGTGTGCGTATGAGGTGCTGGAGGGCGAGCAACAGCAGGCCGAGAGGTGGTTAAAGAGCAATAGTGCGGAAAATGGCTCTCCATTGCTGGGGATTCAGCTGTCTTCATTCCCCACCAAGTCTTACCGTGATTGGCCATTGAGCCACTGGTACGGATTGATTGAGCAAGTGTTCTCGGCTTATCCCAACGGGAGAGTTGTGTTGTTAGGCGGGAGAGAGTCAGTGGATAAAGCACGTGACGTCGTGACTCATTTTCACGGAGATAGTCGTATTTTGTCCGCAGTTGCATGCTTCTCCTTCCGTCAGAATGCTGCGCTGATCAGCATGCTTGATCTGTATGTCGGGCCTGACACTGGACCAACCCATCTGAGAGGTGCTTTGGCGTTGCCGATGGTTGCCCTCTATCATCACTTCCCCTCTCGCTTGCGACCTCTGGAGCATCCTTCATTGATAGTGATTGCTCATCCAGATGCAGAGAATGGCGGTGAGCATGATATGTCCCAAATTGATGTGGAGACAGTATGGCAGGGCTGCAAAGCACTGCTGGAGTCAACAGCCAGGAGCACTGATTGAGCGTCATGCCAAAGAGAAAACTACATATAGTCCATACTGAGAGTTCATGTGGCTGGGGGGGGCAGGAGCTACGTATCCTCAGCGAAAGTCAGGGATTGATGTCTCGTGGGCATAGAATAACGCTGGTGTGTCCGTCTGAGGCTGACATTTACAACGCCGCTGTGGAACGAGGTATCAACGTCGTATCTTTGCCTGTCGCCAGAAAAAAAGTGTCAGCTTTGATGGCGTTGAGGAGATGGCTGGCAGCTAATCATCAGGATATTGATGTACTTAATACACATAGTTCGACAGATTCCTGGTTAACAGCGCTGGCATGTCTCAGTTTGCGAGACTCACCTCCGATCGTGCGCACACGCCATGTATCCTCCCCCATCAGCAAAAAGGCATCCTCCCATTGGCTGTATCAGCGGGCTGCACAGCACTTGGTTGTGACAGGAGAACCATTGCGGCAGCATTTAGCCGAGCACAATGGGTTTGCGTTATCGTCCATGACCTCTGTGCCGACAGGGATTGATTTGAACCGTTTTGGCCCCGGAGATCGTGAATCGTTGCGCAGGCATGGGCATCTGCACGGAAGGATTATTGGCATTCTTGCGACGCTGCGTAATTGGAAAGGGCATGCTTACCTATTCGAGGCATTCGCTCAGTTAAAGGGTGAGTACTCTGATCTGTCATTGCTGGTAGTGGGTGATGGTCCACAGCGACACAACCTGGAGCGCCTGGCGCGAGAGCTTGGCATTGAGGAGAAAGTGCTTTTTGTTGGCAATCAGCACAATCCAGAAGACTGGCTCAATATGATGGATATCTTTGTGCTGCCTTCCTACGGCGATGAAGGTGTTTCTCAGGCTGTCATGCAGGCAATGGCTACCCGGCTGCCTGTTATTACGACAGCGGTTGGTGGTATGCGAGATGCTGTCCAGCATGAAGAGACTGGCCTACTGGTGGACATTCGCAGCAGTGTTGCCATTGAGCAGGCATTACGGTGTTACCTGGATAACCCGGCCTTCGCAAAGAGAATGGCAGAGGCGGCGTTCGAGCGTTCACAACGTTATTTTGGCCTGGAGACCATGCTGGATCGCATGGAAGCCATTTTCGACAGGTTTTCCAGGGGCCATCGCTGATGTGTGGTATTGCAGGTTTTTTTAATCTTGCCTCAGGGCAGGGCGAAGATATTGTAGAGCCAATGTTGCGCTCACTAGCGCAGCGAGGCCCCGACGCTCAGCATTGGTGTGGGTGGAATCAGCAAGGCGAAAGGGTCAAGCAAGGTGTGAGCCACGGCATGTTGCATGCGCGCTTATCCATTCGCGATCCTCGGCCAGAGGCTGATCAGCCCATGACCTGCAGTGATGAGGACGTTTGGCTTTGCTATAACGGCGAGGTCTACGGTTGGGAAGATGATGCTGACATCCTGCGTGAAAACGGAGCAGTGTTTAGAACCCGCTCGGACAGTGAGTTTATTCTGCATGGCTATCGTTATTGGGGAATAGAAGGGCTGCTGCCTCGTCTCCGCGGTATGTTTGCTATCGTATTGCTGGATTGGCGTACGCGTAAGGTTTGGCTGATCCGGGACCGCCTGGGGCTCAAACCGCTGCTTTATCATCATAGCGAACAGGGGCTTGGATACGCTTCTTTACTGCGGGCGCTGATACCTATGGTGCCAGCGGCAGCTCGCCAGTTTTCTGCCGCCGCCATTGATGCCTACCTGACTCACCGCTATGTACCGGCCCCTCATACCATACTTGACGGTGTTAACCGTCTGGAGAATGGGCATTACCTTTGCTACGACCTGGATACTGGTTCGTTAGAGAAAAACTGTTACTGGAGGCCGGAAGCAAAGAACTCGGACTATCGTCAGTGTCTTGACGATAGCATCAGGCTGCGCACCGTAGCTGATCGTCCTGTGGGTATGCTTCTGAGTGGTGGTGTGGACTCCACTGTGCTGGCTGCACGTCTGAACGCTTTAGGGTTTAGCAATCTCAAGGCATTCACTGCCAGCTTTCCGGGTGACAGCCTCGATGAGGGGGACGATGCGTGCTCTACAGCTGAGCAGTTAGGTATGCCATTTCATAGAGAGGTTATGCCAAACTCGATCAAAGCGGATTTTGAGCGCATCGTTGCGGATATGGATGAACCTTTTGCTGATCCGTCCTGTATTCCTCTCTGGTATCTGGCACGACGTACTACTGATGAGGTCAAGGTTGTCCTGAATGGGGATGGAGGGGATGAACTGTTTGGTGGCTATAAGCGTTACCAACAACATCTCAAACGGCACTTTCGTGTTGGGATTCGATTGCCTTGGCGGAAAAGCCCGGCCAGTTTAAAACGTAAAGGTCTGTTGAAAGTTATAAACGAGTGGCAGCTGAGCTGGCAGGAGGCTTACAGTTTACGTTTCTCCGGATTTACACCAGCTCAACGGCGAGCGTTGCAGCCTTCCTTACCCCATTTCCCCGCGCATTACTGGCGAGCACCTGACTGGCAGGCTGATGATCCCTTGCAGCAACTGTTGGCGATAGACATGGCCAACTACCTCCCAGAGTACATTTTGCGAAAAGCTGATCTGACGACAATGGCCCATGGCCTGGAGGGCCGGTCTCCTTTGCTGGACCATATTTTTGTGCAGCAGGTTATGGGGTTGCCAGCCTCGCAGCGCTTCACTCAACCAGTTAAGCAGGCTTTGGCGTATGCCTGCGAGACGTTGCAGGGGCTTAGTCCTTTCCATCGTAAAAAACGTGGTTTCAACCCGCCGTTGCAGCATTGGCTTCTCAACGATCTGGCTCAGTACTATGACGGGCTTGGTCGGCGCTTACAGGTGATTACGAGGGGGCAGTTGAACGAAGTGGCTATAGAGTCGCTGGTTGCACGTTACCGACGAGGTGATGCTGCCTATGCAGAGCAGGTGCTACAGCTATTGATACTTGATATCAGCCTGCAGCAGCTTTCTAGGATCATTCAATGAAAATTGCTTTTATCGACGTTACAACGACGGTGTCGTATGGCGGAGTACAGACGGCTGTATGGCAACTTGCCGTCGCACTGACTGATCTTGGTCATGAAGTTCATGTGTATGGTGGTAGTGGAAAGCTGGAGCCTGACTTAGCCGGGCGCGAAGTACATATACACCGTTTTTCTTTCACTCCCAGGGAACGAGTGCTGGATCTCGGAAGTCGGTTCCAGCGTTTGGTTGAGCGTTGGTCTTTTTCTCGCCATGCACGCCAGCATTTCATTGCACAGCACTTTGACTGGGCTGTACTGACTAAACCGTTTGATTTTTTTTGGCCGCGCCTTATGCCCAAACAGCATCGGACGCGTTTTGCTTTTATGAGTGGTGGCACTGATTTTATTCGTGGTGACCGTAAACTTGCGCAAGGTATTTCGGCGTGGTTGGCCTGTAGTAACTTCAATGCATGGCAGCTACAGCATCACTTCAAACGATTCCCTACGGTGATGTTCAACGGTGTTGATACTGCAGTGTTTCATCCGCAGGACGGGAGTGAAGCGCGAGCAACGCTTGGCTTAAATCCACAAGATATCGTCATCGGCTTTGCAGGCCGTTTGGTCGGCTGGAAGGGATTGTCGGTAGCGGTACAGGCGTTAGCAGATTCACGTCTGCACTGTCACCCCGTGAAGCTACTTATTGTGGGGGATGGTGAAGAGAGGTCTCGTCTGGCTGAGCTGGCGAAAAAACTTGGTGTAGCGGAGCGGCTGATCATGCCAGGCGCTTGTGCTCATGCGCAATTACCCAAGCTCTATGCCGCATGTGATATGGGAGTTTTTCCCAGCATTGGTGATGAGGCATTCGGTATCACTATTGCTGAGGCAATGAGTTGTGGCTTGCCGGTTGTTGCCAGTTACATCGGTGGCATTCCAGAAGTGGTGGGTAATGAGGGTGGTAGCGGGCTGCTGTTTACTCCCGGCCATGCCCAGGATCTGGCGGATCAGTTATTGACTCTTATCGAGCAGCCTGAATTGCGAGCCCGTATGGGGCGCGTGGCTCGTCAGCGTATTGAACGGATGTTTACATGGCGTATGGCTGCTCAACGCTTACTAAAAGTGTTGGAGTCGCACTGATGCGTATTGCTTATCTTGACCCTCATCGGGTTCCTGATCCTGCGACGGAATCACTGCAGATTTTGCAAACCGTCGATGGTCTAGCTCAAGCAGGGGCGAATGTATATGTGATTACCCCTCAGGCGCAGTGCTCTGCAGACAGCCTGCTGGGGCGGCAGGTACATGAGCGAGCGCAGTTTTTTGGGTTAACGGATTACTCTCGCCGTTGGTGGCACATTTCAAAGTCTAACCGACTGTTCTATCGTCAGGCCTTGGCGTGGCTGCGGAAGAATGATGCAGATGCAATATTGGTACGTAACCTGAAGTTGGCAGAACGCATCCTCAAAGAGGGTATAAAGATTCCTCTGATATTTGAAACGCACGAAATTTTTAGCCAGACATATCGTGAAGAACATGTTGTCCCCACCAGGAAGGAGCAGAAAAAGCTTCATTCTTTAGAAATACGTGAGGCTTTCGTTTATCAGCATGCCAGTGGCATTTTGACCCTTACTCAGGCTCTGGCAGACGATATTCAAGACGTATTTAAGGTCGATACTCCTATTCATGTGGCACCAGATGGTGTTGATCTTCAGTTGGCAGCAGAGGCTCTGAAAACTGTACGCCAGCCCAATCATGAGCCCGTCATGCTGTACCTTGGTAGCTTGCATCCATGGAAGGGGGTCGAGACTCTGATCAGGGCAATGCCGCTGGTGCCTGTCGGGCGGCTATGGATTGCTGGCGGTGGAGAACTGCGGATTGCTGAACTCAAGCATTTGGCTACGCAATTGGAAGTGCTGCAGCGGGTAGACTTTCTGGGGCCCATCGACCCCTTACAGCGCTTCGAGCTTATTGCTCAGGCTGATATATGTTTATTGCCTCTCACTCAATCAAGCATTGCCAGTCGATACACATCTCCACTCAAGTTATTTGAATATATGGCTATGGGGAAGGCGATTATCAGTGCTGATGTGCCCTCAATCAGAGAGGTTTTAACTACAAGAGTAGATGCATTGTTATGCGATCCAGAGGATATTGAGGTTTTTGCAGAACTTATGAGTTGTCTGGTTTTGGAGCCTTCGCTGTGTGAGAAGCTAGGCAACCGTGCATCATCTGTAGCAAAAGGGTATTCATGGCTTGCTCGTGCAGAAGGGATAGTGAAATTTATCAGCGGTCTTAATGCAGTATAGTTATTGCAATGGTTATTAAAGTCATTTCGTTGGCAGTCTTACATGAAGCGACTATTCTTTCATTATGCTTTGGGATTTGCGTTGCTGAATGAGCACCCCTAAAGTGACTCCTACAAGTACTCCCCAGAAGTTGAATTCTGGCATCTCAACTATTCCTCGAACTAAATTCTGACCAGTGAATGATAGCCATAGAGCAAGTAGTAAGCTTTGATCAATGCTATTTTTTTCTAGCCGAAAAGCTGTAGTTAATGGATACCACATCATTAATAAGCAAAAAAGCAGAGTACCCAGCAGTAGAAGAACACCACCTTCTGCCCATTGGCCTAACAAGAGGTTGTGTGGCCCCATTGCAGATTGAAATATCCACTCAGGGTGGGACGGTAAAGCGGAGTTGTAGGCTGTAGTGTATTGGCCATAGCCGTAGCCTAGCCATGGATTAGCTTTGATTAATTCTATTGCGGCTCCCCATACCCCATCACCTGCGCGACCGTTGCTAGTGGTTAGGGTTAAATGACTGAGGATGCTACTGGGGGCGAATGTGAAAGTAGCTAGTATAGCCACACCTGCAAGGGCTAAAAATAAAGCCTGTTCATGTCGCTTTAAGCAGAGAGTGAGCCAAAGCAGGCCTATAAATGCTGCGGCGAGCATTGCTCCTCGTGTGTTAGTACCAATCAGCAGGGCTATACAGAGTATTAGGATAACGGTCAAAAGGATGCGCTTATATATTGTACTTGTCTGCGGCCAAAGCAATAAACCAAATGGTAGCAAAATGACAAGTCCATCTGCTCGAGCTCTATGCGCATATGCATCTGACACGGGGTACTGATCTGGTAATAACCATTCCAGGAAATATTGCAGCAAGTCGCCAATTTGTGTTGCCACTAAGGCAAAAGCCAGGGAGCAGAGGACAAAACCTGACATCTTGCGGGTTTGCATAATGATGGCGATTGCCAAAGGTGTTAGAAATAACTTGAAGATAAGTAATGAACTAACTTCGGACCAACTTTTGTAGGGGTTTTGTGAAATAAATACACTATATAACAGAGTAAATAAGAAAACGGCATAGCCAAAAAAGAGGGGAGTTTTAATTGTTTTGATTAATGTGTCTGGTCGGTGGTATGCGCAGTAAATACCACTTAACATTAGTACTGAGGCCGCAATTTCTTTAATGCTTGTTGGCGCAGAAGAAAAGAAGCTTGCCAAATGGATGAAAAGTGCCCACATGCCGATGAATGTGGCCTTGATCAGTGACTTTGGTTGATTTAAAGAGGCGTCATGCATGATTTGCTATATTTCTATAAAGTTGTAATAAGCATTGTTCTAATGATGTGTCGCTTATATGGTCAATTAAATTTGGGGCTTGTCTTTCCCTTGCCTCTCTTAATGGCTCGAAGTGCAATGAAAGGGCTTTGTGGTCAAGGGCGTCAATAACTAACCCAGGAGCCCCATGTTCAATCAGTTCAGCTCCTCCACAACTACTGCTAGTTATTATTGGTAGTCCGCATGCTAGTGCCTCCCATATCACATTTGGAAATGGGTCATAGAGAGCAGGATGTACAAGTACATCTGCTGCACCATAATAAGGTCGTACATCTTTCTGTACTCCTACAAAATGTATTCTATTGGCAAAGCGGTGTTTCTCACAAAAGTGTTGATACTGTCGCTGCTGCTTATCTCTGCCAACAACTATAAGATGCAGGTCTTTTCGCGGACTTTCTGCCATTGCCCTCAGTACGCACATGAGGCCTTTACGTAAGAAACCTGAGCCGACAAATAGTAGGCATGGAGCCTCGGCTGGAATGCCAAAACGCTGGCGATACTCAACTCTAAAGGACGTCACATTAGGATTGAATATGCTAGTGTCCACGCCATTATAAATGACATGTAGCTTAGCTGGATCTATATCAAAATGGCGCAGAATATCATTTTTGACCATCTGTGAGTTACAGATAACGGCGCGTAACTCAGGGTGAGTGAACATCTCCCGTTCTGTGTTCAGCACATAGCGATGATAAGGGTCTCGCTCCTGCCACCAGCGAGCCAGTGGAGACAGAATTCGCGCGCGTTGGTTCAGCCATTCACGATGTACGCCGTCTCCGGCTCGATAGAGGGTGCAGCCGGGAATCCGCTCATGGGATTGCACGATATCAAAATTATTTTCTGCCAGTATCTGAAGTGCTTTCTGATTGAAATCCCTTTCTTTACTTATTCTTCCCCGTTTTGGAGGATTGCAGCTAATAGAGTGAAATGGACTGGAAGCGTCGCTAAGCCATTGGCGGGAGACGATCGAAACGTCTAGTTCTGAGCGCTGACTTAGAAGTTCCAGTGCTCGGCTTACAAAGCGCTCTGCACCTCCGTCAGGTCGGTACTGCTGGCGTATTATCGCTAGTTTGATCATGGCTATATCTGGAGTGTGCTGATTGTCATTGCTCAGCTTGCGTCAGCATAAGTTGAACAGCGTTTACTACACGGTCTAGCCCCAATTGCTCAAGACAGTCACTTACCTTTGAGTTGCCACAACCATCCTGTCCACAAGGCCGACAGGGGTGTCGGTCGGATGTGATTAGCTGGTGAGGGCTTTGCCATGGTCCCCACTCTACCTCCCCGCTAGGACCGAACATTGTTACACACGGTGTTTGCTGCGCAGCGGCAATGTGCATAGGGACAGAGTCTACACCTATAAACAATCTTGCACGTGCAACAACGACAGCAAGGTCTTGTAAGCGCAGTTGCCCACTAAGATTGACGATCGGCATAGTAAGCCTGGAGGTTATTTGTTCGATCATCTTCAGCTCATCACTGCTGGGGGCGGCGGTTAATACAATCTGATGTCCACTTGCACTAAGTCTGTTAATCAGCTGACTACACTTTTCCACAGACCAGCATTTAAACAACCAGCGTGAAGTCGGATGGATATGAATGTAGCGCCCTTTGAGTTTCGATAATTTAAATAGCTCGTTGACTCGCTGTTCAGCTTCACTATCCAGACACATGACAAGCCGACGTTCGTCCTCTGAGGCTTGCAAACCTATACGTCTCAACGCATCCAGGTGCATTTCGACCGTATGGCGGCGGTTGCCTCCTATGCTTTTGTAGTGATGCGTAAAGCTATTCAACCAGAATTTATCTCGGCGATTTTCATAGCGCCGTACTACGGCATAGCGTGGTTTCAACATCCGGCACAACCAAGCACCACGCCGTGATTCGGTTAAATGTATCACCAGGTCATAGCGCTGCAGTTTTAAGTCGCGGAGCAGCGCAAGCTCCGCTTTAAACTTTGCATAAGGGCCGAAGTGCTTCCACTCTCGGCCAACAGTGTGGATTTGACGCACAGCTGGATGGTGCTCAAGCATAGGACGTGTATCGTCATACACTAGCGCGTCCACTTCTAAGTGTGGGTAATGATTCTGCAGTACTTGGAATACCGGAGAGGTTAATAGAACATCACCGTGATGACGCAGCTTGATGACTAACACTCGCTTCACTGTCGAGAAGTCCACGGCATCTTTGGGACCAAGAGTGTCCGTTAGCATCTAGCTGCCTTATACAGTTGTTGATTGCCATCCGGCTGGGTTTTGAAGCGCTTATGCATCCACATGTACTGCTCGGGATGGCGGCGGATAGAGCGTTCAATCACGCTGTTGATCATGGTGGCGTCGGCCAGGTCGTCCTTGGTCGGGAACGGCTCGACGGGTTCGAACATCAGCGTGTAAGTGTGGTCCGGCTCACGATAGACACTGAACATCACCATCGGCGAACGATTCAGTGCGGGTAGTCTAGCCGTCGCGGTCAGGGTCGCTGCCGGGTGGCCAAAGAAGGGGGCAAATACCGAACCCTTGGCACCGAAATCCTGATCAGGGGCATACCAGACACAGCGGTTCTGCTTGAGGCACTTGCGTGCGTACATGAACTCACTGCGATCAATAGGTTCGCAGAATGTCTGTCTGCCCTTGTAGATAAAGTGCTCCATCAAGGGGTTGTTATGCGGCCGATACAATACGGCAGAGTTTTTTACAAAAGGCAGAATCAATGGGCCGCTGAGGTCCAGGGCGCTGAAATGGGCACTCAGCAGAATGACGCCACGGCCTCTGTCCAGCGCTGCCTGCAGATGCTCAAGGCCGACTGCCTTGACCCGCGCCGCTGACCAGGAGTGAGGGCGCCACCAGGCGTAGCCTGTTTCCACCAGCCCCATACCATTGGCTTCAAAGGTCTTGCGGGCCAGTTTCCAGCGTTGCTGATCACTGAGCTCAGGGAAGCAGATGCCAAGATTGACCAGCGTCACTCGTCGACGCTTGACCACGGTATGGAAAATCAGACGGCCTAACATACGACCGATAAACAACCCAACGGCCGTCGGCAGTATAGTAAGGATTCGCATCAGGCCAATCACCATCCAGGTTGGCCAGAAACGGGGGGCGAGAAAATCCCGCCAGGATGAGGAAGAGGCTTCTCCTGACACTGCGTATTATTGCTCCAGAGAAAATCACGCTATTATAGTGCGCAGTTTTTTACGGGGCTACCTTGAACCGGCATGCTATGTGGCGTGTCCTGAATTAGTGGTAGCAGACATGGTGCCATGTGCGTTTATTCGCCGTGGTACGTCATGCCCGCTTGAGGATGAGGAACATATTTTGCGTCTGACAGTTGTAGGGACAGGTTATGTGGGCCTGGTTACAGGAGCTTGCTTTGCTGAAATGGGCAACAAGGTAACCTGCGTCGATATTGATCAGGGGAAAGTTGAACGCCTGAAGCAGGGCATTATTCCGATCTATGAGCCTGGCCTTGAAGAGGTTGTGCAGCGCAATGTGCACAGTGGTTCGTTGAGTTTCACCACTTCACTGCCAGAGGCAATGGCCAATTCCAATATCTACTTTATTGCTGTGGGTACGCCGCCCGGTGAAGATGGCTCTGCGGATCTGCAATACGTACTGGCCGTAGCCAGGGAGATTGGGCAACACTTGGACGACTATGCTGTCATTGTGGATAAGTCGACAGTGCCTGTAGGCACTGCTGATAAGGTGCGGGCAGCTGTCCAGAGCGAGCTGGATGCGCGTGGAGTTGATATCGACTTCGATGTGGTCAGTAATCCTGAGTTTCTCAAGGAAGGGGCTGCCGTCGAGGATTTCATGCGACCAGACCGTATCGTTGTGGGGGCAGACTCCGAACCCGCGAAAAAACTGATGGCGCAACTCTATGCGTCATTTTCCCGCAACCATGACAAGGTGTTGTTCATGGGGGTACGGGATGCCGAAATGACCAAGTACGCGGCCAATGCCATGCTGGCGACCAAAATCTCCTTTATGAATGAAGTGGCCAATCTCTGTGACCGTTTGGGCGTGGATGTCGAGAAAGTGCGGAAAGGCATCGGTTCCGACAGTCGCATTGGCTATCACTTTATCTACCCCGGCTGTGGTTACGGTGGTTCCTGTTTCCCCAAGGACGTCAAGGCACTGGTGCACATGAGTCAGGAAGCGGGATTTGAGGCGCACCTGCTGCAGGCGGTGGAAGCGCGTAATCAGCTGCAGAAAGACTATCTATTCAATCGCATCAGCGAGCACTTTGGCGGTCAGTCACTGGTGGGCAAAACCTTTGCCGTGTGGGGGCTGGCCTTTAAACCCGGTACCGACGATATGCGGGAAGCACCATCGATCAAACTGATCAATGCACTGATTGATGCCGGTGCACGAGTCCGGGCACACGATCCGGTTGCTCGGGATACTGCGCGGCGAGAGTTCCCACCAGTATGGTTTGAGGACGGGCGTTTGAGCTTTATTGACGATCAGTACGATACGCTGACACATGCAGAGGCTCTGGTGCTGGTGACCGAGTGGAAGCAATACCGCCAGCCTGAGTTCGGCGAAATTGCTGCCCGTCTCACCACACCGTTGATTTTTGATGGTCGTAATCAATATGAGCCCGCCCTGGTGCGCGAGCAGGGCATTACCTATTACGGTGTGGGTCGCTGATCACGCCGTGCTTCAGTCGTCTATCCTCCCAAAGGGCGGATACCTTGATGGACAGCCGGGCTTGCCCGGCTTCCGCACATTGGTCGGTGTTGTCTCCGTGCGGAGAAGCTCTGATCTGCGTTTCGGTCGACAAGACGACCAACGCCATCTCACACAGAAAAGGACAGTATGAGTAATTCAACCAATGGAGCGACGGTAACAGCAGACTCTCCCAAGGGCTGGGTTACCTATCGCCGATTGCTGGCTTACGTTAAGCCTTATTGGCCAGCGTTTTTGCTGAGTATGTTAGGTTTCATGGTTGTGGCTGGCTCTCAAGCTGCTTTTGCCAAATTAATGAAGCATCTGGTGGATGAGCTAGCGTCACCGACTCCCAATGCTCACTGGCTGTTTGCCGGTACCATCATGGGTGTCTTTGTTGTACGTGGGCTGGGCAGCTTTGTTGGCAGTTATGGTATCGCCTATGTCTCGCGCTCAGTGGTTCACAGTTTGCGCTGCGATATTTTTGACACCTTAATACGTTTACCCAGTCAGTATTTTCATGCGCATACCACCGGTCATCTGTTGGCCAAGGTAACTTATAACGTTGATCAGGTGACAGGCGCAGCAACAGGCGCACTGAAAACGGTGGTGCGTGAAGGGTTCACTGTAATAGGGCTCATGGGATATCTGGTGTTTCTAAACTGGCGATTGGCGCTGGTATTTTTCACGGTATCGCCACTCATAGCGTGGGGGGTGCGCACGGCATCCAAGCGTTTTCGCCGGCTTAGTCATAACATTCAAAACTCTATGGGAGATGTCACTCACACTGCCTCTGAGGCTTTGCAGGGCTATCAGGTAGTGCGCATTTTTGGTGGTATGGAGTATGAGCGTCAGCGCTTTGAAAAGGCCAGTCAACGTAACCAGCAACAAGGAATGAAGCTGGTCGCCACCGAGGCAATATCTACGCCGGTCATCCAGTTCTTTGTGGCTTTGGCTATGGCCATGCTGGTGTTCATGGCACTTAACCCAGCATGGAATAAATCCATGACATCGGGTGATTTCATATCCTTTCTTACAGCTGCAGGTTTGATTGTTCAGCCGCTACGAGCGTTAGCAGAGATAAACAACACGCTGCAAAGGGGTATCGCTGCCGCAGAAAGTATATTCAGCACGATGGATGAACCGGTTGAGGTTGATTCCGGTACGTATCGACTAGAGCGTGTTCGTGGTGAGATCCAGATTCGCAATTTGGAGTTCCAGTACAACACGGGTGGTCAGGTACTGAAAGGAATCAGTGTTGATATCAAACCGGGCGAGACGGTGGCGCTGGTGGGGCGTTCAGGGTCAGGTAAAAGTACACTGGCCAGCCTGATTCCGCGCTTCTACGATGTGGCGCCGGGCCAGATTCTGATCGACGGTGTCGATATCAATGACTACCAGCTCGATAATCTGCGGCAGCACATTGCACTGGTGAACCAGCAAGTCGTGCTGTTTGCTGGCAGCCTGAAGGAAAACATTGCCTACGCAGGTCTGGGTGAGCGTTCTGACGAGCAAATCCAACAGGCAGCCGAAGCGGCACATGTACTGGAGTTTGCTGAGCGTATGCCGGAAGGAATGAACACCCTGATCGGTGAAAAAGGCGTGCTGTTATCCGGTGGCCAGCGCCAACGCCTGGCGATTGCCCGAGCTGTTCTTAAGGATGCGCCGATACTGATTCTCGACGAGGCCACCTCCGCACTGGATACTGAGTCTGAGCGTCATATTCAGGCTGCCATGGAAGCAGTGATGAAGGGGCGTACTACGCTGGTGATCGCCCATCGCCTGTCTACCATCGAAAAAGCCGACCGAATCCTGGTGATGGAGCAGGGGCAGATTGTCGAACAGGGTAGTCACACCGAGCTGCTGGCGCGTAACGGCGCTTATGCCAAGCTGCATCAGATGCAGTTCAATGAATCACATGAGCAGGCGGCTGATGCGTCTGCCGATGTTGTTCCCAAGGAGTTGTCATGAAGTTATCACTGCCGGATTTCCTGCAGGCACGCGTGCTTGTTGTAGGTGATGTGATGCTTGACCGTTACTGGCACGGTGGCGCTTCACGTATTTCCCCTGAAGCACCCGTACCTGTTGTGGGGGTTAAAAATCAGGAAGACCGTCCTGGTGGTGCGGCGAACGTGGCACTGAACATTGCGGCACTGGGCGGTAAAGCAGTACTGATGGGGCTGACAGGCGGTGATGAGGCCGAGCAGGCGCTACGGGAACGGCTTCAGGCTGCCGGTGTAGACAGTCATTTTCATGCTGTAGAAGGGCATCCCACTATTACCAAGCTGCGGGTCATTGCTCACCAGCAGCAGTTGATTCGGCTGGACTTTGAGCAGCGCTTCCGTGAACAGGATTCGGCCGCTTTGCTGGAACAGGCTAAACCTGCCCTGACAGGGGCGGGCGTGCTGTTGATTTCGGACTATGACAAAGGCGCATTACAACATGTGCCCGAGTTGATTGCTGCCGCTCGGCAGCTAAGTCTGCCCATTGTTGCTGATCCTAAAGGCAAGGATTTTGCGAAGTATAGGGGGGCGACGCTGATCACTCCCAATATGAGTGAGTTTGAAGGGGTGGTAGGGACGGTGCAGACGGAGCAGGAGCTGGTCGACAAGGGACTGGCGCTGCTGGAAGAGCTGGATCTGCAGGCCCTGTTGATTACACGCAGTGAGAAAGGCATGACCCTGTTGCGTCGTGGCTGTGCTGAACTGCATTTCCCTGCTCAGGCCCGAGAAGTTTATGACGTCACCGGTGCCGGGGATACCGTCATTTCGGTACTGGCCACGGCTCTGGCGGCGGGTACTGATCTGCCACACGCGGTGGCTCTGGCCAATACTGCTGCGGGGATTGTCGTCGGTAAGCTGGGTACCGCTTCCGTCAGTGCTCCCGAATTGCGTCGCGCCATTCAGCGTCAGCAGGGTGGCGGTCGCGGAGTGGTAAGCGCCGAACAGTTGTTGATTGCGCTGGAGGATGCCCGGGCTCATGGTGAGAAGGTAGTTTTTACCAACGGTTGCTTCGATATTCTCCATGCTGGCCATGTGACCTATCTGGAGGATGCCCGAGCCCTGGGCGACCGACTGGTCGTGGCGATCAATGATGATGATTCGGTGCGTCGCCTGAAAGGCTCTGGTCGTCCGGTGAACAGTGTAGATCGGCGCATGGCGGTGCTTGCCGGGCTGGTGGCCGTGGACTGGGTGGTGAGTTTCAGTGAAGACACTCCCGAGGCATTGCTGGAGAAGGTGCGCCCTGAGATTCTGGTGAAGGGGGGGGATTACAGCGAAGATCAGGTTGTCGGTGGCGAGTTTGTCAAAGCCTATGGCGGCGTGGTCAAGGTGTTATCTCATGTGGAGAATTGCTCCACTACCGCCATCGTCAATAAAATCAAGCAGGATCGTTAGCAGGTCGTTGAAAATCTATCTGCGTTGCCGAATACCGCGTCAAAAACAGGCTCACAGCCGAAGGCTGAACGTGCTTTAGCACGGCCCCGAAGGGGCGAGCAGAGCGAGTCAAATGT
>NZ_LAPT01000020.1 GCF_003194385.1 Pokkaliibacter plantistimulans
CTTCAAGCGGCTGGGTGAGCGGGTCATGGCGAAAGATTTCGACCGTCAGGTGGCCGAACTGCAGGTGCGAGCAGCCATCCTGAACCGCTTCACGCAGCTTGGGACACCGATGACGGTGCGTATGCCATAAATTCGTCTGGGGAAAGGGGCTTTGTAAGCTGTGCTCTATTTATGCAACAAAGCCCTTCCCAATACTGAGAGCGTCTCACCCGATACTGCTAGCAGTCTGACTAGTTGATAAGCACTCTATTCTTCAAAGCGCCACTTAAAAACAAGCTCCACCTTGTTGCCCATGCCGATGAAGCGCACTGATTCACAGAGCGAATGAATCAATGCCAGCCCTCGACCTGCGTAGCCCTTTTGCGCCAGTGAGCTATGTAAGGCATCAACATTGAACCCCTCCCCACTGTCTTCAATACGGATTTTCAAGACACCTCCATCCTGATTCAACCGATGATCTATATGAAAAACGATTCGGCCATCCTCAAGCGACGCTAAGCGTCTATCTCGCTCAGTGTAATACTCGGAGAACCCAACAATGTCTGATTTCGCTTGAGAGTTTAGCCTGAGTAGACCGTGCTCCAGCGAGTTAGAGAATAACTCTGAGAGGAGCATATAGATTTGTCCACTAAAACGACGTAACGCAGGTACCTCCATAATGACCTGCAGCAACAGCGGCAGCGGATTGTAAGTTTTCAAGGTATTAGGATAGAGAGTGTAAGTAAACGACCAGTCACTGGGACCATACTTGCGACTACTGACAAAAGGCTCCGCCAAATCCACCAGTTCTGCGACATCACACATGCGAATTTCTACCAGTGTTAAATCATCTTTAACACCTTGCTGACCCGCAAACTCATTTACAGCCTCACCTATTGTCTCGAATAACCGCTCCGGGTTAATACAGCGAGAGAAAACCTCATGCAATCGCTCTTCCCCGAACATCTGATCCTCTGCGTTACCAGCCTCCAGTATGCCATCTGAGTACAGATAGACACGGTCATCATCCCTCAGCGTATAACGCTCCGTTTCATCGCTGAATCGTTCATTACCCACAACGCCCAATGGTAGATGGGCTGATTTGAGTTGCGTCAATAGGCGACTCTCTGAGTGAAAGATCAAACCATCTGGCAGACCACCATTCCACACTTCTACCGTTTTTTTATTGAAATTGAAGTCAAGCATTGCTGCACAACAGAAAAACCCTGTCGGCAGAATACGTTTGAGTCGCTGATTGATCTCACGCAAGACATCTCCCATGGCATATCCCTTTGACGCCATAGAGTAGAAAATTTCTGCCATAGGCATAGCGCCAATAGCAGCAGGCAAACCGTGCCCGGTAAAGTCCCCCAACAGCACAAACATATTACCTGAAGGTGTACGAGAGGCGAGCAACACGTCGCCATTAAAAACCGCTAACGGTGAAAGCAAGTGCTTGATATTACTAGCATCAAGACAACCACTGTGGGCCACGTTATCAAACACCCGTTTGGCCACATGTTGCTCATGCAGCAAGCGCTTGTTATGGAGAGATATTTCGTCCCTCTGCTGCTGCAATACGTGATGCATACGCCGCATCCGATTAAATGCATTGATTTTTGCTTGCAGAATCGTAGGGTTATATGGCTTGGAAAGAAAATCGTCACCGCCAGCCTCAAGGCAGTCGACGAGAGAATGAGTATCTTTAAGTGATGTCAGAAATATAACCGGAACCAGCTCCTCGCCAGCCATCTGCTTAATTTGGCGAGCCGCCTCAAACCCATCCATATTTGGCATCAACGCATCCATGAGAACGATATGCGGCCGGTAGCGTTTGAATGCTTCTACTGCCTCACTGCCGTCCTGCGCCGTATATACCTCATATCCCTGCTTTCTGACTATTGCCCGCAGGATCATCCGATCACTGGTATTGTCGTCAGCGACCAGGATACGCAACGAGGTATCCTGGTGCTCCTGCGCATCCATCGCACCGTCAGCAAAATGCATGATGTCAGGAAATATTGAAGAGTTGGCCAAAATTGGAAATTATCAGGATTTTTTTAACATCCATATTACAGTTTACAATTCGAATATCAGCACCATCACCACCCGCATAATCACGCAACAGCAGCAACATCCCCAACGCAGAGCTGTCAAGGTATGTGGTTTCCTTCATATCAATGATGAAAACACGCGGCAGTTTTTCACCGACACTTTCATAGGCCTCACGAAAATCCTGGTGTGCACTAAAGTCAAAGCGTCCTTGAATACGAATGGTCAATTCTTTACCGTCATTGGAAAGCTGGGACCAGATTGCCATTACTCACCTCTTCATTCAAACCACGTCACTAGCGACAGGTCATCATCGGCATCACAAGATCAGACAACGGCTAAATAACGTCTCGGTTTTGCTGAACTCCTGTACCGGGTCGCCTGCTTTAGCCAAACCACTTGCCCTACTATACGCTATCAGAATCCACCCCCCTATTGTTCGTCTAAAATACACGAAAGACTAGTCGTAAGTGGAGCCCTTACCGTAAGTACACATCACCTAGGTATAGCTATTGCGAGGAATACTGACAAGCTCATTTTGCCGCCATGCTTCGCTACTTTGATTCATACTCCCGGAGAGTGATGAACAACGCATGATTTGCCACTCAGAGGCATATTCACCTCATCAGTCCATATCACCTCTGGAACGATAGTGTTGAATGAGCTCATCAAGAGCTTTCTGCTCCTTCCGGCCCAACTCTAACTGTTCCTGTGCCTTAATCGTTTCCAGCCAGGCCTCGATAGCCTTTACTCGCGCGCGAGCTTGTTGCCAGTTACTGATATGCCGCTCTACTTCAGCCTGTTGCTGAGCCACTGCACGCCCCTGCTGACCTAATGCTGTTTCCAATCGTGCCATAAACTGTTGCTGATTCAACCAATCGCGTGCCGACACGCCAGCCTCACCTTTACGGTGTAACTGTTCGATGTATTCCAGCTGATAACCTTGGAGCTGCTGCAGTTGCACCTCAGTCTGTGATAGACGCTGGCGCTGAGTTGCAAGGCGCTGAGCTGCTTTCTGCTCATCACGTTGCGCGAGCGTCAGAACAATGTGAAGGCGTTGAGAACGCAAAGCCATGAAAGCTTATACCTACTGAATGTTCAGGAGTTTTCCAACCAGGTCTTGAGCGACAGCTAACCGCACGGGCTCGTGCAAGCCTTGCTGAAGGAACATACGCATGGCGGGAATCAGCTGAATAGCGCGATCTGTGTCGGGGTCACTGCCTTTGGCATAAGCCCCTACACTCAAAAGATCACGTACCTGCTGGTAACGAGCATAAAGCTGCTTGAACCGCTGCGCCTGCTTTAGGTATTCAGGTGTCACCACTTGCGGCATAGCACGACTAATCGAAGCTTCGATATCTATGGCGGGATAATGCCCTTCTTCTGCCAGCCTTCGGGCCAGCACCACATGCCCATCCAGAATTGCACGAGCAGAATCCGCAATAGGGTCCTGCTGGTCATCCCCCTCAGTAAGCACGGTATAGAAGGCGGTTATTGAACCTCCCCCTTTTTCACCATTGCCAGCCCGCTCCACCAACTTTGGCAGCTTGGCAAATACCGAGGGTGGATAACCCTTACTCGCCGGCGGCTCACCGACGGCGAGAGCGATTTCACGCTGTGCCTGGGCATAGCGCGTCAAAGAATCCATCAGCAGAAGCACATCAAGCCCTTGTGCACGAAAATACTCCGCAATACGCGTCGCTAACTGAGAGGCACGCAAACGCATCAGGGGCGAATCATCTGCGGGTGAAGCGACGACAACAGCACGACGCAATCCCTCCTCACCCAATACGTCCTCAATAAACTCTTTGACCTCTCGACCACGCTCTCCGATAAGACCTACAACAACCACATCTGCCGTAGTAAATCGAGTCATCATCCCCAAAAGAACGCTTTTACCAACCCCGCTTCCTGCAAACAACCCAAGCCGCTGCCCTCGCCCGACGGTTAGCAGAGAGTTGATCGCGCGAATGCCCACATCCATCGGCTCACGAATTGGCTGCCGTGCCAATGGGTTAATGGTCTCACCTTGCAAGTCAACATAGGCCTCAGCATTCAGAGGGCCCAGACTGTCCAGTGGCTTACCGACACCATTCAAGACACGTCCAAGCAACCCCATTCCCACCGGGACAAGGCTCGTTGAACCTGTCGGCTGGACCTTTGCCCCTGGAAGTAAACCCTCAACGCTATCAACAGGCATCAGAAAAACACGGTCCCCATGAAAGCCAACAACTTCCGCTTCCACCGTATAACCAGGCTTAACACTGACCTGACAAAACTCACCGAGAGCAACGCGGCAACCGGTCGCCTCAAGTGTCAAACCAACCACACGAGTAACCCGCCCTGCTGCCCTGGGCCGCAGTGGTGTATAGAGAATACGCTGCTGATCACTCAGCCAGGACAGAAGCTGCGCCTGACTCATGACGCGGTATCATCTGCATCAATGTTGCCACCCTGCTCAGCAAGGGGCTCATCTTCTGTCTCTTTAGCCAGACGCTCTGCCGATATCCGATGCTGTTGCGCAAACCCCTGCAGCACATGGGCAACGCGCGGTTCAATAGCAGCATCGACATAGCTAAACGGAGTACGAACGATGACCCCACCAGGAGACAGACTAGCATCCTCCTCAACTCGCCAGTCATACCCTTCACGCTGTAAAAGTACCTGAATTGACGGTAAATCGGCAGGATGGGCTCTAACAGCAGTGCCTGAAGAGGGGTCAGGAAGCTCCTCCATAATTCGTTTTACCAGTTGTTGTATGTGGGCAGGACTGCTACTGAGTTCGTGATCCAGCACGGCCTCAACCATTTTTTTCACCAGCGCTGCCATACCTTCGATCAGCTCGTTGTCTTGACGCTTAAGGGGTTCTGCAAAAGCATTGACCAGAGCCAACAACTGAGCCTCCGCCTGCTCAATTCGCTGAGACTCAGCTTGATATGCCTCTGTATGACCCGCCTCCAGACCTTGCTTACGACCTTCTTCCAAGCCTCTTCTTACACCCTCAGCATGGCCAAGCGTTTTCCCTTCCTGATAGCCCTCGTCCCAGGCTTCCTGACGAATAGCCTCGACCTGTTCCAGCGTCAGAGGCTCAACATGGAACTCCTCTTCTTCCGCAGGTTCAGTGTCCAGTATCTGCGCTTGCAAGGGCTCAGGATCGGCAACAGGCTCTGGCTTGAAAGTTAAACCATGCTCAGTAAGCGACAGGTGCTCCTTGCCATCGCTAACCTCAGGTAACTGCCAGCGCTCGTACTGCTTACCGGTACTTGCGGGGATACGATGGGGCTGTTGTTCAACATTACTCACGGATTAAACCATCTGCTCACCGCCACCACCGAGTGATATCTGGCCGTCATCGGCCAGGCGGCGGGCGATACCAAGAATTTCTTTTTGCGCGGTTTCAACATCGCTAACCCGCACAGGCCCGCGAGCCTCCAGGTCATCTCGCATCATCTCAGCCGCACGTTTAGACATATTCTTGAAGAATTTTTCCTGCAGATTCACATCTGCACCTTTCAGGGCAACAATAAGGGTGTCTTGCTCAATCTCTCTTAGCAGGGTCTGAATACCTCTATCATCCACATCACTGAGATTATCAAAGACGAACATCAAGTCAGAAATTTGCTCGGCCAGATCCTCGTCGACTTCTTTCAGAGAGTCCATCAATGTGGCTTCAATGTTGCTATCGAGGAAGTTCATGATATTAGCAGCCACTTTGACACCACCAATGTTGGTGGTCTGCGACGACGAGCTACCAGAGAACTGACGCTCCAGAATGTCATTCAGCTCTTGCAGAGCCGCAGGTTGCACCGTATCCAGGGATGCAACACGAAGGAGGATATCAAGACGCACCTTTTCATCGAAATGCGCCAGCACTTCAGCAGCCTGATCAGAATCTAGATAGGACACCACAATGGCCTGAATCTGGGGGTGCTCATAGCGAATGATATCGGCGACCTGCCTTCCTTCCATCCACTTGAGCGTATCTAGCCCCTTGGTATTTCCACCTAAAAGGATGCGGTCAATAAGGCCGCTTGCTTTATCTTCACCGAGCGCCCGAGTCAGCATGCTACGGATGTAGCTATCAGAACCGATACCCAAGCCGGTTTGGTTACCCACCTGGCCCAGAAATTCGGCTACCACAGTTTCTACCTGGTCTTGCTGCACACTGCGCAACTGCGCCATGGCAGAGCCAATCTTCTGTACTTCCTTCGGTCCCATGTGTTTGAGAATTTCTGCCGCATCATTCTCGCCCAGAGTCATCAACAGGACTGCGGTTTTCTCCAACTGACTGAGCTTTGGTTTCTCACTCATCGCTTATCCAACTCTTGATCACCTGAGCTACACGACCGGGGTCATCCGCAATCAGACCACGAATGGCATTCAACTGCTTCTCAAAACTTTCGTTAGGACCAGGAAGCAGGCTTTCATCTACACTCGCCAGAGTGACTGCTTCATCTGACAGATCATCATCAATCCCTTCCAGCGCTTTGAGTTCAGCGTCACTGGCAGCCGCCTGATTTTGCCCTACCGATGACAGGCTGCGCAGAATCGGTCTCAATACCCCGAATACCAGAATAAGGACAAACAGCACCGCCCCGCCTTGCTTGACCAAATCCCAGAACCAGGAGGTCTGCCAGAAAGGAATATCTTCGGAGGTGAACATGTCCTCTGACTGCACAAAGGGGGAATTCACCACGTTCACGCTATCACCCCGCTCTGCCGAGTAGCCCACAGCATCACGTACTAATACTGTCAGGCGCTGTAGCTCATTCTCAGTCCAGGGAATACGTTTGGTTTGCCCGGAAGCCGGATCGACAGATACCAGATCATCAACCACAACCGCCACAGAGAGGCGACGGACCCGACCGACTTGATGTTTGGTATAACTGATGGTTCGGTCCAATTCGTAGTTACGTGTAGACTGCTTTCTCGAAGTCACTGGAGAAGAGGATGACGAAGCATTGGCGGCACTGCCATTAGTCACTTCAGGAACAGAGGTTTCTGCAGGAGGCTGATTCGATAAGGCCCCAGGAATACCGGATGCACTAGAGGCACTTTTTTCCTCATCCAGTACCTGCTCACTACGCAATGACGGCAAATCTGGATTGTATTGCTCGTCAGTCTGCTCGACAGCCGTAAAGTCAATATCTGCGGAGACTTCCGCTTTATAGCGATTCGCTCCAACAACCGGCTCCAATATGCTGCCAACCCGACGCGCCAGAGTCTGCTCGATTTTTCGGGTGTACTCAAACTGCTCAGCCGCCATCCCAGCATCAGTGTCAATTTTTTCTTCAGACAGCAACCGCCCTTTTTGATCCACTACCGTGACATCTTTTGGATCAAGTCCTGCAACACTGGATGCGACCAGATTGAGAATAGAAGTAACCTGGTCCTTTTCGAGCGTCCGTCCGGCATACAACTCAACAAAAACAGAGGCCCTTGGTTTACGGCTGTCACGAACAAAAACCGACTCTTTGGGTAAGGCAAGATGCACCCGAGCAGACTTGACCGCCAATATGCTGGAAATGGTACGCGCCAGCTCTCCCTCAAGCCCCCGACGATAGCGGGTCGCCTCCATGAACTGGCTGCTACCCAGCGGCTGCTCCTTGTCCAGAAGCTCAAAACCGACGGTCTTATCGCCTATCAGGCCATCACCCGCCAGCTTGATACGCGCCTGATTAACCATTTCAGAAGGCACCAGCAGAGCACCGCTGTTAGTGTCAATTTTGTAGGGAATCTGATTGGTCTGCAGCACCTGCATAATCTGGTCTGCATCCAGATTATTCAGACTGCCCAGCAAAGGACGATAGCTGGGCTCCTGTGACCACAGCACGACGGCAAAGCCGATAGCAACACTAGCGGCCAAACCCACCATCAGGCCAACCTGACGGATAATGCTGAGCTGCCCAAACCCGAGCATCAGAGAGCCAAACAACCCTCCCTGCTGAGTACCACCGGACAGATTATCTGCTCCCGCCTTAGCCACGATCTACTACCTCTCCCATGGCACAGTGTGAGCTTGCCCAACATGTCATAGACGACTTCACACCGTCATGCTCATGATTTCTTTATATGCATCAACCAGCCGGTTTCGGACCTGAGTCATGGCATCAAAAGAAATGCTGGCCTTCTGCAATTCGATCATTACTTGAGGCAGATCGACGCTAGGGTCGCCCTGCTCATAGGCGGTGGACATAGAGTTGGCCTTATTCTGCTGTTCAGACACGGAGTTCACGGCCTGGTTCAACATATCTGCAAAAGAAGGCAATGCGGAGGATTGGGTAACGGCATCAACGGACTGAGCATCCGGCTTGGGTACAGATGTCTTCTGTACTTGTGCCTGCAACGTACGCATCTGCGAAAGAACGGACTGAATATCAGCTCTATCTGCCATGACGCTCGCCTCCTCTGTCAGTTTTGTTGCCGCATACAGCAATACCGGGTCTGCTACCCGGTCTTGGCATCTTACTTAAATTGTTAAAAAATAAAAAGTTTACTGTCTGCCAAGGGTCAAGAGACTGGTTTTGAATCGTTCAAGCTGCTGTCACGAAATCCCCTATAACACACCGCAATCGCCTTGCGTCAGGCGCACATACATCAAGGCTACGGTGATGGCATCTCCCAATGCAGTATGGCGCTCAATAATCGGCAGGTCCAACTTGCTGGCAATAGTGTCAAAACGCAGATCCACATGCCCGCCCGGGTAACGCCATTTAATGATGTTGTTATATACCTCAGAAAGTTCAATCGCCTTATTCGGCAAGCCAAATCCAAACTGGGGCCGCATGTACTTATCGAGCATCCGCAGGTCAAAATTAACGTAATATCCAAGCAAAGGGCGATTGCCAATGTAGGCCAGCAACATCTGCAATGCTTCGTGCATATCTACACCGTCCGCCAGATCCATAGCCCGGATTTTATGGATAGGCACCGATTCACGCCTGAAATTGGCTGGAGCCTTCAGCTTGATATCCAGACGATCACTGAGCATCACTCGTCGCTGCTTACGAATCTTGACAGCACCAATCGTGAGAATCTCAGCCTCCGCCACATTGAGACTGGTGGTTTCGCAATCCAAAGAAACAATCTCGTCACCCTCATAGGGTTCAAACAAGGCGGCAAAAGGGCCATCACCATGTTGACGGCGCTCACGCCAGACTCGCAGAGACCTGAATAACGACATTACTAACCCTCAAGCCGATAGCGCTGGGTCAAAAACTGCTTGAACTCCTTCACGACATGAAGAGCTTCACGCAATAGATCCCTATCCAGACGATCAAGGCGCTCTACTACCAGCATGTTGGCGTCTTTGTCGGATGCCCCTTCGCTTTTCATACGCTCCAACTGCTGCTGCAATCTCAGCTGAATAAAAAGACCGAGCGCATGAACAAGGTCGAGACCCAGTTTCTCTGGTAACTGCTGGCTATCTATAAGCTGATCAATACGCTTGAACGTATTCGTTTCAAGCACCTTATGCTCCAGTGCCAAAGTACGAATGCCATGCACGATCGGAAATATTCCCCCCTTCTTGATATCCAGGCCATGCTCTTTATTTTTGATGCCACCGAAAAAGGTGAGCGGTGTAGAGAAATTGAGAGCGGCCCTGGCGAAGTGAGAAAAGAAAATCTGGTTACTCGACATTTCCCGGAAGAACCAGTTCCGCGCCGCCTTAAATAACGCCGCGTTGCCAGCAACCGCATGAGCATCCACAGCAATAGCAAGTCGAAGCAGATTGTCTCCACTGGCCTGCTGTGACCAATGGCGCAGATTCTGAGTCCATTGCTCCAGACTCAAGACCCACTCTGGATTGGACACCATGACCCCCCCGGGACAAGGAGGATAACCAAAGCGCGCCAGAATACGCGAGAACGCCTCAAGTACTGATTGCTTTTCTGGCCACGACAGGCCATTGCGCATCAACACCGCGTTGTCCTGATCGGTTTTGAGGATTTGCTCCCGACGCCCCTCACTCCCCATGACGATAAGACACACGTGCGGCTGAATATCTTCCGGCACTAACAGGTTAAAGAGCTTCGCCATCACCTTCTCATTCATGGTGGCGATCAACTCCATGGCAAACTGGACCTTCACGCCATGCACATTGAGACCTTGCACCAGATCGTTGAGCCCCGTTGCCACCTCTTCCAGATCCTCCACGGTCTGAGCCCTGTCAATACGCAAGCCCAGCACATGGGAGTGATTGGAGAAATAACTGAGGACATCGGTCAGCTCCAGAATGCCTTTTAACTCCTGATCATCCTTGACCACCACACGCTCAATACGGTGTTCAGTCATCAGAACCAGAGCATTGAACAGATACTCATCATGACCCACCTGAATCAGCCGGTAAGATGCAATGTCTGCCACGTCTGTGGCAGCAGACAATCCCTGTTGCAGTAATGCCGTCAGCATGTCAGTCCCCGTCACCATGCCGTAGCGCCCTCCCCGCCTGACCAGCAGACAGTCCACCTTGCGCTCACGCATCAAGGCAAAGGCATCCTGAATACAGGTACCTTCCAATAGGATCAGAGGCTCACGCATGCAGGAGTCGCCCACCCGAGCCAACATGAACTCGGTCATATCCTGACTTACATTGCCATTGCTGCGTAGCTGAAAGCGACCCGCAAAGCTGTTGCGGAAGTAGTCCCCAAAGACAGGATTGCTATCGACCAGCTCCAGCAGGATGCGAGTAGGCAGGATATGACAGATGGTTTCTTCTACCGCAACAAAATTGTGGATGGCACGACCACGCATGGATGACCAGGCACCGAAATAATCTTCCGCGGTGTAGTGCACATAGGTATGTCGCAGCTCCTCAGGACGAGCAACATCCTGTTCATCCTCCTCAGCAACACGCCCCTTGAGCAATATATGCAATCCTTCGGGAGGTTCACCGGCCTTGATGATCACCTCACCTGCCTGAAAATAGGCAATATCCAGATTATTCTGCAGCACCCCCAACTCTGCGGGAGAAAGCAGATTGAATGGGGGCTTCGATGTATTGAATGCCGTTGTCATGGAACTCCCTTCTCGCAGACTATGACGCTCAGCGCATGTTCACGACCTCGTTCGCAAGCCTGGAAAAGCACTCAGATAGTCTTTTCAACGCTGTTTGGCCAATGGTGCTCTCAAAACAACACACTCCCCGAAGGGAGTGTGCGCAGAGGTGATTTACCTACACCAGCTTAGTGGCTATGAGCTGCCCCGGCACCGCGAGGAATACGGATATCCTCGACCACATGCTGAATTTCCGCAGGTGGAGGGGGGGTCATGGAAGACACGATGAAGGCGACCACAAAGTTCAGAATCATACCCACTGTGCCAAAGCTTTCAGGTGTAAGTCCCATGAAGTATTGTGCCGGTGTGCCGCCCATGAATTTGAAGTAAGTGATATAGCAGGCGGTCACCACCAGACCGACCACCATGCCACTGATTGCACCCTCTTTATTCATGCGTGTGGAGAAAATACCCATCACGATTGCAGGGAAGAAAGACGCAGCAGCAAGGCCAAACGCCAGGGCGACAACCTGAGCAACAAACCCCGGAGGATTCAGGCCGAAGTAGCCCGCCACCAGAATTGCCACGACTGCCGCACCTCGCGCCGCCAACAGCTCATTTTTCTCTGACATATGCGGTGTCAGTGTTTTCTTGAACAGGTCGTGAGCGATAGAAGTGGAGATTACCAGCAGCAAACCCGCCGCGGTGGATAGCGCAGCGGCAATAGCACCTGCTGCTACCAGAGCGATAACCCAGTCAGGCAACTGAGCAACTTCCGGATTCGCCAACACCATAATGTCTCGGTCAACATAGACCTCATTGGCGAAAGGCTGCTTGGCTGCATCAAACTTCGCTTCATCACCTGTCAGTCCATTGGACACCAGTCGATGCCCATCTTCAGCGCGCTTGTCACCATCAAACTCGGGCTTAGCCCCTTTAAACGGTGAACCGTTTGCGTACTGAACTTTTCCGTCTCCATTAACGTCCTGCCACGCAATCAGGCCAGAATTTTCCCAGTTCTTGAACCAGGCTGGCATTTCTGCATACAACGTTCCTTTTCCATCAGCACCATTGACAGTGTTGATCAGATTCAAACGTCCAATTGCCGCCACAGAGGGTACGACAGTGTAAAGAACAGCGATGAACAATAGCGCCCAACCAGCAGAAACACGAGCATCCTTCACACGAGGAACAGTGAAGAACCGCACGATTACGTGTGGCAGCCCGGCAGTACCCGCCATCAAAGCAACAGTGAAGAAGAAGATATTAAACAGATTATCTGTTCCCTGCGTGGTGTAGGCCGTAAAGCCCAACTCTTCCACTAAGCCATCGAGAGCCTCCAGCACCGGCTTACCACCCAGTGTGCTATTAAATGCAGGATCTACAGCTGCTCCCAAGCCTGTCTGTGGCAGGAAGTGTCCGGTAACCTGCATGGTCAAGAATACAGCTGGCACGGTATAGGCAAATATCAATACGCAGTATTGCGCGACCTGTGTATAGGTAATCCCCTTCATCCCACCCAGTACGGCATAGAAGAATACAATGATCATGCCGATGACGACGCCCATATCGATGGATACGTGCAGAAAGCGAGAGAATACGATACCCACACCGCGCATTTGTCCTGCAACGTAGGTAAAGGAAATAAAGATGGTACAAATAACAGCGACTGTTCGGGCAGTACTGGAATAATAGCGATCACCAACGAAGTCAGGCACGGTGAACTTGCCAAACTTTCTCAGGTAGGGAGCCAGCAGCAATGCTAGTAATACGTAGCCCCCAGTCCAACCCATGATATAGGCAGAACCGGTATAGCCGATAAAAGAAACGATCCCCGCAAGAGAGATAAACGAGGCGGCTGACATCCAGTCAGCAGCGGTTGCCATACCGTTCGCCATCGGTGACACACCACCACCAGCGACGTAGAACTCCTTGGTGCTGCCGGCTCGGGACCAGACAGCGATGCCTATGTAGAGCGCGAAACTCAACCCCACAAATAAGTAGGTTAATACGTCCAAACTCATAGCGTCATACCCTTCCGTTCAAGATTAATTAATTATTGTTATTTGTTTGATAGGTACAGCTTTGCCTAATGCTGATAACAGCATTTTTATTCGTGAACGTCGTACTTCTCATCCAGCTTATTCATGCTGATGGCATAGGCCACAATCAGAATAAGGAAGATATATACCGAGCCCTGTTGGGCAAACCAGAATCCGAGTTTAAATCCGAAGAATTGCACGGTATTCAGCGGCTCAACAAAAATGATGCCGCAACCAAAGGACGCCAGGAACCAGATGACAAGATAGGTCAGAATGATTCTGACGTTCTCTTTCCAATAGGCCCTCGCGTTATTTTTATCTTTATCTAAGCTCATGGGACTTTTCCTTTGCATAGCAAACCAATTCAGGGAGTGCACAATTGCAATTTCAATCTAGCAAAGGTCTGCAAACTGCACAGATCAACTTTAGTCGCAACGACTTGTAACAGCCTCAACGACAGCCCAAAAACAATAAAAAACTTCTTTAAATTCAATAATATAAACCAATATTAGCAATGAATAGACTATAGTCGATACCCAGCCAAAGGGAGCAAAAGCGTGAACAAGATCTGCGTTTTTGACCTTTATTTGCACGTTCCTGAAATCAGGCAGGCATTCCAACAGCGATGCCCTTACAATGCGCCAGCATCAAAAGCGGTCACTGCTTCCGGTCGTCATTCGCATACCTAGACTGAAGGTAGCTACAGCGCACAATGTTATAGCCCGTATTTCCTTTATACTCTCGGGGGCAAATTCAGCAGTGGGTGAACACATGTTGCAAGGATGGTTAGTAATCCTGATATCACTGGCTTATGTAGGGCTACTGTTCGGCCTGGCCTATTGGGGTGATCAACAGGTCAGACGCCAGGTCAGCAACAAGAGCCAGCCGGTGATCTACAGTTTGTCTCTGGCAGCCTACTGCACTTCCTGGACCTTTTATGGTGCCGTTGGGCGTGCCGCATCGACTGGCTGGGAGTTCCTCGCTACCTATATCGGCCCTGTGGTGGTGTTTGTTTTTGGTATCCGGTTACTGGGCAAGCTGGTACAGGTCAGTAAAAAGCAGAATATAACCTCCGTATCGGACTTCCTTGCTTCGCGCTACGGCAAAAGCCAGGGCCTAGGCGCTGTCGTTGCCTGCATGACCGTCATCAGCATTCTTCCGTACATTTCGCTGCAGCTCAAAGCGGTGGCGATGAGCTTCAATGTCCTGACCGGCACCAGTCAGAGTGCAGAGAATGGCAGCGATACCGCTCTCTTTGTTGCGCTGTTGATGTCTATCTTTGCCATTCTGTTCGGTACCCGGCAGATCGATGCGACAGAACACCACCGTGGTATGGTGCTGGCCATTGCTTTCGAGTCGATCGTCAAACTGACAGCGTTTCTGTCTGTCGGATTCTTTGTGGTATTCGGCATTTATAACGGTTTTGAAGACCTGTACCTCAAAGCATCGGTGCAACTGGCGGACAACAACAACTTTAAGAAAGATCTGTTTGCAGGCAGCTTCCTTACCGAATGCTTCCTTGCTGTGCTGGCCGTCATTTGTCTGCCACGCCAGTTCCATATGACCATTGTCGAGAATACCCATCCGCAGGATCTGCGCACTGCACGCTGGCTATTCCCGCTATATATGATTCTGATGAGCCTGTTCGTGCTGCCTATTGCTACTGCCGGGATGGCCACCTTCCCTTCCGGCTTTGTCAACGCAGATAGCTTTGTACTGACCCTGCCCCTCAGCGCCAAAGCCGATGGACTGGCCGTCTTCGCCTATATAGGCGGACTGTCGGCCGCAACCAGCATGGTCATCGTAGCCAGCGTGGCGCTCAGCACCATGATCTGCAATGACCTGATCATGCCGATCATGTTCAAGCTGCGCGGCAGCCGCTTATCCAACGAAGAGGACATCGGCGCGCTGCTGCTCAACACCCGACGGGTGACTATCTTCTGCCTGCTGCTGCTGGCCTATTTCTACTACCGTCTGCTGGGAGCACACACCTCGCTGGCGGACATCGGCCTGATGTCCTTTGTCGCCGTGGCACAGTTCGCACCAGCCCTGATTGGTGGTCTCTACTGGAAAAAGGGCAGTCATCAGGGCGTGATGGCGGGCCTGCTAGCCGGTTTTGCCATCTGGGCTTACACCCTGCTGATTCCTGCCTTGATCCAGACCGGCTTGCTTAGCCCAACCTTACTTGCGCATGGCCCCTTTGGACAGCCATGGCTGGAGCCGCATGCACTGTTTGGACTAACAGGACTCGATCCTATCACCCACGGCACACTGTGGAGTTTGCTAGTCAACACCTGCCTTTATGTCTGGATATCCAAACACTCCAACCAGCGTCTGATCGACCGGATTCAGTCCAGCAGCTTTGTCGATACCCTGGATGATGGTCAGCTTGGCTCCTCGCGCAATCCGACGGAACATATCAGTGTCGGTGATCTGCAAATGCTGACTGAGCGCTTCCTCGGCGTTGAGCGTACCCAGCGCGCATTCCGAAGTTTCTATCATGAACGTCATCAGCGACTGCCTAACGCCAATGAGAAAGCACCATCAGACCTGATCCATTTCTGTGAACGGTTGCTGGGAGGCGTGATTGGGGCCTCATCCGCACGCATTGTTATCGGCTCGACACTGCGCGGTCGCGATATGCAGATCGGTGATGTCGTCACTATTGTCGATGAAGCTTCTCAGGCGCTGCAATTCAACCGCAGCATGCTGCAAGCCACCATTGAAAACATCAGTCTGGGTATCACCGTTGTCGACAACCAGCAGCGCCTGATGGTGTGGAACCGCGCCTATCTGGCGATGTTCTCCCACCCGCCGGGCCTCATCAGCGTCGGACGCCCCATTGAAGAGGTATACCGCCATTTGGCACTGCAAGGTGAATTTGGCCCCGGAGATCCTGAGGAGCATGTGCATCGCAGGATGGAGTTACTGAAGCAGGGCCGCTCCAACAGCTACGAGCGTCATCGTGCAGACGGCACAGTTCTTGAGGTCAGAGGCAATCAGATGCCGGGGGGAGGCTATGTCACTACCTATACGGATATTACCCAGTACAAGCGAACGGAAAGCGCCTTACGCGAAAGTGAGCGCAGCATCCGCATTTACACTGATAACGTCCCGGCACTGATCGCCTACTTCGACAGCGAACGCCGCTACCGCTTTATCAACCAGGCCTATGAAGACATGTTCGGTCTGGATCGCAACAGCATTGCAGGTATTCCCTGCTATGACGTGCTACCTCCTGCAGAATATGCCCAGCGCGAGCCGTACATCAGCAATGTACTGGCAGGCCAGCGCCAGACTTTCGAGATCACTCTGCCACCACTGGACGATGATCATGAACGCTACGCACAGGTAACCTATCTGCCCCATATCAATGAAGAAGGGCACATCATCGGTTATTTCAGCGTGTATATAGACATCACCGAGCGCCGCAAAGCCGAGATGTTACTGCAACAGACCAACGAGGATCTGGAAACACGGGTACACGAACGCACTCAGGCTCTGTCCATCGTCAACCAGGAGCTGCGCAAGGAAAATATTATTCGCTCACTGATCGAAGACGAGCTGCGACAGGCCAAAGGGGAAGCAGAGGCTGCCAACCTCAGCAAGACCCGCTTCCTCGCTGCAGCCAGCCATGACTTACTGCAACCTCTGAACGCAGCACGCCTGTTCTCATCCGCGCTGTCACAGCGTCACTACGACGAAATGACCCATGAGCTGGTAGGTAATCTGGATGGTTCGCTCAAAGCAGCGGAAGAGCTGATCAGTACTATTCTGGACATTTCCAAGCTGGATGCCGGAGCACTGCAGCCCAATCTCAGCCACTTCCCGGTGGAACGGCTGTTCAATGCACTCAAGGCAGAATTCACAGCACTGGCTCAGGAAAAGGGACTGACATTCCATCTGGTGAACAGCCAGGTCGTCATCCACAGTGACAGCCAGCTGCTACGCCGGGTAGTCCAGAACTTCCTCTCCAATGCCATACGCTACACCCGCAGTGGCAAGGTGCTACTGGGCTGTCGCCGCACTGGTGACGCTATTCGCATTGAGGTCTGGGACAGCGGTGTAGGTATTGCCGAAGACAAGATTCATGAGATTTTTGAAGAATTTAAACGCCTCAACAACCCACAGCATGCTGACGTCAAAGGACTGGGGCTTGGCCTTGCCATCACTGACCGCATAGCACGGATCCTCGGACACAGCATTCAGGTTCGCTCGCAGGTTGGCAAAGGCACGGTATTTTCCATCCGGGTCCCCTTGGGTGAAACGGATAAAGTTCAAAATGTCAGTAAACGCGGTGGCATCGCCAGCCGCCGCAAAGGCGGTCTGGATCAGCTGCATGTGCTGGTAGTCGACAATGAGCAGCCTATCCTGAACGGCATGAAAGCTCTGCTGGAAGGCTGGGGATGTGAAGTGCGCTGTGCGCTGTCGGAGCAGCAGGCGCTGGATATTCTGGATAATGATCCTGAATGGAAGCCCGGCATCTTGCTTGCGGACTACCATCTCGATAACGATCTGACCGGCGTGATGACGATCAACGCTGTGCGCAGCCGTCTTCAGCATGCTATTCCGGCCATTGTTATCACCGCTGACCGTACCGATGAGATAAAGGATGAAATTCATCAGACCGGTGCTTTTGTCCTGCAAAAGCCCGTCAAACCCGCCGCACTCAGGGCGTTAATTTCACGCCACGGCATTCATCGCAGCAAGGTGGAACCTCCCGCAACATCACTGTGATCAACACGCTGGCAAAAACCCAGAAACAACAAAGCGACCGTAAAGGTCGCTTTGTTTTGGACACCGATCCAGACACAAGAGAGTGGATTACTCCAACTCGGCCTTTGGCTTGTCCACTAACAGCTGGCTGGCAGCAATTACGGCCTGGGTACGACTATGAACACCCAGCTTGCGCAGAATGGCGGTTACATGGGCTTTGATAGTGGCTTCTGACACGTTCAGTTCATAAGCAATCTGCTTGTTTAATAACCCTTCGGTCAGCATCATCAGTACACGGAACTGCTGCGGTGTCAGCGTAGCCAGCGCTTCAGCAAAACGCGCTTCCTCTTCCGTTACCTGATCATCCAGATCGTCAATGGCCACAGGCAGCCACTCTTCACCATCCATCACGCTTTGAATGGCCTCGGCAATGACCTCAAGAGAAGCGGATTTGGGGATAAAGCCTGAAGCGCCGTAATCCATAGCTTTACGAATCACATGCGGCTCTTCGCTGCCGGACACCATCACAACCGGAATACCGGGGTGCTGGCCACGCAGGTAAACCAGACCAGAAAAACCATTGGCATCCGGCATGTGCAAATCCAGCAGAATCAGATCAGCATCAGTGTGCTCATCTGCGGCATTCTGTGCCGCTTCGAGAGTATCGGCTTCAACAACAAGGGCGTGGGGAACCGCCTGATGCACCGCCTGCTTCAACGCCGCTCTGAACAGCGGATGGTCATCAGCGATGAGAATCTTGTTATTTGCATCCATTAGCAATCCCCTAGATTTAAAAACAGTTCTACCAGGCGTGATCAGACCGTTGCCGCGAGTGCCCGTGGTAGTGAATACAATCCACTGCACTACGTATGGTTCAACGACTCAAACCTTGTACTCGATCATTCCCGCAAAATAGTGTGCAAATGGCTGGACATGCCGCCTGGAGCCCACTTAATCCGACATACAGTAGCCGAGAGCCCCTGAAAAAAATAGCAAAAATGTTACATTTTGAATGACTTAACGCTACGACACCGCGCTTTTTCCGAGATCGATTCAGTGGGATGTCTATAAAACAAACACTCCCCATAACAGGGGAGTGCTCGATCAAATCAACCTGTCAGCGTAAGCGGTTCTGCCGGTTACTGATCAGATCCTCTACCACACTGGGGTCAGCCAGGGTCGAAGTGTCGCCCAGTGCACCGAAATCATCCTCTGCGATCTTGCGCAAAATACGGCGCATGATTTTGCCTGAACGCGTTTTCGGCATACCGGGAGCAAACTGGATCAGGTCTGGAGTCGCAATCGGACCAATCTCGTTGCGCACCCACGCTTTCAGCTCCTTCGACAACTCCTCGGAGCCGTCCTCTCCCGCCTGCAGCGTCAGATACACGTAGATACCCTGCCCTTTGATCGGGTGCGGGTAGCCTACCACAGCGGCTTCAGCCACCTTGGGATGAGCCACCAGTGCACTCTCTACCTCTGCCGTTCCCATACGGTGGCCGGATACGTTGATAACGTCATCCACACGTCCGGTAATCCAGTAGTAGTCATCACCGTCTCGGCGGCAACCATCACCGGTGAAATAGTACCCTTTGAAGGTGGAAAAATAGGTCTGCACAAAGCGCTCGTGATCACCCCAGATAGAGCGGGCCTGACCTGGCCAGCTATCAGCGATGACCAGATTACCTTCAGTCGCTCCTGCCAGCTCAGTACCTTCGTTATCGACCAGCCTGGGCTGTACACCGAAGAACGGACGTGTCGCAGAGCCCGGCTTGGCAGCGGTGGCATAAGGCAAAGGTACAATCATGATGCCGCCGGTTTCGGTCTGCCACCAGGTATCAACAATTGGGCACTGTCCTTTACCGAAGATACGGTGGTACCACTCCCACGCTTCAGGGTTAATGGGCTCACCGACCGAACCCAAAATACGCAGACTGGACAGGTCGCTGTCACCCAGCACATCTTCGCCCTGCTGCATCAGCGCGCGGATCGCGGTTGGTGCGGTATAGAACTGATTCACCTTGTGCTTTTCGATAACCCTACCGAAGCGGCTGCTATCGGGATAACTGGGAACCCCTTCAAACATCAGGGTCGTGGCGCCATTGGCCAGAGGCCCATAGACGATATAGGAGTGACCAGTAACCCAACCCACATCAGCCGTACACCAGTAGATATCGCCGTCTTTATAGTCAAAGACATACTGATGCGTCATAGAAGCATAAAGCAGATAACCGCCCGTGGTATGTTTCAGGCCTTTTGGCTTGCCGGTAGAACCGGACGTATAGAGGATGAACATCGGGTCTTCAGCATTCATCACCTCTACAGGGCAATCCGCTGATGCCGTGGCCATCAACTCGTGATACCAGAGATCACGCCCTTCGCTCCAGGCAACATCGCCTCCGGTCCGTTTGATCACCACAACGTGCTCGACTTTGACATTGGGATTATTCAATGCCAAATCCACGTTCTTTTTCAGCGGAACGCATTTACCACCGCGTAATCCCTCATCGGAGGTAATTACAAAATGAGAACCGGCATCCTCAATACGACCTGCCAGTGCATCGGGAGAGAAACCACCAAAGACAATCGAGTGAACAGCCCCTACACGCGTACAGGCCAGCATTGCCACGGCGGCTTCAGGAATCATCGGTAGATAAATGGTAACAACATCACCTTTCTTGACGCCCTGTGCTTTCAACGCGTTGGCGAACTTGCACACCTGCTCATGCAGCTCTTTGTAGGTGATGTTCAGGCTTTCATCCGGGCTGTCACCCTCCCAGATAATAGCGACCTGATCTCCTCGAGTAGCGAGGTGACGATCAAGGCAGTTTTGGCTGACGTTCAGCTCGCCGTCCTCAAACCAGCGAATACTGACATTGTGCGGATCAAAGCTGGTGTTTTTAACTTTGGTGAAAGGAGTAATCCAGTCCAGCCGTTTGGCCTGATCTGCCCAGAATACATCGGGACTGTCTACGGATTGTTGGTATAACTGCTGATAGCTCTCTTCATTGATCCAGGCCGACTTGGCCCCTTCCTTGTCTACCGGATACACCTTGATATCACTCATGGTCATGCCCTTGCTAGCTATTATTGTCGTTGAAAGAGTTGCAGGCCTGACTCCGAAACACGGACAAGTTTAACGCTATAGATGCGCCCCGCCTGATTCCGAGCCAGTGTGTACATGAACTTTATAGTTATGGGCTGTTGCCATCCCCGCACCAGCTGCTTGATGGCTGTTATACCCCCCGAGCAACAGGGGCAATAATTAGACATTGGTATATTTGCGCCAGCAGGGGTGGCAGCCGTCGATATGTGACTTATTTGTAGCAGAGACGAACCGGTACTTTGCGATCAACGGAACAGATTCCAGCCAATAGCCAGATTCACAGCAACCTGCCTGAGATCAGTGATCTCTACTTCGCCGATGCCGCGGTACACAACTCTCCAATGATGCCTTTGAAACTCATCGCTCTCGTTTTCCAGCTCAGTTTCTTGGTAGCCTCAGCCATATCACCAGCGAGCTTCTGCACATCATAGTTATGACCCGCAGCAATAATTGGGCTCAACTCATACGAAGTGCGATAGAACGCCAGAGAAGAAAGGCTGCCCAAGTGGTCGTCCAGATAGGAATTGTATCGGGTAATCACCCTCGTCCCATTCATCAATGGATAAGTGATCCTCTCATGCAAGCCGTGCTCAAAACCCGGTGAGTTATGCAGTACCCAATGGGACTTTTTCATCAACGCCAGAGCCTCAGTGAAACTCACCTCACCAAGGTAATCATGATCACCCAGATGAGCATAATGATCGACATGCCTGCCGACCAGCGTCAGGCGAATACCAGCAGCCGTAAACGCCTTGATTTCCCGTTCCCGGTTACGCGCCCTAATACACAGGTCCATTTGCCTCAGCGCGGCCAATAATTGACTGGTAAGGGGCGTGGCTGGCTGTCCTTTGGGAGCCATAACTTTCAGTCTGACCAGACAATCCCGCAGGGTCGTCACCTCTCCACGCTCTATGGCATCGGCCATAAACGCAGCCGCAGTGCGAATGGGCTGCAACTGCTTCGCGTAATCGAAGTATGACACCGGATACAACACATCGATTGTCTTATCTGCAATGATGCTTTTCAGCTGATCGATGTTCCCCGGATCAACAGTGGCACTACCACCATGAGGAAAAAACCGGGCGCGCCCTCCTACCATGGTGACAAAATCACAGTGATCCAGATCGACACAGAGCGCCAGATGATTAGGAGCCTGAAAGAATCGCGCCAGATGATGAAGCGGATGATCAAGGTAATAACTGATGTGCAGGCAATTCAGACTACTGGCGAGGGATCCTCTGGCCGAGACAGGCACCTTGACACCGATACCGTTGACCGAGAGGACAAAATCAATTTTTTCATCCTGATAGCGTGAGTAGCTGGTCGCCAGATCATCAAATGGGATGACCTCCAGCACCACTCCCAGCAACCCAAGCTCGTCCATCAGCGCAGTCATGAAAGCATCAGCAGCACCGTATTGATGGGTTCCGGATATGTAGATGCCTTTCACGTCGCTCTCCTTTGACACTGAAGCACTGCCACTGATAACACGATTACCAGGGCGACCATTGCTTGTCCTGTATATCCATCCCGGCCTCCCTCATACGCGCCAGCTTGTAGCGCAAGGTGCGGGGGCTGATGCCCAGCTTTTCTGCTGCTTCTTTGCGGCTGCCACGAGTACTTTTTAACGCTTCAAGAATTAACTGAAACTCGTGCTGCATCATGTCTGCGCCGAGCGCACTGCTGCTCTCAATGGCCGAGCCTAATAACGACTCATCATCGGCATCACCGTGCCCTTGCACTATATCGCTGATTTTGGGGGAGCGACTGAATTGCGACATGTCAAGGCAGATGTCGTCAGCTTCGATGACAGACCCCGGTTGCAGAATCAATGCACGCTGAATGCAATTATCCAGCTCACGCACGTTACCGGGCCATTTATGGGCCGACAGCTCGGCGACGGCAGCAGCACTGAGAAGTACATTGGCTCTGCCCTGCTTACGGCTGTGTAAGGCCAGAAGGCGCTCAGCCAAAGGCTTGATATCCAGAGGACGCTCCCGTAACGGCATCCACTCTAACGGAAAGACATTCAGGCGATAGTAGAGGTCTTCACGAAATTTCCCTTCACTGACGTACTCGGCCAAATCACGGTTGGTTGTTGCTAGCACACGCACATCCAGCTGCAGCGTTTTTCTGCCACCAAGTCGCTCGACTTCCCGCTCCTGCAATACGCGCAGAATCTTGGCCTGCAGCTCCAGCGCCATTTCACTGATTTCATCCAGCAAAATGGTTCCACCGTTCGCCTGTTCAAACTTGCCCGGCATGGCGGTATAGGCGCCTGTAAATGCGCCTTTTTCATAGCCGAACAGGGTGGCCTCAAGCATATTTTCTGGAATAGCGGCACAGTTGATGGCAATGAAAGGCTTGTCGGCACGCACAGAGTGCTGATGTATATAACGCGCCATGACTTCTTTACCCGTCCCCGACTCACCGCAAATCAGCACGGTGGAATCTGACCCGGCAACTCGACGTGCCAGCTGGAACAGCCGCTTGCTTGACGGGTCTTCGGCAACAGGTTCTTCCTGCTCGGTGACGGGTAACCTGCCAGACAAATAGCGGTCAACAATAGTGAGCAGTGCGGCAGGCTCAAAGGGCTTGAGCAAATAATCCACCGCCCCGTTGCGCATGGCCTCGACGGCTTTGCTGATGTCGCCATAGGCCGTCATCAGCAACACCGGCAGGTAGGGATATTGATGGCGCAGACGCTGCTGCAACTCGTAACCGTCCATCCCTGGCATGTTGATGTCACTGATCACCATATCGACACTATGCTGTTCGAGCTGCACCAGCGCCTGTTCACCGTTGCCCGCTGACACAAATTGGTACCCGGCGATGGCCAGAGTATCTTCCAGCGCCTCACGCAAGCTGGCGTCATCTTCCACCAGCAGCAGCTTCGCCTGACTCATTTTAATTCTCCAACAGTCGAACGCGGATCTTGCTCATCAATAGACGAAGATGCCACGGAACCCTGATAACAAGGCAGGATAATACGTGCACAGGTCTGTCCCGGCCTTGAGCTCAGCTCGAAGCGTCCTCCATGTGCCTTGGCAACGGCCTGCACTACGGCCAAGCCCAGACCCGTTCCCTGAGCTTTGGTGGTATAGAAAGGTTGAAGCACCTTCTGTATATGTTCAGCACTGATGCCTGGCCCTGGATCAATCACACTGATAGCGACCTGTTCACCCAGCCTCTCGCCTACCAGATGCAGCTCAACACCCGCCGGGCAGGCTTGTAACGCGTTGTTGACCAGATTCAACACGGCACCAATCAACACCTCACGATTGATCTGAACCACTGCCCCCTGGCTGTCATCACGAATATCACAATCAGCATCATGGCTTGTCAGTGGCACATCCAGTGCATCTTCAATGGCACGAAGTAGCTGATTCACCGTCATCACATCATTGAGCTGAGTCTCACCACGGGAAAATATCAGCATATCCTTGATTTGTTGCTCGATATTAAGCAGTCGGGAGCGCAGCTTCCCGGCAAACTGCAATCTCTGCTGTTCAGCCAGAGTCGGGTTTTGCAGGTGGGAGGCATAGAGTAGAGCGGCGGACAAGGGAGTACGTACCTGATGAGCCAGGGCGGCGACCATTTGCCCCATGGCCGTCAGGCGCTCATGGTGGCTCAGCCGGGACTGCAGCAGGCGGGTTTCTGTCAGGTCATGCAGCAAGACAATCTGGCCTGCCTGATCCGGAAGAGAGTTGGTCAAAACCGATACCCGTCGGCCAGAACGGAGGGAAATCTCATGACCATCATCCTTGCGGGGAGCAAAGCTGCGCCGAATCACGTTGAACCACAGCTCATCCTCCAGCGGTTCACCGAGCAGTGCCAAAGCGGTGGGATTCGCACGACGAATCTGACCCCGGTTATCAATCATCACCATGCCAAGAGGCAAGATATCGAGCAAAGCTTCATATTGCTCAGTGACTGCAAGTCGATCACTTTCGGCACGCTGCTGCTGCTGCTGCTGCTCAGCTAACTGCACACGCAGTTGCAGCACTTCCTGCTCAAGAGCCTGATAACGCTGACTGAGCTCACCCGCCAGCTGATTGAACTCAGTAAAAGCAGTCGTCAAGAGCAGCTGTCGCTGCAGAACATCCTGCTCAGCATTATTCTCTTGCCCCTGGGATGGTGCTGAAACCTTATCACCTTTGCTTGTCATCACCTTCAACCCATAAGGTAGTTGTGAGTATTATTACATGCCGAGTGCTATATGGCCTTGCAACAAATCAAATTCGTCATTCTAAGCTTTTGAATTTAAAGGCTTAATAAACATATTGCCAGCATTGCTGTGTACCAACCTAGCATATCCCGGAGAGAGCGCAATGAAACTACTCGACTGCAAACTGATCTGGGATCATGCCGAGCACAACGCCTTTACCGACTTACAGGCCTTCAATGGAAGTCTTTTCATGGCGTTCCGTGAAGGCAGTGCGCACGTCTCCGCTGATGGAGCCATACGCATTCTTAAGGACGTAAAGGGCGAATGGCAAAGCTGTGCACTTATCTCCCTTCCTGATGCCGACCTGCGTGATGCCAAGCTGAGCATTGGGCCTGACAATTCCTTGATACTGCTCAGCGCCGCGGCTTATCAGGAAGGCCCGATTAAACACCAGTGTCACTACTGGACCAGCAACGATGGAGAACACTGGAGTTCAGGAACCCCTGTTGCAGAGCCTAATCACTGGCTATGGCGAATCACCTGGTATCAGGACACCGCTTATGGTCTGGCTTATGGTACGGGAGGTACAAAAGGCCTTTTCTGGTATGAGTGGACCCTGGATGGCCAGTGGCAATACCACCGATTGGAGGAATTTGAGAACCAGTATGCCAATGAGCACGGCTTGTGCTTCGATGAGACAGGAAAAGCATATTGCCTGCTACGCAGAGACAACAAAGATACCAAGATCACTGAAGGCCTCTGGGGTACGGCAACACCGCCCTATCGCGACTGGCAATGGCTGCCGATAGGGTTCCGTATTGGCGGACCAGTATTAATCTGGAATTCGAATCGGTCTGGGTTCTACGCAGCTTATCGTCGATATGAACAAGTAGACCAGTGGGTACCGCAGTGGACGGAAGTGGCCGAACTGGGGATGGATGGGGGGGTTGTAGACAGCCTGACACTGCCCTCAGGAGGGGACTGCAGTTATCCGGGGTTATCGACTGACAATAAGCACCTGAACTGCTCTTATTACTCCAGTCATGAAAAAAACACTTCCATTTACTGCTCAAAAATAAAAACTCTTAATACAGAAAATCAAACACCCAAGAAAAACACTTAAAAATCGAATCTGGCTACTCGTGGCAAATCTCAACATCAGCTTTTATGCCCATTCAAGCAGACCTTGCTTCACTTTCTGAAAAACCATTACCAACGCATTTCTATGGAGCACCACCCAATATAAAATCAAAATGATGCCTCCTTTCACTCAGCCGTCACAACCCTATATAAGAAAAGTCAACATCAGGATATATTTCAGTCATCCTTTTTAATTTAAAAACAGATTGCTGAGAAATATCTCCTCCTCTACCGACTACACCTTTATTAAAACGTGTAAAACCAGTGTAATCAAACTCTCTTTCAATGACGTTTTCTCCCTCACAAAAATCAGCAATCTTCGAGAATACAGACTGTCTATCATCGACCAGGCTTTCGTATCGCACCAGCTCAATATCCAGCGTTGACTTATTATCAATAAAGTAAAACCAGGATGCCCAAAACTTAATATACCAGGGCCCTATCTGCTCTACGACAAAGTCAATCTTTTCATTTTCAGAAAATGTCTCCCATATTTTGTGGTCTACAGACACAAAAGGGAGCAGGCTCTTTTCTTTCTCATAGTGATCCATGAGACTAACCAAAACATCTTGAATATTTCTTATCTGAAGAATGACCTTTGCATTTAGCTGTCTGGCAAATGAAACATTCCACTCATTTGGCAAAACATGCATATGCATTAGGAAAATATCATCGTCTAATAGTTTTTGCCTGTAAAACTCAGGCATGGACAGGTCTTGAAATCTTCCACCCGTATGGCAAGGCCACCCCGCTTTCCACCCTCGACCAACAAGATACTTTTCCATCACTTTGGTCACCCAGGTAGAACCACTCTTCGGCATAGCAACATGCCAAACACAACGCTTTGACGTATCACGCAAAGAAAGCATTGTTGTGTCGTATGCTAGCAAACTGGCCAGATACTTTAATTCGCTCAGAGAAACATCGGGCAGGCTGTCAAAATCCTGCCCCTGCATGCCTTGTTTTTTTCTTCTGATCGACTCAAAAAAATCAACTATTTCACGCTCGGAACTCATTAGCCCACCTTAAAAACTATCATGATTCATAGTAATAACTAAAAAGCATAGAGATATTCGGCGCTCTTTCTCTCTTATGAAAAATTAAAAACATAAAAACTAGCTAACTACAAACTAAAACAGCAGCAAACAGATTCTGAATTATTTCGACCTGCACAAGAACCCATCTACTGCCACTGTAATTTGCAACTTATGCTGAATATCTTTATCAACAAAAAATTCTTCATTACTCTTCAGAAATTCCATGACCGCTGTTTTAGGGCTATTTCCAGGACACCAGGGGCGATCCGGAAACATATCGGCAGGCATATCTTCGATAAGCGTGTCATAGACGATACAGTAACTTCCGGGAGTAACTAACTTCGCATATGCATTCAGTTCTGCAAGCACATGATCATGTGTATGATTGCTATCCAGGCATACCAAGACCGATTGATACCCCTCTGCCAACTTGTGCACCTGAGCAACAATATCCTCTGAAACGCTAGATCCTTCCAACATGGTAATTCTGGATGCCATAGGGTGTGCTTCAATGGCTTCCCTGTTATGGCTACGGATGTCAATATCAATACCGATAACTTTTCGAGAAGAGTTTTTAGGGTCAAGGATTTGTCCAGATTCAATAGCCTCACACAAGTCCAACATTGCCAGCATCGAGGCACTAAAAATCAAAGAACCACCGTGCGCAATGCCTGTTTCAATAATCAAATCCGGCTTTACCTTCCAGATAATCTCCTGAAGCCCCCAGGCATCATTGGGAAACTGAATCGCCGGGCGACCTAACCAGGAAAAATTATAAGCCCATTTATGCCGTGCCACTTCCCGGATCCACACTCTGGAAAGAGCCTGCATGTCCTGATCATCGCCAAGCCCTTTGATATTGGACTTCACTTCTTCTTGAAAAAGCTCATGTGGATTCACTGTAGAAATTCTCGCCAGTCAATGGATTCAGAATGGATGTAGTCGACGCCTTTTTTACCGCAATGCGCCACCAGATCAAGCCCGGTGACATAAGGCGTGAAAACACCATGCGACTGTGGATAAGGCGTCCGCTGGTAGTTCATATACGCTACATTCACGTTTGCGGCAGCAAAGCGCTCATGCTCAAGATAAGCGCGTGCTCCGTGACCGGTAATGTAAGTATCTCCAGACAAATGCCTGACAATGTCGAAGACGCGATCGGTACTACTTCCAGGGATATTCAGGGATGTGACATCCAGAAACTGGCACTGCTGATCCAGTGAGAAGTACTTCACTAACGCCAGCAACGAGGCTCGGGATAGCGCCGCCAGGCTGGTATAACGCTCAGCATAGACCGACTCCACAAGAGACAATGCTTCTTCTTTAAAAGGCGCAGAAGCAAAGCTCTCATGCAACAACCGTAAATGCAGTGAACGCCAGTCTTTATCGTCGGCGATACTGACGTCCTGAATTGCCTGACCCAAATGCAGACCTTTCAGCGGAACAGTCATCCAACGAGTGCCCTGAGGCATTTTCACCTGAACTCGATTGACCAGACTGCCTTTGGAAAACTGCACGTCATCGTAATGCACATAAATGTCGGCAAGACGAACCTGCTCCAGCATCCCCACCCAGGGAAACAACATCGACTGGGAGATAACGATGTTCATGGTGCCTCAGGCTCCGCCAGAAACGTCTCCATCAGCAGGACATCCTGCCACCGCCCATCAATAAAAATGTGCTGCCGAAGTCTGCCACATTGATAAAAGCCGGCCTTTTCATAACACCTGATAGCCGCGTGATTATCGGCACTGACTTTGAGCCAGAGTTTCCGCATCCCCCAGGTCAACCGGACATAATCTTTCAGCAGCGCCAGTACACGTCCCCCCATGCCCTGACCTTGCGCACTTGCGACCAAGCCAATACCCATTTCAGCATTTCTGCTGATCAGATCCATCTGACGACACTGGACAAACCCTAGAGGTTCATCTGTGCTGAAGCTAGCTACTATCAGAAAAATATCCGAGCTACTGGCAGATCGCTGCTGCAGCCACTCACGCACACTGCTGGCACTACTGCCACGTACCCGTGCCAGCAATTGCGTCTGCAGGGCAATGTCATTGCGCATTTGCTGAAGTACGTCGAAGTCACGCTCTGACCACGGCCTCAGGCGGATGTCAGTACCTTCAATCATGAGAGCAGTTGTCCAGATAAATGATAGAAAGCCCCCGTGCCGTAAGCCACGGCATACTTTCAATTACTTGCCGGGCAATGGCCGGATTGAGGCCAACAAACAGGGTACTCACGCTCTCAGGAAGCGACTGAGGCGCCAGAATCGGAGCCTCAAAGAGCGTTTTTCCTTGCTGAAAAGGGTTGGCATCAAGGAAGCAAACAAGATTGCAGTCTGACCTGATGGCACTGGCAATATATGCCCCATAAAAACCTGCACCATAGATGGCAACCTCACCGGCGCCGTGCTGAGCCACTGCCTGTGCAATACATCGGTCTATGCCTTGCCAATACTGGCCAAGGGCTACCGCACGCTCGTGAACATCGTCACGATCAGTCAATGACGGTGACAGCACCTCCCGCACTTTCGTGGCAGTGAACACCAGAGCACCACGATGCGCCTGTGCATCTATCTCAATGTCGGTAAAGCCTGAGCCAGAGAGCAAGAAGTGAAGCGAGGGAACAGTGAAATGGTTCACATGATCCACCACCACAAAATCCGCTACATTACCAAAGGTGTCCGGCACAACGCCGTAGAATACTCCGCCGACTTCAAGCAATTGCCAGATAGTCGCCAGGGTATCTGACAACTCACCGATATGTTCCAGTGCAAAGAATGACGTAACGACATCAAACCGTGCGTTCCAGCTTGGGGGAATGGCAAAGGTGGCGCAGGCGTCAGAGGCAACAAAACTACTCCAGTACGGTTTGTACATGTCACTCACATCGAAGAGATGAAGCTGCACATCCTCACGCACGGCTAATAACTTGCGCGTCGTTGAAGCTTTGGCACAGCCAAAGTCGAGCACGCGCGCACCGGACTTGATTGACAACTTACGCAGTAACACCGCCAGCTGATGGTCTGTCCGAAAGAGCGACTGTCCGTCAACGACTTCATATATCTGATCTTCATCTTCTTCGGTCAGGGATATCTTGTAGTCGTTCTTGTAGTAGGAGGCTTCATCGTCCAGTGTCTGACTCTGCAGATGGCCACAGTGCCTGCAACTCCATACACTGACCTGGCCTGAGCGAAGCTCACACAAGGAGGTCAGTGACGTATGGCTGCCAGAGCGGTAGACGGGCTCATCAAAAGACTCATGGCAAACATTACACTTCATCGGGAGACTCCGAACAAAACAGCTCAGGGTGAATAGTGGTGAAGTCGACCCCGGCCGCATACGACCCTTTCCAGCCATGGTTGCGGCCAACAGGATCGGCAAAGTTGAAATAGCGGAACTGCATAGACCAGCGCGCCCGGTTTGAGAGGTTAAACCCGGAGCAATGCATGACAGCGAAATCAATAATGACAAGATCACCAGGAACGGTGAGGGGCGCCACCTGCGGATAATGCGCCAGGACATCAGCCTCATCACGGATACGCAGCGCATAGGCTCCTGAACGTCCGGCGCCCTGTGGATCAGTCTGATAAACCGGCAATATTCCGCGCTGGTGGGATCCAGGGCAAAACGCTACCGGACCAAGCGCTTCAGTGATAGCCACCAGCGGGCTCCAGAACACCAGGCCATCCACACTTCTCAGCTGGGCCGGATACTCCTGATGCCACATAGCGCGATATTTGTCCTCGAAAGGAATATCAATACGAATGCCATAACCGCCTGCTGCCATCCCCGGAATGGCGTTCTCACGCAACTCGTTAAACAGCGCTTCATGAGCAGGATGTGCGACTAAACGCAAAAATGCCGGTACCTGCTTTACCGCATCGTATATCTCACCACCCCAGGCACGATTGCGCTTTATCAGCTCAATAAATGCCTGATCAAAGGTGTCCGGCGAGAAAGCATCACGCGTATCCTCAACGCCGTGACGGAGCATTACCTGCCCGATGATCTGGTAAATCCCCCACTGAACCTGATGCACCTGTTCAAGAGGATAAAACTGGGGCACCACCAGCACGCCATCCCGTTGGAACTGGTCGCGCTGCTCGTCATTGAGATAAGCCATTGTGTTATGCCATCCCCGCTAATACCTGAACGATACGTTCCTGCTGCTGATGGGTCATGTCATGATAGGAAGGTAAATTGATCGACCGCCCGGCAATATCCACCGCCACCGGTTTGGGGAAAGCACCTGCAAACATAGGCAGTGTACTCAGCGGCGCAAAAAATGGCCGGGCATCGATATTGGCTGCCTGAAAGGCCTGTATCAGCGCCTGATCAGTAATACCACTTTCCTTATCAAACACCGCATTGGGCATCCAGGCGCCAATCGTAGCGCCGGGTTGTTCAGGATTTAACTGAATGCACGACACTCCCATCAGCGCCTGGCGATAGTTGGCCATGATCTGTTGTTTGCGCTGTATCAGCTCCTCAATGCGCTCAAGCTGGCCACAGCCAATGGCCGCCTGAATATTCGACATCTTGTATTTAAAACCCATCATTTCCGGCCAGAATTGCCGGGTTTGCCCTCGTGCACGACCATGATTGCTAAGCGTCAGCACGGTTTCATATAACTCAGGATCATTGGTAACGAAGATCCCACCCTCACCTGTCGTGATAGTCTTAGTACCATGAAATGAAAACGCACCGAAGCGCCCCATCGCCCCAGCGCGCATGCCTTGCCAGACTGAGCCTATGGCTTCTGCCGCATCCTCAATCACTGGAATACCGTGTTTCTCTCCAAGCGCCAGTAGCTTGTCCATATCACAGAGATTGCCATAGAGGTGCACAGCGATAATGGCTCGGGTTTTGGGCGTAATGGCCGCTTCCACCTGCTCAGGATCAAGGCACCAGCTATCCGGCAGAATATCAACAAACACAGGAGTTGCGCCTAACTGCACCACCGGTGATACCGTCGCAACCCAGTTGGTATCGGCCAGAATGACCTCATCGCCTTCACCAATACCAAGTGCTGCCATTCCCATATGTAAAGCGCCGGTGCAACTTGAGGTGGCAATCGCGTAGCGCACACCCAGATGCTGACAAAAAAGCTGCTCAAATTTATGGATATAGTCGTAGCAATGAGAGCCCCAGCCATTGGCTGCAGCATCGGTGGCATAACCTACTTCAAGCGCGGTGATGGAAGGCCTGGTATAGGCAATCCGCTCGTTCATAACACCTCCAGCATGGGTACCGCGGTGACAAAACTGGTTCCCACCTCTCGTAGAAAACTCAGCTGCTGCATCACTTCTGCCTTAATATTCCAGGGCAAGATCAGCACCACATCTGGCAGCACATCGGCCAATACGTCAGGTGCAACAATGGGAATATGGCTACCTGGCAAGTACTTGCCTTGTTTTGAGGGCGCAGCATCACAGACATAGGGTAAAAGATCAGGCTTGACCCCTGCGTAATTAAGCAGCGTGTTCCCCTTTGCCGCCGCGCCATAGGCAACGACTGTCCGACCTTGCCGCTTCTGCTCCAGTAAATAACTTAGTAGTTCGTTTTTGATGTTATCTGCCCTTTGCTGGAATGTTGCATAGGTAGCCAGTGAGCCAAGCCCTGCCAGCGCCTCACGCTCCAGCATATGCGCAACATTTGCACTTACAGCACGATGATCATTCGCATGACATGCCCACACACGTAAGCTGCCACCGTGGGTACTCAAACAATCCACATTCCATACTTTAAGCCCGGCACTCGCCAGAATCGTACTTACCGCGCGCAGCGATAAATACGAGAAGTGCTCATGATAAATAGTGTCAAACTGTCCGAGCGAAATGAGCTCAAGCAGGTGAGGGAACTCAAGGGTAATAGCTCCGCCAGGCTTGAGGAGTGTGGCAAGCCCACGGCAAAAATCGTTGATATCAGGCACATGAGCCAGAACGTTATTGCCAATGATCAGATCTGCCTGCGGTCCTTCCCGGGTGAGTTTTTGCGCCAGTGCCTCGCCAAAAAATGCAGAAAGCACGGGAATCCCTAAGGACCGCGCCACCCCTGCGGTGCTTTCAGTAGGCTCAATTCCCAGGCAAGGAATCGACTTTGCAACCATATTGCGAAGCAGGTAGCCGTCATTCGATGCTACTTCGACAACAAAGCTTTCGTGATCAAGCGACAGTTTTTTCTCGACTTCATCACAATAGCTCTGTGCGTGGGCGAGCCACCCTTTTGAGATGCTGGAGAAATAGGCGTAATGCTGATCAAACAACGTATCGGCAGCAGCATAATCTTCTGTTTGCACCAGCCAGCAGTGCTCACAGACTTTCACCCGTAACGGAAAATACTTTTCCGGCTGATGTAGCTGCTCTTTCGTAAGATAAGCGTTTGAAGGGGGCGCAAAGCCGAGATCAATGAAATTGTGATGTAAAGGATGAGCACAGTGACGGCACTTCATCAACATCTCACTCCCGAAAAGGCACGAGTTATAAAGGGAAGTTGCTGATCTCGTGCAGATAATCCATGGGGTGGCAAGGGCCACTCAATCGCCAGCTCAGGATCAAGAGGATGAACTCCGTCTTCGACCTCAGGCGTATAAAAGGCAGAGTGGCAATAGATCAGCTCGGAGTTTTGCTGGAGCACCTGAAAGCCATGGGCCACCCCCTCCGGCAAGAGCAAGGCGCAGCCATTGTCGGCGGACAGCTCATGGGCATACCACTGCAAGAACGTTGTCGAGTCTGCACGTAAATCCAGCGCTACGTCCCACACAGCACCACGAATGCAGCTCACCAGTTTCATTTCCGCATGAGGTGAATGCTGGAAATGCATACCACGCACCATACCCGGCTCTCTTGTGAGAGTGTGATTGATTTGCACAATCGGGCTGTGCCAGCCTGCCTCAGCCAGCTCCTTCTGGCAAAAAAGGCGTGCCAGAGAACCGCGTTCATCACCACGAGAGACACGCTGAATGACTTTCACACCGGCAACAGGCGTAGCGGTAATAATCAGGGACGCCATGCCGCCTCCAGCTCCGCGATATCGGCCTCGCATAAAGCCCGCGCCGATTCGCCAGCATAGTAGCGCTTGTACCATAGCATGGTGCGGTTAAGCGTTTGCTCGAGCCGCCAATGGTTATGAACCCCCAATGACTGTCGCGCCAGAGATGGATCAAGCATCAGCAGTCCTGCTTCGTGTGGGCCTTCAGGCTGTTCATGAAAACGACAGCGAGCACCATCAAAAATGCCACTGGCGATGCTGATAACCTCGCGTACGGTCGCCATACCAGCAGCATCCGGGCCAAAGTTCAGTGATTGGGGGCAGTCTTGCCTGTGGCTTAAGTGCTCGGCATAGATAAGGTAGCCATTCAGGCAATCAAGCACATGCTGCCAGGGTCTGACGGCATCGGGGCGACGAATATCGACAGTGTCGCCGTGGCTCCACGCTCGAATCGCATCGGGAATAAGCCGGTCGGCAGACCAGTCTCCGCCACCAATCACATTGCCAGCACGTGCAGTAACCAGCGAGATCCCCTTCTCGGCAAAAAAAGAGCTACGGTAGGCGGACACCATCAGCTCACATGCAGCTTTACTGGCGCTGTAAATATCGTGCCCACCCAAAGCATCACTTTCGCGATAAGGCCAGGGCCATTCACGATTGTGATACACCTTGTCAGTGGTAATACAGAGCACGGACTTTACCGAAGGGCAGCCACGAAGGGCTTCAAGTACATTGACCGTACCCACAATATTGGTACTGCTGGTATCCACCGGTTGACGATAGCTTTCCCGCACCAGTGCCTGTGCCGCCAGATGAAAGACGATATCAGGCTCAGCCTGCCGTACCGCGTTTTTTACGGCGTTCAGGTCACGGATATCCAACGTGATATCCTGACACAGTGCCTTAATGTCTGCGGCGACAAACAAACTCTGCGACTCTGCCTTCAAGGCAACGCCTGTTACCTGCGCCCCCATACGCGCCAACCATAACGTCAGCCAGCTACCTTTAAAGCCTGTATGCCCCGTCACTAAAACACGCTTACCACGCCAGAAACCGGAATTGGCCACTGGGCTTACGCCCATACTTTCCAAGGTGGATTCCCCTTCTGCCAAAGATCTTCCAGCATATTCTTTTCACGTAATGTATCCATGGGTTGCCAGAAGCCATTGTGCTCATAGGCCATCAGCTCACCACTTTCTGCCAGCTTAACCAGCGGCTCGCCTTCCCAACTTTCCATATCGCCACGAATATGGTCAATCACCTTGGGGGAGAGTACAAAAAAGCCACCATTGATCACTGCGCCATCGCCTCTTGGCTTTTCCATAAAGCCAACTACCTGATCGTTGTCACGCGTCAGAGCGCCGTAGCGCCCGGGAGGTATCACAGCGGTCACAGTAGCGAGCTTGCCGTGGGTACGATGAAAATCAATAAGTGCAGAAATGTTGATGTCACTGACGCCATCACCATAGGTAAAGCAAAACGCCTCCTCACCCTGCAAAAACTCACTGACACGTTTGAGCCGTCCACCAGTGAGAGAATGTTCTCCCGTATCCACCAGCGTGACCTTCCAGGGTTCTGCATGGTTGTGATGAACCTCCATACGGTTATTGGCCATATCGAAAGTCACATCCGACATATGCAGAAAGTAGTTTGCAAAGTATTCCTTGATGACGTAGCCCTTATAGCCCAGGCAAATAATGAAATCATTGACGCCATGGGCGGAGTAAATCTTCATGATGTGCCAGAGAATGGGCTTACCACCAATCTCGATCATAGGCTTGGGTTTTAAGTGAGACTCTTCACTGATACGGGTGCCGAGCCCGCCTGCCAGAATGACTGCTTTCATCGCATGCCTCCGTCAGATCTCATCATTAGGTATTAACGACTGAATACCGTACCGGTGCTGAAAAACCTCAATCATTTGCTGTTCAATGTACGTCTTCATCCGCGAGTCACCTTTGTAGAGCGCCCCGAAACTATCCAGGTAATAGCAGATGAGTTCATACCGACTAAAGTAATCGTCGGTGGCAGAAGTCCTTCTGGTAAAGGATTCGGCGATATCTTCCTCACGGAAATAGCGTCTCCAATACCGCTCGTCCTGCATGTAATAGACCTGGCCGTGCCAGAGTAGATGGCTGATAAGAACCAGGTCGCCAGCAATAACCAACTTAAAGGGAAAGCCATCCAGCAAGTGACGTCGAAACACCGAATGAATAATGCTGCAATGGGAACGATGTCTGATGGACTGCAGATAACGACCAAGACGCTTGTGAGAATAGGGATACACATCAAGCTCAAGAAACTCAGGCTCTGGCAGCTCTTTCATTACCTTATAGGGCATGCCACACGCCATCGCGAGAGACTCATCCTCATCCAGCAGTGTCATGGCGGTCTCAAGATACCCGGGGGACACGGCATCATGCCCTCCCAGCCACATGAAATAGCGTGAGGAAGGGGCGTTATCCAGAAGCGCCTTAAAACTGTAGTTGGCTCCCCGGTTTTTATCATTCTGATGAAATGAGAAGCGCTCATCGTGACCGAAAGCTTCTCTGGCAATCTCAAGAGTGTGATCCGATGAGGCGTTATCCAGCATCATGAAGTGATAAGACTGGCCACGCTGAGCGGCCAGTGACGCCAATGTATCAACAATATAAGGAGCTTCATTGTAGGTAGGTACACCTACACAGATGTCAAACTCGTCATTATTTACTGTCATGATGCTCCGCTACCCAGGTAGACACACAGGGAATCTTCGACAAATCAGCACGATGGATATACTTCTGGGCAATTTCCATGACTTCCTCCATCAGACCTTCACTCAGTAAGGTTGGCTTCAGGCCATCACGCAGAAAGCAGTCGTTGGAGGCATACAAATCATTTTCAGGTGCTTCATTGCGCGGATTGTGAAGATAGCTGATCTCAGCTCCAGTCATATGCGAAATCATCTGAGCCAGGTCCCGAACACGATGCGTTTCCGTCAACTGGTTATAGACCTTGACCCGCTCGCCTTTTACCGGCGGATGAGACAGTGCAATCTCAACGCAGCGCACCGTGTCACGGATGTGGATAAACGCACGGGTCTGCCCTCCGGTGCCATGAACTGTTAACGGATAGCCTGCAGAACTTTGCATCAGAAAACGATTCAGCACCGTTCCGTAGTCACCGTCGTAATCAAAACGGTTAATCAGACGCTCATCCCGTTTTGTTTGCTCTGTCTGAGTTCCCCAGACAATACCCTGATGAAGGTCAGTAACCCGGAGTTTGTCGTTCTTGTTGTAATAGAAGAAAAACAGCTGATCCTGGCATTTAGTCATGTGATAGATGCTGCCGGGATTGGCCGGATACAGGAACTCTGCAGTTGCACCGTTCGCCAGCTCGACCTGCAGGTATCCTTCGGGGATTTTCATCCCTGCTGTGCCATATCCGTATACGCCCATAGTGCCCAGGTGCACCAGATGGATATCCTGACCGGACTCGACGATAGCATTACACAGGTTGTGAGTAGCATTCAGGTTGTTGTTAACGGTATAGATCTTATGTCGTGGACTTTTCATTGAGTAAGGTGCTGCACGTTGCTCTGCAAAATGCACAACAGCATCAGGCCGCCACTCTTTCAGCAGGCTGACAACCTTTTCATAATCCACAGCAAGGTCGAGATACTGAACGCTGATTGTCTTCCCCGACACCTCGCGCCAAGCGCTTACACGATCATCCAACGAGACAATAGGTGTTAATGAAGAGGCGTTAAGCTCTTCATCTATGCGACGACGGGAGAGGTTGTCCACGATCATGACATCGTGGCCCTGTTCAGAGAGATATAAAGAGGTTGGCCAGCCACAGAAGCCATCACCGCCGAAAACGATAGTTTTCATACTTATAGCTCAATGTAGAAATTGTTTTTTGATGCAATCGCATGTGAAGCTGAGGCCGATATTTCGGCCTTTCACAAGCTGTCTGAAACCCAGGGTTCTCAGGTAAGCAATCAGCCCTTTGATACCATGTTGTCGGCAGAAACTCTTGAGTCTTAACTCAATAAACGCTTTTATTTCGCCCTCTAACGCCCGATCAGTGATTAACGTCTTTTTAAACAGATTAGCCACACAGCGCCCTGCAGAAAGTAATGACGCAGAAGAGGCCTGATGAGGCCATACCAGGGGCTGCAACACACTGAACTTTACCTCGACGCCCATATCAGCCCAGGCATTTTCAACCACCCTTGCATGAGCCTTTTTTTGCCGGTCATTATTCAGACTACTTTCCTGCTGCGCATGTGTACGGTATGCAAGCAGAAACTTGGGAATATTAGCAATCATGTGATGCTGAGCAATATCATAAAAAAACTTATAATCCGCAGCCCCCTGATACGCTATATCGAAGAAAAACCCACCTTCCACAATTATTTCGCGACGAATCAAAACAGACGGATTACAGATTACATTATCCAATCTCAGCGCTGCTTTTATCTTCAATGGCTCTACTGGCGGGCGCACCTCTCCGTCAACTGCTCCGAATCGTTTATACCAGCAGCCCACCACACTTATGTGGGGATGACGCAACATATAATTAACCTGTTCAGCAAACCTGTCAGGCATACAAATATCATCTGCATCCATGAATGCAACGAAATCCGCGGTCGCCTCTTTAAGCAAGACATTACGAGAGGGAATAATTCCTATATTTCTTTCATTACGCAGAAGGCGAAATCTTCCATCATTGAGATAAGGCAAAATCTTTTTAACTGTCGAATCAGTGGAGCAATCATCAAGAATCAATACGGAAAATTTTACATAGGTCTGCTTAAGCAGAGAGTCCAGGCAAGCCTCAATGTAATCTTCTGAATTAAAAACCGGCAGAAGCACTTGAACCAATGGTGATTCATTCATTAATGATGACTTCCCTTTCTTTTATAAAAAAGAACCTTTCTGGCATATTGACCAAGCACCTTACATCAGCCAATCGATTTCTTTTAATACAAATATTCAGCCACTTTTCCTCAATCGCATACTCTCCATATCCAAACTTCCCTTGGTATGCAGTAATTAATTTATTAACCCATCGGGCAATAGCGGCCAGTTCCTGTCCAGTATCCTCAATGAGTGACCAGTGGCACAACCACTCATCCTCTGTTACAGAACCAGCCACAAACTCCACCAGGCGCCTGACGATTCTTTTATACTGGAACTGCTGCACATCCCTGTGCTTTTCACTCACCTGAGTATTGTGAATTCGATAATGGGTAAGCACTTTGGGAAGGTTAGCAAATCGAACATCAGGCCTCTCAATCATTACACGAGTCCAGAATTCGGCATCTTCAACATGAATATATGAAGAATCATACTTAAATTGTTCTAACAGTTCACGGCGAACAACAATAGAGTTATTTGGCATACCATTATTTTTAAATAAAAGAAGCGCCTTTATAAAATCATTCTGCGCTCTATAGTGCCAAACCTCGTTTCGACCACCAAACAATTTAATCCATGACCCTACGACATCAATCTCGGAATTGGCATCCAGATAATCACACTGCAATAACAGACGCTCCGGTACTGACCAGTCATCAGCATCCATACGGGCAATATATTTACTCTGGCAGATCTCTGGAGCTCTATTCAATATATTAATCAGCCCCATATTCTTCTTATTTTGAAGCAGCCTTACTCTGCGGTCTTTCTCCAGATAAGATCTGGCAATATCAACAGACTCGTCAGTTGAGCCATCATCAACGATAACAAGCTCAATATTTTGAAGTGTTTGATTGAGAATACTGTCAATACACTGATTCAGATAGGGTGCTGCATTAAACACAGGTAAAACAACAGAAACCTTAGGCATATTCAATTCTCAATCGATGATATGTCTCCAGTGCATTGGCCACGGCATCATCCATATCGAAATACTTGTACTGAGCCAAGCGCCCCAGACAGTGCAGCTGCGACATAGCTTGAGCACGCTCAGCGTAGTCTTTGAAGCGACGCTGCCCTTCCTCAGTAAAGACGGGATAATAGGGCTCATCTTCCGTCGTAGGGTCAAACTCCTTCGGGAACTCATAGACAACCGTGGTGGCCTGTGCAGCAGGCTCTGGTTTCATCAGATGACGAAACTCGGTGATGCGAGTGTACTCATGCTCGTTGGGGTAATTTACTGTCGTGGCAGGTTGCCACCAGGACTGCCCTTTACGCTCAAAACTGAAACGCAGGGAGCGGTAACGAAGTGCGCCTTGATCGGCAGCAAAGAGCTGATCGATCATACCTGTGTATATCACCTTACCCTTAAAGAGCGACTCCGCTCCTGCCTCACACCGATAAATGTGCTGGTGCTGCCAGTCAAAGCGCAACACTTCACTCATCGGTGTGTTCAGGCGCACCTCGATAGTGGGCTGATCAAGCATCGAGCGAAACATCGCGGTATAGCCTTCAGCAGGCAGCGCCTGCCAGGGGTCCGTGAAATACCGATCATCACGACTGACAACGACGGGAACACGCGCTGTCACTGCAGGAGAAATTGCCTCGGGAGCCACCCCCCACTGTTTACTGGTGTAGTTCACAAAGGCTTTCTGATAGATAAAATCCGCCAGCTCTGCCAAAAGCGGATCCGCTTCTTTACGCAGCTCAAGAATTGGCACCCGCGCCTCTTCACCAAATCGCGCGATCAGCGCATCAATCATCAGCCGGGCTTTCTCTTCAGGAAAACATCGCTCAATACTGGTCAGATTGAAAGGAATCGGCACCAACTCGCCATCGATACTCGATAGCACACGGTGTTCGTAAGGCTGCCAGCGGGTGAAACTGGACAGATACTGCCAGACGTTTTCACGATCTGTATGAAAAAGGTGGGGGCCATATCGGTGAATACGAATGCCATCAGCATCCAGCTCGTCAAAACAGTTACCACCAATATGGCCGCGCTGATCAATCACCAACACGCTCAGATCAAGCTGGCTGGCCATGCGTTCAGCAATGACGGCACCGGAAATGCCAGCACCGACCACGATGACATCAAAGGGTTTCATTGGGTGCCTGCCTTTAAAAACCGACGAACGGCGTCCGCATCCTGACGATGCTCAAAAGCAAATCGATGGCGTGCATCGAAATACCAGTCCTGACTGGTCACTGGCAGTGTGGAACGAGCCCGCTCCAGCAACTCAACAAAGCGCACGTCGTCGTTACGGAACAGGAAATAAAGTGCTGCTGAGTAGTAATGATGTGCACGCCCTTTTGCCACCAGCAGCGCATCCACACCGTAATTGACAGCGTTGTCGCAGGCACGAATCAGATCTGCCAGAGACTGTTCACGACGTGCAGAGGAGCGAGAGGTCTGGGCACCAAAACTGTTGGCATGAGCACGGTAGCGGCCCAATACCTCAGGAATAAAATCCAGAGTGCCGCCCCCCAGACAAAGGATCAGGATATGCCAGGGGTGATCAAGAATGATCTTGCAGCCTTCATCAATAGCATCTGCAAGGTTCGGGTGACGGCGAAACATGATGGAGCTGGCATTCACAGAGGCACCGTAGCTAATCAGCTGCTCCACTCCGGCGACATTCGACAGATACCTGGCGTTGTAATAATCAGCGGTGAAATGCTTGATAAAGCGTCCGCTTTCATCATCAAACATTTCGGATTCGTGGTAACACAGGCTGCAACTGGGGTGCCTGTCGAGATAGTCAGCCTGTAGCTGCAGTTTGCCCGGGAGCGCAAGGTCATCGCCATCAAGGTAGGCCAGATACTCTCCGGAGGCCAACGACAGCAACCGTTTCTGGGTTTTGGCCAGCCCCTGATTTTGCTCATTGTGATACACCTTGAGACGCGGCTCGCGTGAAGCCAGCTCAAGCATCAGTGCATAGGAGTTATCTGGTGAACAGTCATCGACGGCAATGACTTCAAAGTCAAAATCCGTTTCCTGCGCCAGCAAACTTTCCAGACAGGGAAGCACAAAACGCTCAAGATTGTAGACCGGCACCAGCACACTGACTTTCATCTTTCTTATCACTCCTGCTGCAAATCTCTGGCGCTATATTCAGCGAAGCTGTCTTACCAGTTGCTGAATCAAATTGCTCCCATCCCAGATAGGATCAAATACCAGTGCCTGCCCCAAAGGCTCAATCCGATCCAGCCCGGCGGCTGCATGGCTGACAGCCCAGGCCACCAGCTCATCCCGCTGGAAACCATAGAATCCCAGGGTCTGATGATGAGGCCGTAGCTCAGGCAGCAGCATGGATAAACTGTCAATCTGCCACTCGAACAGGACACCCTGTGCCGGATGGCCCTGCTCTTGTGAAAGATTCAATCCATCCACGGGAACCGTAACGAAGCGACCTTGCTGCTGGCTGGCGACCATCAATGCCCCATCCAAAGCTAACTGTTGCAAGCCAATCAGGCGCTCCATGGCACCGGCTTCACTCAGTTGATAACGGCGGGCTGCCGCACTTTCTTTAGGCTGTGACCGTATGAAGGTATTCACGCCCTTCCAGAAACATTGCTTCGCTTCGCTGACAGCAGCAGGTGTGCCCAGCCAGATCAGTGTCCGGGGCGAGGTGCAGCCTTGCTGTTCAAACTCCAGCGTGTCACGAACGAAGCGCCCGGCCCAATCGCCGTCTCTATCAGCGAGAATGGCGGCAGCATTGAGCAGGCACAGAGAATGTTTGTGGCCAAAAGCCAGATCCTGACAATGAGGGGCCTTAGGCAGGCTAGCCAGTTTTAGCAGGGTCTGATCACTCCCCCAGAATATGCGCATGTCTGCAGCGGTCAGACACTTCAGCCATTCGGGATCCTCATATTCACAACGCAGCAAGACCAGCCGACTCAAGACGTCAGCGTATTGCGGCTGCTGCCTTAACCCCTCCAGCAGCATCAGCAGCTCACCTTCATCTTCTCCCCTTCGTGAAGACAGCCTGACCACCACCACATTGCCTAGCCACAGTGCCAGCAGCGCAACATAAATGAATAAGGTGTCGACATTGCCGGGAGCGATCTGCACGACACGACCTCGTGGCCGGATATTTTGCACAGCGTGCAACTGCATCTGTTTAAGATGAGCAGGCCGTAGCCAAAATCCCAGTGCCGCCAATGGCGCGCTCTGACTATGCAGGCATGACCGCCCCAGCATCTCCAGCAAGGCAGTCGAGTCAGAATGAAAGGGAGTGGCTGGAGCTAGTCGCTGCAACAGCTCATTGCCAGCTTGCCAGGGGAATACAATCTGCATAGGGGCTCTCAACTGGTGCTCAACCGTTGCGCTGCGGTATTGGCAGAACTGAGGGGATATGGCCAGCCATCTTCGGTTCAACCGTATCACTGCAACCACGCAACTCTGCACGGGGAATACGTCCATTGACGGAAAAATAACGCCCTTTACGGCCACAAGGGCAATCATCCTCACCCAGCAATGTGCCACGATCCTCAGTCAACAAGGCATGACCGGGATAGCTGCGGGGCAATGCCGACAGCACTTCGATTACACCCGTTTGCCCCACGCCCAGTACGTGACCATTGACGATGTCACGGATCACTACATCGGCAAAAACCGGCGTATGCAGATGCCCCTGTTCACATTCGACAAACACCGAACCAACCTGCTCTACCATGCCATAGAAATTGTGCACCCGATGAACACCCAGCGTTTGCGCAACCGCATTTTTGAAAGTCGGGTTGTCTACAGCCAGATCTTGCAGCTTTTTCCAGCCACCGCTGTGTATTAATACCCCCTCGTTAAAGGGCAGTGTTTTTTGCTGAAGCTGCAAAGCCTGAATCAGTTGCCACACCATAAAGGTGAAGCCAAAGCACAGCACTGGCTTCCCGCGCCACTTATCAAAAAATGCGTCAAGCACATCCCAGTTCGGGCTCAGGTCTTCATGTAAGGCATAGACCGGCTGGCGTCCGAAAATCAGCATGCCCTGAATGCCTGCTCCTCGTGCCGAGAACTGCTGACGATCTGTAATGACACCAGGGTGATCGATAATCAGCATCGGCAGCCGCTCTCTACCCAGCCAGGACTGCATAATGCGCACAAGCGCGCGCGATTGCAGCGATGCCGTGAGCTTATCCAGATAGATGCGGGAGAGTTGCTGCGAAGTGGTTCCCGAAGAGGTCAGCACGCGGAAGACGTCTTCATCCGCAATACTCTGCAGACGATTGTGCTTGAACAGTCTTACCGCCAGTGGATACAAGTCCTCTCTGGCCTGAACCTCAAGAGCCACCCGCTGGCTGTCCAGCAAACGCTGGTAAGGCAGGCAATGTTCATGGTGCAGCCGGGTCAGCGCATTGAGCTGCCGCATCAGCCACAGCTGTTTCTCTGTGGCCGCCCATTCATACACCGGCAAGTCCAGCTCAAGCTCCATGCTCATAGTGGCGCACCCCTTGAAGGAGTGTCATCTGAATCGAAGCAGGATTGCAGAAGCACATAGTTGATCTTACCTGCCTCAGTCACAGGCAGCTCTTCAAGTACTTTTACCTGCACCACACTTGGATGGACTCCCAGATACTGGCTGGCTGACTGCTGCAACGCATCAGCAGCGATGCCCTTACCTGCCACAGCAATACACAGCTGCTGATCCTGACCGCAGCAGGCAATATGTTCGACACCCAGTGTATTGGTAGCCGCCCACTGCTGCCGTAGTCGTTGCTCTACTTCATCCAGACTGGTTCGCACACCAAATAGTTTGATAAAGCGCTTTTTACGCCCAACGATGTAGTACAGGCCACGACTGTTACGACAGGCGATATCACCTGTCGATAGTGCCGGCGTCTCGTTACCACGCATCAGGTCATCACGACCACTGGCATAGCCCATCATCACATTAGACCCCTGATAGATAAGCTCCCCGGGCTGATCGGCTGCGGTAATTTCAGCGCCGTCTTCATCCTGAAGCTGCAGTCGCCCATCAGGAATAGCGATACCAATACACTGAGGAAACTCCAACACCATTTCTGCTGGCAGATAACTTATGCGGGCGGTCGCTTCCGTTTGACCGTACATAGGAATGAAGCACTTACCATTGTTGCGGCTCCATTCAGCCCAGGCTTGTACCTTGTCAGTGGCCAGTCGCCCACCGGCCTGAGTCAGGGTGGTTAGGGCAGGTAAATCCATACGTTGAAAGCGCAGTCGCTCCAGCATCTCGTAGTGATAGGGGACACCGGACAGGCTGGTGGCCTGCTGCTCACGACAGAACTGCCAGAATCGACGCTCCATCATGGAATCAGCTGTCAGCAGCACGGTGGCTCCTACCAGAAGATGAGAGTTGATGACCGACAACCCATAGGAATAGGACATAGGCAAATGAGCCAGCGGTCGCTCATGGGGGGTCAGCTGGAGATAGCTGGCGATGCTGCGGGCATTCGCATGAATGTTGGTATAACTCAGACGCACCTGCTTGGGTGAGCCGGTACTACCGGATGTTGACAACAGCACGGCAAGCTCAGGGTGAACCGGCGCCCCCCTGGCTACATTGGACTGCAATGAGATGAGTTTGCCCGCTTTCCATAACCAGTCTGGCTGATAACAGGTGATCAGGTCGTCAAGGCGATCGGCAGCGATGGTGGCAGGTTGCAACATTACTGCCCTGCCCGTCCGCAACGCAGCAAGATAGACAATCAGACTTGCCGGGGAATTGTCTGTAACCAGCAGAACCAGTTCCTTGCGCTCCGTTGGCGGGAAAATGGCGTCAGTCTCGCTAGCCAGTTGTTGATAGGTCAGCCTTTCTCCCTCAGCGCTGATCACAGCAACATTCGAGTGAAATTGTGACCAGTTGGCATCAAGCGTCTGGGAGACGGTCATATCAGCATTCCCCCATCAACGCCGATGATCTGACCGGTCACATAACTGGACAAATCACTGGCAAGAAACAGTGCCACCTTTGCTACTTCGTCTGCACTGCCAATTCGCCCCATGGCAATACTGTCGAGACGTTGCTGAAAGCGTTCTTCACCGATCGAATGCGCCATCGCCGTATCAATAAAACCCGGCGCAATCGCATTGACGCGAATATTGCTACTCGCCAGCTCCTTCGCCAGGGATTGGGTGATGCCAATGACGGCCGCCTTACTACCGCCGTACACCGCCTGGCCGCTATTGCCGACCCGGCCAATAATGGAACTGAGATTGATAATGCTGCCATGACCCGCACGCTGCATCATGCGTACGGCATACTGACTACAGTAAAGGGTGCTGAATGTGTTGGCCGCGAAGGTTTGCTGTATCTGACGCTGGGTGACCATGCCGAGCAGCGCATCATCCAGCACACCTGCATTGTTCACCAGTACATCCAGTGTCTTGGACTGGCTGAAGAGCTGACGAAAACCGGCCTTGACCTGCTGTTCATCAGCGACGTCGAAAATCAGGGGTGAGCAGCTGACGCCATAACGCTGGTTGAGGAGTTCTGCCAGAGCACTGACAGATGGCCCATCCCTCCCGTTCAACCAGAGCGTAGCACCGGCACTGGCGAATCGTTCAGCAATGGCCGCACCAATGCCTCTGGCTGCACCGGTAATCAGCACCTTCTGACCCGAGAGCATGCCTGATACGGAGGACGCAGTATTCATGGTATACCTCACAATTCAGGCCAGCGCGTCAGCTACACCCCACTTGAACTCAGTACGTTTTCAGCACTGCACATCATACTTGGCGAGAATCTGTCGGGCCTTCGCAACAGAACTCATGTCAATGATGTCATCGGTATCCAGCATCACACCGAACTCATCTTCCATACGGGCAATCAACAACATATGCGCCGTTGAATCCCATTGCGGGATGGACTGATAGGTCAGATCGTCATGGACCAGATCAACAGCCACACCCAAGCTTTCTGCAAACAACTGTTCCAGTGTCATCTCTCACCGCCCAAGAAAAAATCATTAAAATCAATAACGTATAAAACGAGCAATCTTAGCACGCGCAGCCAGATATGGCTCCTGCTCAAGCATATAGAGACTCAGCCCTGCCTCGTTACCGTCATAACGGATATACCCCGATGCTTCATGAAAGCGCACTGAAGCGGTGTTTTCGTCGAATATCTTGCCATACAGGCGCTGCATACCCAGCTGTTCAAACGCCAGATCATTGAGGGCAAAGGCCACGCAAAACGGCAGGATATTGTTGCGGTAGTGATCGGGGTAGATGTACATCCCCGGCTCACAGCTGCGCTGCTGCATGTCGATAGCCGTCAACGATGCGACACCTATGGGCTCTCCGCGAAAGCGAGCCAACATGTAGCACTGGTTGCTCGATTGACGCATACGTATGAACCAGGCTTGCTGCATCGCTTCCGTAATGTAAGTCTGATCCAGCATCAGACTGGCAATCTTGGGATCATTCCGCCACTGACGCACCATTTCGATCTCATCACTCTGCAATGAGGTCAGGTCGATGCCGTAGCGATTAAAGTGAATATCATCCATACATCGGACCTAGTCTGATCAAACTACTACTGCACTTTAGAGCGTAAATACTGCACCACTCGGCCCGCACCCAGACCATCGATAAGTTGCCGAGCCCTCTCTGAGCGCTGATCGAGCTCAACGCCTTCCCACCAGGGTTTTACCATCCCCACCGCATCATCCAAACCACCCGCGCTCCGGCCATCAAACCAGCGGCACCAACCATGCTGCTGATGCGCCTGAGCTGACCGCAATTGATTGTCAGCAACCACCATAAAGATCGAGGGCACACCCAAACAGGCCAGCTCATGCAGCGTCGAACCGGCTGCGGTAAGCGCCAGTCGGCATTGATTGAGCACGGGATACAGGGAAGGCACATCATGCCGGTGTTCAAAACCATGGCGCTGACAGAGCTGAGCCACCTGCTCATGCTGCTGCATCGCAGGCCCCGTGACGACCATGACAGGGAAATTGATACCACTGGCAGCCAACAGCTCCAGAGCAGGCAAGGTCAGACCGGCAGCATCCGATGCCCCAAAGTTAACGAAAAGATGAGTCCGCTGTTGAAAAGGGATGTGATGAGTTTGGGTATAAGACCGGCTCAGCAATACAAAATCCGCGCCTGCCAGAACGTCCAGGCTGGCAGGCTGGTAAACCAGCTCGGAGGCATACAGCGTGGTATTGAGTACAGCGTCGGCCTGCATCGGGCCAGAATCATTGAGATCGTCAACCACCATCAACCGGTAGTTGAGGGAACGTAACTGCGCACGATAGTCAGCAGAAAAATGGTAACCATCCACAATCAGCCAGTCAGCACCCCATTGCTCTGCCAGGTCTCGTGTCTGTTGCGCATCTTCAGCGCTGGCCCTCTCGGCCACCAGCTGCGAAGACGGAATATCAAGGTATTGCAGACGTTGAAGGAGTGCAGGGGCAGTGGAAACATAGCACCACTGTACCTCGCCACCCTGCAGCAGAACTTCCTCTGCCAGTACCAGACAGCGCAACCAATGCCCTCCCCCCATCACATCAGAGGCATCGACTCGGAACAGTACACGCACAACGCACTACTCCAGAACGGACCAACTCAAGGGCGTCCCCTTGAGCAGATCGACTCGCGCCCGCTTGCCGATGACAGACTGCAGATAGCGAGGCGCCAACCCGGATCCCGGACGGATCACCCTGACATGCTCTGCCGTTATGACCTGGCCCGCTTTGATGTCACTAGCGATATAGAGTGATCTTCGGAATTTCTTCGAGGGTTGTTCACTGGCACTACCGCCATAACACACACGCCCCAGAGCGGCCGCAGCAATGCGCGTTTGCTCAACCAGCTGGCACAGTTCCTCCGGCTGCAACGAGAAAGCAGAATCAACCCCACCTTCGCTACGATCCAGTACAAAATGCTTCTCGATAACAGTGGCTCCCAACGTAACGGCGGCGATGGGCACCGCAAGCCCCAGGGTATGATCCGACAGCCCGACCTCACAACCGAACATGGATTTCATGTGGGGAATCGTGAGCAAGTTCGCCTCATCAGCGGGTGCCGGATAGGCACTGGTACATTTGAGCAGGATCAGCTCTTCGCATCCCCCTTCACGCGCACAGGCAACGGCCTCCTCTAACTCGCCTGCGGTTGCCATCCCCGTAGACATGATGATGGGCTTCCCCGTGGCCGCAACCTTACGAATGAGAGGCAGGTCATTATTTTCGAAGGAAGCGATCTTGTAACAGGGCACCTGCAGGGATTCGAGAAACTCCACCGCTGAAGCATCAAAAGGCGTACTGAAAGCCACTAATCCATGCTGCCTGGCGCGAGCAAAAATAGCTTCATGCCAGTGCCAGGGTGTATGTGCTTTTTGGTAGAGCTGATACAGGCTGCTGCCCTTCCACAGATTCTCAGCATCCTGAATCAGGAATTCGCCTTCCTGAACATCCAGAGTCATGGTGTCAGCTGTGTAGGTCTGAAGCTTGATTGCCTGAGCGCCCGCCCTGGCAGCCGCATCTACCATTGCCAGAGCCTTATCCAGTGACTGGTCATGATTGCCGGACAGCTCAGCAATAATGAAAGGAGGCTGTCCAGCTCCGATTTGATAATCACCGATCCGAATATTCATAAAGAGGGTTCTTCTGCCTGCAAGACTTTGTAGAGTATTTCGGCATGGCGCCAATCTTCTTCAGTATCGATATCTTTGACTCGCCAGTCTGGCAGCAATATGGCAATGGATTTCGGTCCAAACATCGGCTCAGCAGAAGCGCTATGCAGGCGAGACCAGTAGAACTGGCCTGCGTCATGGAACACCTCGGGCAGATCTTGTGAACGGGTTTTGGCATGCTCAGGAAACATCATGCGGACGCCTTCCCCTTCTCGCAATAGACCACGCTGCACAGGATAACTGAAGCGGCCAACACTGAAGGCATGCTGCATATCGAGCCGGGAGACCAATTGCTGATAGCCTGAAGCAATACTCTCAGCACTGATCAGAGGTGCCGTTGCATAGATACAGCACACAAAATCAGGCTTTTCACCTTCAGCACCAAGCCAATCCAGTGCATGTTTCACGACGGCGCCGGTCCCCGTGAAATCATCGGAAAGCTGAGCTGGACGCTTGAAAGGTACCTCTGCCCCATAACTCGCGGCGACCTCTGCGATCTCATCATCATCCGTAGACACTATGATCCTGTCACACACACCGCTCGCTTGTGCCGCTGCAATGGAATACGCAATTAAAGGTTTACCGGCAAAATGGCGAATGTTTTTCCGTGGAATGCGTTTACTGCCGCCACGTGCAGGAATAATCGCAACTGCACTACTCACAGACTCAACTCCGCACTCGACTGCTTAAAGAAGAGATGTAACAAACGCGCGATCTCATTCTGCTGCTCGTCACTGAGGCCGGGGAAGAGCGGCAACGTCAGACATTGCTCATAATAGGCCTCGGCAAGAGGGAACTGTCCTCTGGAGAAACCCAGCTGCTGATAGTAGGGCTGCCAGTGAATGGGAATGTAATGTACTTGCACCCCTATGTTATGGGCATGCAAAAACGCATATAACTCGGCACGAAGTTGAGGTTGCTGCAGCTGTATCACATACAGATGCCAGCTACTCTGACTAGCTTCATTACCACGCGGGGGAAGCACCAAAGGCAGATCGCCAAGCAAGTGGTCATAGCGGCTGGCTAACTGCCTGCGGCGCGCGACCATTTCATCCAGACGCTGCAACTGGCTTAACCCAAGAGCCGCCTGCACATCGGTGATGCGATAGTTGAATCCGAGCTCATGCTGCTCATAATACCAGGGTGGACAGTCGCCAGACTGAATAGCCGCCGTGTTCTTTTCTATGCCATGGCTACGCAAACGCCTGACATGATCATGTAGCTGCCAGTGACGTGTAAGAACCGCACCGCCCTCACCGGTAGTAATCATTTTGACTGGGTGAAAACTGAACACCACAGCATCGGCAAAATCACAACAGCCCACCTTCCTGCCCTGATAGTCTGCCCCCAAAGCATGGGAGGCATCCTCTATCAGAGCCACCCTGTAAGCACCAGCCAACTGCTGTAATGCCTGCATATCCACACTCAGTCCGGTGAAATGCACCACTACAATCGCTTTGGGCAGCCGCTGCTCTGACGCCGCCAGAACTAGCTTTCTCTCAAGCAGTGGGAGGGAGATGTTCAGTGTCTCGGGGTCAATATCGACAAAGTCGACATCAGCACCGCAATAACGGGCACAATTCGCACTGGCAACGAAAGATAATGGTGATGTCCAGACAATATCGCCCCGGGAAACGCCAAGCGCCACACAAGCAAGATGCAGCGCAGATGTCGCTGAATTCACCATAGAGACATAAGGCACATCGACATACTCAGCCAACGCCTGCTCAAGAGCGGGTACCTGATCTCCCTGAGTCAGATTCCCATGTTGCAGAACCTCTACGACTTTATCGATATCTTCAGCTTCGATCGAATGGCGACCGTAAGGGATCATAGTAATGCCTTAAGCTGATCGACACTGAGGAAGTCTGGATTAGTACCAGAGTGGTACTCGAAGCCATCTGCGACAGGAGTCCCCACTTCGCCAAGGCGATTCAAGCGATAATCGACTTTTTCAAACAGGGCAATGGTGGGCTGGATTACATAATGGTCATGAAATTCAAGCGCCTGGTGAGACACTTCGCCTGGCACCATAATCTCATGTAGCTTCTCACCCGGACGAATACCCACGCATTCGTGTGCACGACTCCCCGTCATAGCATCAACCAGATCAAGAACACGCATCGACGGTATTTTCGGTACAAAAATTTCACCACCGTGCATGCGATCAAAATTCTTGATTACAAAATCAACACCTTGTTCAAGGGTGATCCAGAAACGGGTCATATCGGGATGGGTAACCGGCAGTACCTGGCAGCCCTGTGCTAATTTCTGCTGAAAGAATGGCACCACCGATCCACGTGAACCCGCCACATTACCGTAACGAACAACAGAAAAACGTGGGCCTTTACCACCTGCAATATGATTACCTGCTACAAATAATTTATCGGAGGCCAGTTTGGTCGCTCCGTACAAATTAATAGGGTTTGCGGCTTTATCGGTAGAAAGTGCAATTACACGCTTCACCCCATTACTGATGGCCGCATCTACGACGTTCTGCCCACCCAGTATATTGGTCTTGATACATTCCATTGGATTGTATTCAGCAGCAGGCACCTGCTTGAGCGCTGCGGCATGAACCACGTAATCAATGTCACGCATCGCTGTTCGTAAGCGCTCAAGGTCACGGACATCACCGATGAAATAGCGCATACGCGGATCATTAAAAGTTTGTTCCATCTCAAACTGCTTAAGCTCGTCACGAGAGAACACAACTATTTTTGAAGGCTTATAATTGGCTAGCAGTCGTTTGACGAAGGCATGTCCAAATGACCCCGTACCGCCTGTGACTAAGACAGACCGATTATTGAACATGTCATCTCCTTACCAATTGGGATTCACGACATTGGTAGATTCTACTTTCTCAGGGTAAATCACATATCTTTGATACGTATCTTCAACGTATGCGATCCATAGACCAATACCCTGATTTACCTTCTCCATACATAACGCTTCATCATCTACCAAATAGCCCAGCTTCATTATCAAAGCGGTTATATAACTCATGCTGCCCCAGTAAAAATAGAAGAACAATGAGTGCTTTCTTATCAAGGACTGGCTAAAAATTTCTCTTTGTCTGACCGAAAACAGCTCCAGCTCTTTTCTCGAGGTGATATCTTGCCGCTTGAGCCAACTTAGGAAAGCTCTAACATCTGCGTGAAACATCATGCTGTTATAGTATTCATTAAACCCCGTAAACAATCCCAGCGACCGTTCCGGCTGATGAAAGCCTCTCTGTAAAAAATCAGACATCCACTGCTGTCGATCAAACGCTTCCGAAGTGGCAATATCACCTGCCTTCATCGGCATTGCACCATTGATTCTCGCACCGTCACTGCAGTTAAAACATTGTAAATGTGGCGAGCAAGACAACAGGCGCTCAATAATCTGAGCTGAAATACGAAACTCATGTTTGGAATAAACATAGTCACGAAAGTTTCCGGGTACCGCAATCATTCCATGAGCTTTCGCGAAATCGTAAACCTCCAGTCGACTCCCTTCAGAGGTTTCTACATAATAATCGGAAAGTTTGGAGTGATGTTCGCCGGGAGTGATATAACCTAGATCAACTCCCATCAAATAAACTTCTTTAAAACCGAAATGTGAAAGTAAAGATAGTGCACAGTTCGATACTGTTGGAAATGAATATTCGACTGACAGAAACTCAGACTCAGGGCAAACGCTTTTTTCATAGGCATGAGTTGAGCCCTCACCTACTTTGAGAGCCATAGCGACAGAACCAAACAATTTGGCAGTCTCAGGATGAACACCATTAATTGTCAGCAACACAATATCTGAAAGATAATCGTCATCCTTGATAGAGCTTATCCATTTATAAGTACAATAAGTCTGTTCAACTTCAGCATGAAAATCAGGCTTAATACCGCTTTTATATAATGGTTTTAATGCGGTGCCGCAGGAAACAACAATAAACCGATCACGATTCGATTTCAAAAAAGATATATTTTCATCTAATGATGGTCCGTTACCCACAACGATAACTGGAACACCCAGGCTATCAGAACATTGAGACGCAATATCCCTTCTAGCTAGATACGTGCGCCCTTGAGCGAAAACATGCTGCATATGACTAAGACCATAAGCTGCATGCTCGAAATACTCACCCATTGACACCAAGACCTTTAACTCATTACGCAGATCAAATGCGGCCTTCTGCAATACAGGGTGATAGTAGGATTGATATATGTAAGCGTTTATAACGTTATAAACACCGATTCTAGAAAACTGACCAACCAAATCGGAAGATAAATGGGAACCATCATCGCCTAAATTAAGATAGCACCGCCCACCATTCTTGTCGGTTGAAGATAGTATTGAATCCCAATCAACAACGTACAATGATGCGTAAAAAAAGTCGTGATTGGGTTCGCAAATATAGATATTTTGCAAAGAGTGTAGCTGACTGAGTGACTGAAGCTGGTATCCAAGCCCCATCCCAAGCAATATCAGGCCAGGTACATAATCCGGCATTGAAGAGAGCTTGCGCTCATCGGACTTACACATCCTTCTAAACTGATTCACATAGAAGAAATGCCTATACCACCAAAGCTTTCCGCCGGTATTATCAAGCAATGCATCTTCTTTATTCGGAAACTTCCTGAACCACTCTACTTCATGATCTACGGCTTCACTAGCATTGTAACCATATAATGCAACACCACGACTGGAATTGTAGATATTCCAACATCCTTCCTTATCAAGAAAAAGATGCCATGCTAAAGGAGTGTAACTATAGAACGCTTCAGCAATATTTGGATAGTACTGCATGAATGCCTGAATATTGTTGAAGAAGCGCATTTTTGCCTCACGCCACTTCTCCTGCTCCTCAATACTCAAGGAAGGCCGACATAAATAATAGACATCTTCACTACGAGGTGAAACATCATCCAAAGGATGGTGGAATGGGTATAAATCAACCTTACCCTCTATGAGATCTCCCCAACGATAGTTCCGAGAAATCAAATACTGATAGCATGCATCCATCTCTGGATGGCAACTATGTCTATAGACGAAGGCTTCTTCGATATCATGAGCTGATTTTATATACTTTAAATCGTCATCTAATGACCCGGCATTATTTCCGATTTGAAGATATACCTTTCTTCCCTGTTCAATAGCTCTCTCAAAAAAGCCTGCCCAGTCATAAGTCTGAAGAGAAGTGTTAAATACATCTACAGAAGGCTCATAGACAAGGTAAGCTTCTACTGATCGCGCTCTATCAAACAGGTCTAAATAAGTGGCCAGCCCTAAACCGAAGCAAATCATCAGAGGAACCGTATGTGGTAAAGGGCCTGGACTGACTCGCTGATCACACCAGGACCGTACATCCACAAAAGTTGTACCACCATAATGACTCAGCGCTTCTTGCGGCGCGATTACGTCATCATCATGCAGATTGATCTTAAATGCCTTGCTTAAATAAGCATCAACCTCCCGAGCTACTTCAGCCTCTCCGTCAACGCCGTACCAGCACCTGCCAGAGGCAAAATCCACCAGATTGGGTTGTGCGGCCTTAGTACAGAAAACTGACAAGCAATCCTCTGAGAATCCTACATGCACATGATCTAATAATTGAGGATAATATTGAGCTAAAGCCGCTAAATTACGTTGTTTTCTCTCCGCAAAAGTCTGAGCAAGTGAAGCCTCGATGGCTTCTTGAGCCTCACCATCTTGATGAATTTGCTGGCTTATATTCCTTAGCATGCGACAACCTTAGCTAGAGTAAACACGTTGTAAGGCCACGTTAATGGCAAGACGAGCGACATGCAATCTATATAGTACTTCTAGACGGAGAGCTTGAAGACAGGCTGATCACTGACCAAGCCACAGAAGGGATCGCAGATATATTAACGTTCAGATCAGCGCGAACGGTACGCTTTGATAGCTTTTTTCCCTCTTTTTAGCATCCCTAACCTCCCCTCAACATCACTCTTACTAGCTCGCAGTAATTCAATAAATTGCTGTTCTTTCTCAGACTCTGCATGAAGAAACACTTTATTTGACTGTAAATCGAGAGGCATTGATCTGATATAGGCGTCTCTCTCCGATAAAAGTCGAAAAACACCATCATCACTAGAGTCATCAAACTGTCTGAGCAAAGTAAGTATGGCTTCGTCCAGCAAGGATAGTTTCTCCAGAAACTCCTCAGATGTATCTGACATTTCAAACGTGGCCAGATGCTGAGGAGCGAAACTGTCCTTTTTCTTCTCGCATCTTATAACCACGCTGTTTTTCTTCGTCAGGAATTTTATCCCATGCCATTTTTATTGGTACCAGCAGCGAGACAACCTCATCAATTTTCTTTGTATCATTACGCACAAGCACATCGGTCAACTGGCGGTGCATATAATCGTAGAGATTGTAGAGATTCAATGAGATCTCACCAACCTCCATATCCAGCGCTGATTGCAGAGCAAAAATAATGGACATTGACTTGGATAAGTGTTTTCCCTTCCCGACCATATCTTTTCTTTCAATACAGCCTTTGGCATAGGCCATATTCTCCAAAAGACCTTGATACAGCATTTGAATGACGCGATGAGGATCGGCATCAGCGACCACATTAGTGACACCGACCTTTTTGTACGCCTGAATAGCATTCTGATACATGATAACTCCCGGTGTCACAAACTACTTAAAAGAGACGTTATATAAGACGAAGAACTAGTCATTTTAGAAAGAGCTATATCAAGAGCTGTGTACTTCTTGGTGAGCATCTCCTCATAGCTAGTTTGCTTTTCAGAAATAGTATTTGATTGATCAATTAACTGATCTAGCTGATCATTGTATGAAGTGGTGCGCTCTGCTAATAAACCATTTCCACTCTGAGTATACTGTTTCAGCAATGCTTGCATCTGACCAGCGATACCGTTGTCACCGGAGAACAGTGAGGCAATATTGTCAAACTGGTCTGATAGAGCATTGTCCAGCCTGTCTTCACCACTAGAGCCTCCATAGGTATTTGAGTCAGTAATTTCGAGATTCCCATCTGAATCCATCGATATACCTACAGAGTAAAGCGTATTGAGATTTTGATTTGCACCAGAGACTGCGCCGGCAACAATTTTTGAAAGCTGGCTTTTCAGACCACGAATCAGAGAGTCGCCGGAGAGATCTCCTCCATCTGTAAGCTGAGTACCAGAGGAAGTGTAAGTACCGGTTTTCCCCAAATCATCTAGAACACCCATCATGGTGTTATAGTTTTTTACAAAATCTTCGATATATCCCTGTACATCCTCTTTATCAGTACCAATCTTCAGTGTTGATGGAGAGTCAGTTTTTGTTTTTGCCAGCAAGTTTAACGTGACGTTCGAAATAACCCCTTCTAACTCATTGGAGTCACCATAAACATCGGTGCCATCAATAGTAATGTGCGACTTTTGCGCATTAGTAACGGACATTGTTGTACCTGTTCCGGTAGCAACGGTAGACACACTATCAAGGCTTGAATTGTTATTGGTTATGACCAGGTTATTACTGGTATCACCAGTAATACTGGAAGAAAACACCAATTGAGAGCCAACAGAAGAGTCGCCAGTATTAACAATGTTAGCCGTGATACCAAAGTTGTCAGTGGCACTGTTGACAGCAGTACGTAGCTGATCCACCGTCATTCCGGCTTTAACATTGATACTGAACGTGTTGCTACCAGCAGTGAACGTTAATGCGCCAGCCGTTGATGACACAACAGAGCTACTGCTAGAGAACGTTCCATTTGCCGTAGTGGCAGTTGAGCCTTTCGCCAGCTGCAACACCTCAATGTCGTAGCTCCCCACCGACGCGGAGTTAGTGGTATCCGCAGTGAAGGCTTCGATATCATCAGTGTTTGTAATGGTTGGATTCTTGGCAGCCATCTTTGAAGCATCTGCCAACGTATCCAAGGAATCAGAGAAAGTCTTGAGCGCAGATGACAGCTTACTAACCGCAGATAATTTTACCTGAACATCATCCTGACTAGACTTGTTAGCGCTGATCTTGGAGTCGTACTGAGCAGAGACTAGCTGAGTAACAATGGACGATAAATCCAGTCCAGATGCCACCCCTAGTGTAGAAGACACCGCCATTTTCTAGCCCCCCAGTACATAACTCATATTTTACTAAACCTTGTTATCGACCATTACTCCGGTAGCTTGACCTAAATCGTGCTGAAGCTCCTGAATTCTGGTAGCTAACTTCCTTACTTCTTCTGATGGTATCTCACGAATCACATTTCCAGTGTCCGTGTCGATAACACTGATCACCGGCTGCTTGCCATTCGTTTCATCCACACTGAAGGACAAGGAACGATTCTGCCCCTGAATGATAGAGTTGATGTCATCAACTGATTTTGACAAGTCACTTACTGAAGCGGGCTCTGCCTGCTGCTCAGCTCCTGCATCAGCAACCTTGTCGACACTGGAGTCATTTGCGTCAGCTGCTGCTCCCACCTTGAAATCACTGCCTTGGACAGAAATTGACGAGGGGTAACTAACAGCATTGGCCTTAGATGTATCAATTTCCATACCAGTCTCCTGCAATAGGGCCAGCATATATCCTGCCAGCCCTATTATCGGTTAACTTACCCTAACAACGACAGCGCGATTTGCGGCAGCGAGTTGGCCTGACTCAGAATTGACGTACTAGCCTGCTGTACGATCTGATTCTGAGTCAAAGAGGCAGTCTCTGACGCAAAGTCGGTATCTTTGATTTGCGATTTGGCATCGCTCACATTTTCTACAATGTTGCTGAGGTTGCGAATGGTTGAGTCAAAGCGATTCTGAATCGCACCAAGATCCGCACGAGCACCACCGATAGCAGAGATTGCATTATCAATAGTTGCAAGTGCTGTAGATGCACCAGTAGCAGTAGAGATATCTACACTCGTCAAACTCAAGCCAGTGGCACTAAAGCCTGACAGACCATCAGGGGCAGAGATATTCACACTGATAGTCTGGCCAGCGTTGGCACCCACCAGGAACTTAGCAGAGTAACCACCTGTCAGGATATTGGTACCACCAAACTGTGTAGTTGTGGCGATACGACTGATCTCAGTTACCAGTGCAGTCACTTCTTTCTGAAGTGCAGCACGGTCAGAGCTCGAGTTGATACCGTTTTGAGACTGTACAGCAAGTGTACGAATACGCTGCAGGGCAGTGGTGGTTTCATCCAATGCACCTTCTGCAGTCTGTGCGACTGAAATACCGTCATTCGCGTTACGGATGGCCTGGTTCAGACCATTGATCTGCGAAGTCATACGGTCACTGATCTGCAGACCAGCAGCGTCATCTTTCGCACTGTTGATACGATAGCCTGAGGACAGGCGCTCGTAGGATGTAGCCAACGCATTAGTTGAATTGTTCAGCTGACGCTGAGCATTCAACGACGACACGTTTGTATTGACGTATAAGGACATAGTTAAGCCTCCTGAAGAAACGCAGCCACTCTCACACGGCTACTCGGTGACCAAGCTGGTCGTTTTCTGTACGACATTTCAAGGAAACATCGTCACATAAACTCTCACCTTACTCGGGTTATCGACCGGCCTTTTTAGGACTTGAGACTTTTTTTGCCGCTAAAGGCAAAAAATTTCCTCACAGTAGGCAACTCTTATCCTCAACAACTACAGAGCGTAACTTAACAGTAGGCAACAAAGGCACTCTTAAATTTACGGCGCCATATTTCAATCAGTGCCCACGTACCAACCACTCAGACACCTGCTTGTGGCACACTTTGTGCTGCACTATAAAACGAAAAAGGCCAGAGCAATGCTCTGGCCAATGAAGCTCAACTTTAGGAGAGATTGAGCGACCCACTTAACCCATCAATGAACCCAGAAACTCTCACCAAAGCCTCCTGAAGTTCATTGATGGGTATTCTTTTGTATCCCTTATTAACCTCCCAACAGAGACAACGCGATCTGCGGCAGAGAATTAGCCTGGCTGAGAATTGAGCTGCTGGCCTGCTGCACAATCTGATTCTGCGTCAGGCTGGCAGTTTCTGACGCGAAGTCTGTGTCCTTGATCTGTGAACGGGCATCGCTCACGTTCTCAACAATGTTGGTCAGGTTACGGATGGTTGAATCAAAACGGTTCTGGATCGCACCGAGATCGGCACGCTGACCACCAATTGCAGAGATTGCAGCATCAATGGTAGCCAAAGCGGTTGAAGCACCGTCTGCAGTGGACACATCCACACTGCTAATTCCCAGACCAGTTGCACTGAATCCATTCAAACCATCAGGAGTGGAAATGTTCACGCTAATCGTCTGACCAGCGTTGGCGCCGACCAGGAACTTGGCAGAGTAACCGCCAGTCAGGATGTTAGTACCACCAAACTGGGTAGTCACAGCAATACGACTTACTTCAGTCAGCAACGCTGTTACTTCTTTCTGCAGGGCTGCACGGTCAGCACTGGAGTTAATACCATTCTGTGACTGTACTGCCAGGGTACGGATACGTTGCAATGCGGTAGTGGTTTCATCCAGCGCACCTTCAGCGGTCTGTGCAACCGAGATACCATCGTTAGCATTACGAATTGCTTGATTAAGACCGTTGATCTGAGAGGTCATACGATCACTGATTTGCAAACCAGCAGCATCATCTTTTGCGCTATTAATACGATAGCCAGAAGACAAACGTTCATATGAAGTTGCCAGAGCATTGGTAGAGCTATTCAATTGACGTTGAGCATTCAATGAAGACACGTTGGTATTTACATATAAGGCCATTTTAATCTCTCCTAAACTTTCTAATTTTCAAATGCGATATTGCATCTTTGATAATATTTATATCGACCCAGCCATTATTTCCTTTAGGATTTTTTTATTTTTTTCTTACCAGAAAAACAAAGGGCCGCGTAAGCGGCCCTTCAGTTCAGGTGATGACTGGGAAGTCCATGTCATTAGAGATAGTCGAAGAGGCTCATCCCCTGGATCTTGACGTAGGAAGCCTGAGCGATTTGCAGAGCACTGGTACTCTGCGTAAGGTTGGTCACCGCCTCATAGTAGTCCGCTTCCACCAGGTTGGCACGCTGCGCCGTATCGGACACATCATTCGCCTCCAGAGTTGCCTGAACGTTGTCTGCCACATTCTGTCTAGCACCAATCCCAGATACAGTCCCCAGCACAGTGTTATAAGCAGCATCAACATTGTTAAGGTACTTTGACAGATCAATATCATCGCCCGAGCTATTGCGAAGTGCATCAATAGTCTCACTCACCACATTCAATATATTGGTACTATTCCCTGTGGAATTACCATCTGCATCCACTTCATCAAAAGTGAATACGCTATCGCCCGGATCATTTTTTGCCAGAGAAACATAACTGGAAATATCTATGCTGGTTTTTCCTGAATCCCCCTGATAGGAATATGTTGTATAGCCAGTCGTAGATGTCGTATCAGCAGTAAATGGTTCAGTCTTGGTCGCGTGACCAGAAAATATATAATTCCCTGATGAGTCTTTCGAATTCATCAGATCCTGCAACTCCGTCATGCGATCTTCCAGCTCTTTGGCAATAGCCTCACGATCACTGTCAGAAAGCGCCCCGTTACCCGCCTCATTCACCAGGCTCTGAACCCTTAACATGGAGGTTTCAACACTATCCAGCACACTTTCCTCATAACTCAACGAATTGTTAAGAGAGGTATTGTTGCGCTGATACTGGCTAGACTGAGCCAGCTTGGAAGAAATACGACTTGCCTGTGTCGCAGCGGCCGGATCGTCACCTGCCGTAATAACACTGTAGCCTGAGCTTAATTCCAAGTTTGCGCGGGATACTGTCTCCTGATTCTTCTGCAGAGACGTAAGCCCTTGACGATAAATTTGCTGAGAAGAAATACGCATCACCATCCCCCTCAACTAATTGCACTAAGCAAAGTACTGAATGCTTGCTGAGCAGCAGAAATAACCTGTGCTGCAGCCTGATATGCCTGCTGGAACTTAATCAGGTTAGCCGCCTCTTCGTCTTCGCTGACAGCAGAAACAGAGTCGCGAATATCCTGAGCACTGGAAAGCAGCGTCGCATTACTTTCTTCTGCCATTGACGCCTTACTGGCATACCCACCGACGTCACCAATAATCTGGGAGTAAGCCCCTTCAAAACTTAAAGATCCATCAACAATGGAGCTGTTTTGCAAGTCGGCCAGTAACTGCCCGTTCGAGTTATCACCACTTACATCAGTCGTACTACCTGACGCGGCAAACGCCAGCTCTTGCGAGGTGATGTCTGTCGTACTCAGCTCACCAGCAAAACTGTATGTCGGGCGAATCAGAAATGTATCGCCATCAGAAGGGGTACCTGAAAACGACAGATCAAAGCCATCAACAGTAAAACCAGGGCCAGCACCGGAGGCAACTTCGCTTCCATCACTGGAGCGCGTGATCGTGTATTCACCTGTACCGGAGTCATAGCGTACAGAGTAGTCACTGGATGTCAGGGTAGACGGATCCCACCCTGTTGGAAACGTCAGCGTTCCCGATGCTGAGCCATCATTGTTGGAACTGGCCAACACACGATTACTCACCGTATAAGAACCACTGAGCGCCGGGTCAAATAATGCCTGCCCAGCATTGCCATTAAGGTCAACCCCCTGCTCCAACACAGAGTTAACGCTCTCTGAGAACGTCATGGCCAGCTGGCCGACCTGATTAATGGTGGGGTTGAGAATTTCATCACGATACTCAATCGCCCCTCCCAGCGCCCCCCCTGAAATTTTTGATGAAATCGAGGTGGTGGAGTTGCCGATTGAAATATCCAGCTGGTTCTTGTCGTATTCGCCCTGAACGACATTAAGGTTGGTCGACGTGACCCCCGCCACCAGCGCGTCGCCCCCATTCAGGTAAACGTTGACCATGCCGTTCTCAGCATCAGCCGTATGTACGCCCACCTGCTCAGACAACTGACGAATCACCTCATCACGCTGGTCTTCAAGATCAGGCACGGACTGACCCTGGTTGTAGGCAGAACTGATCTGGCTGTTTAAGTCAGCCAGTGACGTCGTCAGGCTGTTGATCGAAGTTACGGAGCTGGTAATAGTGTCATTGATGTCACTCTGCTGACCCAGCAAGGTGTCGTTTACCTGATTAAAGATACCCGACAACTCCTGCGCATTGGAAAGCACCAGGCTTCTGCTGGTCTTATCGGAGGGGTCAGAAATCGCATCATTAACCGAAGCGAAGAAACTTGAGATGGAGTCAGAGATGGACGTTGTGGAGCCGGATACTAGTTCATCCAGCACCTGAGCAAGCTGCAGCTTGGTGGACGATTCCTGATAGACCGACGTCTGCGTCTGCAAATTTTTCACCGCATACTGATCAGCGATACGACTGACAGATGATGTCGTTACTCCATAAGTAGCGCTTGAGTACTGAGTGACAGTTTGCCGGCTGTAACCTTGAGAGTTGATATTAGAGATGTTGGTACTTGTCACAGCCAAGCCTGCCTGGCTGGCCCGAACTCCTTGCATCCCAATATTTATCAGTGAACTTGACATAGCAACTCTCCATACGTGCCATATTTAGCGGCCGTATTAATCACATCTTTAGCGGCAGATGGCATCAGTACAATAGCGCACTGTCGCATTACAGCTGATTCAGCCCTCCCAGGGCACTGTTCATACGATCACTGCGGGCAATCTGGCTGATTTTGGAGGCGTAATTCGGATCGGTGGCATAGCCCGCTTTCTGCAACTCCTGAACGTATGCCTCACCGTTCGTGCTATTGGCCAGCGCCTGCTGGTAACGACCATTCTGCTTCAGGAAGCTCAGGTAATCGGCAAAACTGTCTGCGTAGGTGTCATAAGAACGGAAATACGCATTCTCTCTGACGGGCACGCCATTACGGTACTCCAGCGTGGATGTAGCTGTGGTTTTACCGTCCCAATTGCCGTCTGCCTTGATACCGAACAGGTTATGGCTGTTACTGCCATCCTCGTTAAGAATCATTCGTTGCCCCCAGCCAGACTCCAGTGCTGCCTGCGCAAGTAAGTACTTGGGATCAGCACCCATCGCATCAGCCACCTGCTTGGCTTCAGGATAGAGCGCTTGTACAAACTCATCTGCCGAATCGATGTCGCCACCGTCCGAAGAATAGGCAGAAGAAAAACTGCCGGTTCCCTGAACCGAGTTGCCGCCCTGCCTTGCCATCAGACTGGCATAAAGTGCATCCATATCCAGATTACTATTGCCGCTCGACGGCGAAGCATTGCCATGAGAAGCCAGAAAGTGCCGGATACTGCTGTCTACCTGAGTCACATCTTTTTTGCTTTCGCTGTGGCTACTACTACCGCTGCTGCCGTGAGTCAGCTGACGGGTTAAAAAGTCGGATAACCCAATACCACCTGATTCGCTGATATTGATACCCATCTGCTGATCAAGCATGTCCTGATAGAAATTCATCTCAGAACTGTTAAAAATGCCATCGGGATTGATCGACTGGTTTGCTTCACGCATGGACTTGAGCATTTGATTGACAAACAACGACTCGAACTGCTGAGCCACCTTCTTGATGGCTTCAGGAGACTCACTGGTCTTTACCTCATGCTGAAGCGACTGCAGTCGATTCAGATCAGTAAAGACTTGAGACTGAGATGTTGTCTGCCCAATCATGATGACCTCAGATCACGACCAACTCAGCCTGGAGCGCACCTGCCTGTTTCAGGGCCTCAAGAATGGCCATCAGGTCTCCAGGTGCCGCGCCGACACTGTTCACTGCGTTGACGATATCTTTCAGCGTCGCTCCCGCCGGAGAAAACTCAAACATATGACCACTGCCAGAATCCACCTGGATACCGACTCGGGGAGTAATCACGGTGCTGCCGCCAGATAATGGATTTGGCTGACTCACCTGTGGAGTCTGCGTAATAGAGACAGTCAAAGCACCGTGTGTAATGGCAACAGGAGACACCCGCACGTTCTCGCCGATGACAATAGTGCCGGTACGGGAGTTGATAATCACCTTGGCACGCTCATCACCCTGAGCAATTTCCATATTCTCCAGTACCGAGAGGTAAGACACGCGTTGAGAAGGATCACGCGGTGCTCGTACCCGGATAGACGTCGCATCCATGGCTTCGGCCACACCAGCGCCCAGCAGATTATTGATCTGCTCGGTGACATGCTTAGCAGTAGTGAAATCTGGCCGGTTCAGGTTGAACACCAGCGAATCTCCCGTATTGAAGCCACTTGGTACGACTTTTTCCACCGTAGCACCTGCAGGAACCCTGCCAACATTCAATACATTCACCGTTATTTTGGAGCCATCACTGCCTTCGGCACCAAAGCCACTTACCACAAGATTCCCCTGCGCCATGGCATAGACCTGACCGTCAGCACCACGCAGAGGCGTTAATAGTAACGAGCCACCGCGGAGACTTTTGGCATCGCCCAACGACGACACGGTCACGTCAATAGTCTGGCCGGGTTTGGCAAAGGGTGGTAAATCAGCGGATACGGCCACTGCAGCGATATTTTTGGAAGAGGGCGTGGTCGAACTACTTAAGGAAATACCGAACTGCTGCAGCATGTTCTTGAACGTCTGACTGGTGTAGGCGGCACTGGATTTATCCCCCGTACCATCCAGACCAACTATCAGGCCATACCCGACCAGCTGGTTAGTACGCACCCCGGCTACATCGGCGATATCTTTGAGGCGCTGGGTTACCTCAGCCTGACTGACAGTAGGAAACAGCAGCCCGATGATCAGCATGACAACACTCAATCGGCGTGCTTTATCTTTCAATCTCATCATTGCCCTCACCCTCTCAAAGATGCCGTTACAGGGGCCACAAGGCACTCATAAAGAACTTACTCAACCATCCCATGATGGATGCGTTTTGTACCTGTCCATTACCACTGTAGCCAATACGCGCATCTGCAATCTTGGTTGAGCTGATATCGTTGTTTGGAGAAACATCCTCTGGGCGAATCAACCCGGTGATACGGATGTATTCATCCCCCTCAGTCAGGGTCAGCCATTTCTCCCCACGGATCCGCATCACGCCATTAGGCATCACTTCAGATACGGTAACAGCGATGGTACCTGCAAGGTTATTCTGCTGACTGGCGTCACCACTGCCACTGAAGCTGCCACTGGAGCTCAACCCCGTCTGAAGATTCAGGCCGCCAACCCCAAACGCATGCCCCAGAATCGTTGGATTACTGATCGTTTCGGATGATGCCTTAGATTCCGTGGAGGACGTCGATTTCGATGATTGAGTCGTTTCTTCCAGGTTGATCACAATAATGTCGCCCACACGGTGAGCACGGCGATCACCATACAACGCCATTTCATATCCGGGCTGATAGATGGAGCCATTATTCTCTCGCGGAGGGTTCATCTCCTGAGAAGTCACGGGTGCATAGGCAGGATCATTTGGTTTGGCATTCTGCGCATTGCAGCCCGCCAGCACCGACAGCACAACAACCCCTAACGGTAGCGTGAGTTTTCGTACGTTCATTTTTTGCACCTGCCTACCTACTTCTCTTCACTTACTGCTTACAGCTGCTGCGTCACATAGGACAGCATTTCATCGGCGGTAGAAACCACCTTGGAGTTCATTTCATACGCGCGCTGGGTAGTGATCAGTTTTACCAGCTCTTCTGCGGCGTTGACGTTGGACGACTCAAGCATGCCCTGCGAAGTCGTTCCGAAACCATCATCCCCGGGCGTACCATCGCTGGGAGCGCCGCTGGCAGCCGTTTCCTTGAACAGGTTATTACCGACAGCCTGCAGACCAGCAGGGTTCACAAAGGTAGAAATCTGAATGGTCCCGGCCACTTGCGGATTGGCAGTGTCGCCATTCAGCACCACCTCCACATCACCGTTGGTACCGATGGTAATCTGGGTAGCGTTGGCGACATTAATCTCCGGGTCGAGCAGATAACCGTCAGAGTTCACGATATTGCCGTCAGAGTCGAGCTGAAAACTGCCATCGCGAGTGTAACCGATAGAGCCATCAGGCATCTGCACACGGAAGAAGCCGTCTCCCTGAATCGCCACATCCAGCGTGTTATCCGTTACATCCATGTCGCCCTGGGTGAAGATTTTCTCAGTACCCACCACACGCACACCGGAACCGATCTGCAGACCAGACGGCAAACGGGTATCCGCAGTAGACAAGCCGCCGGGCTGGCGCTTGATCTGATAGAGCAGGTCTTCAAAGTTCGCGCGGTCTTTCTTGAAGCCTGTCGTACTGATGTTGGCGAGGTTATTGGAAATCGTTGACAGTGACAGATCCTGAGCATTTAACCCTGTCTTGCTGATCCACAAAGCCGCTAGCATGAAAGTCCCCTTATGTCGCTACAGGATATCAAGACGATTGCAGCAGCTGGTTCTCAGCGCTGGCATTGTCGTCAACCGTCTTCATCATTTTGATATTCAACTCGTACTGCCGGGATAGAGAGAGAATGTTGGTGAACTCCTCCACAGCATTGACGTTACTGGTTTCCAGATAACCCGAAGCGAGCTGCACGTTGGCATCAGGCGTAGCAGGCGTGCCGTTCTCCATAGTGAACAGGCCATCTTCACCTTTTTTCATGTCACGAATATCCGGGTTCACCAGACGCAGACGATCCACTTCAGCTACGGCAGAAGGTTCGTCCCCCTGAGCCACAACCGAGATTGTTCCGTCTGAGCCAATATTCACTTTACTGGAAGGTGGCAACACGACAGGCCCGCCGTTGCCGAGTACCGGCAACCCCTTGCCGTTACGCAGTACACCAAGGGCATCGGTATGCAGGTTGCCTTCACGGGTGTATGCCTCGGTACCATCCTCACGCTGGACAGCGATAAAGCCGGAGCCACTGATGGCAACGTCCATATCACGTCCGGTGTGGTCCAGCGTGCCTTCTGTGAAGTCTGTGCCGGGGTTTTCAGTCATGTTGTACACGCGCGATGGATAAGATTCGCCGAACACCTGCATAGAGCGGGCTTGCTCGAAGTCACGCTTGAAGCCCGTAGTGGTGACGTTAGCCAGGTTGTTAGAGTGTATGGCCTGTGCCCAAAGGTTCTGTTTGGCACCCGACATGGCCAGGTATAACGCTCTATCCATCGACATAAGGACACCTCTTCACTATCTCTACGGAGTAGATAGCAAGCGGCGTGCCGATTTGAATGCCAGCTTTACAAAATCATGAAGTTAGCGATATTTTCCCTGACTCAAGGGGAAAGGAATGAAGCTATGCCACCCGCTACCTAGCCGATGGCACAGAGAAAAGGGAACGAAAAAGGAACGAGAAGCAGAATAGCCAGACAACCTGATCACGCCACCTTGCTGGTAAAACGCAGCTGCGCCTGCTGGCGGTATTCGCGCGGCGTCACCCCTTTCAACTCCTGAAAACGACGATTGAAGTTGGCGATATTGTTGAAGCCTGCCTGATAGCAAATCTGGGTGATCTGCTCATTGGTCTCGCTGAGCATGATGCAGGCACGGCTGATCCTGACGCGGTTGAGAAACTCAATAAAGCGATTACCGGTTGCCTTGCGGAAAAAGCGCGAGAAATTACTTTCACTCATACCCACCAGCTCAGCCACCTCCAACAGCGAAATGGGACGATCACAATGCTGGTTGATGTACTCCACCACCTGGTTAATACGCTGCTGCTGGCTCTCACTGGCGGTATTGTTCATCTGCACGGTGGACAGCAAACGGTAGTCATTCCATTGCGCCAGCTCCTGCATGAAATCAAGAAAGTGCAGAAGCCGATGCAAACCACTGCTATCACGAATCTTGTCAAAGTGCCGCTGGACATCCTGAAAGGCAACTCCAACGAACTCAATACCAGAGCGAGCCCGCTCCAGCAAAGGCGACAACTGGCCCAACTCAGGCAGAATGTCAGCCACTTTGGCAAAGGTTTCTTCAGGAAACTGCAGGGCACGATCCCTTACCGCTACAGCATGAACGTCATTTCGGCATATCCAGTTGTGAGGCAAGCGGGGGCCGGTGAGAATCAGCTGCCCGGGAGCAAACGTACCCACATAGTCACCCACAAAAACCTTGCCACTGGTGGCTACAATAAAATGCAGCTCGAAGTCATCATGGGCATGCCAGCGAATCAATGGACTCGGGTGCCCATGATCAAGGTAGCGTATTGTTTCGACACCGGGGTCTTTCAGCTCGAACTCAGGTGTCAGGGGAATGTTGTTATGCATTATCTTCCCTCGGTCTGTGCATGACTGAGGGAATTATGTGGACCCGCTCAAAGATTAACCAGTACAAAGACAAAGCAAAACTATACTTTTTTGCAGCTATTTTTATTGATGACTCTAATGAGCCGCAAAATAGTACTGATTCAATCGGGATGGACGTCAAAGTGATGGACTTTGTGAGAATAAAACAGCGAATCAGCACACTACCACAAATGGCTGATTCGCTTGATAACTTCTCAATCTTGTTACTGGCCCGGGCGTGTCATCTAGACCACAGAGTGCAGCGTCCTCGCGGCTGATGGAGCAGGATGCAGCGCCTTCCAGGCATCGAACTGACTGAGAAACACCTGGCCACTGAGCTCTTCCAGAAAGTGACTGCGCCTCAACATATCCATGACCGGCCCCTTCACTTCTGACAGGTGGAAGCTGACCCCGCTGTCTCGCAGGCGATGATTAATCGCCTCCAGACTCTCCAGAGCCGACGCATCAATCAGGTTGACCGCCGGGCACATCAACACCAGATGCCTGACCTTCGGCTGACTTGCCACCAGGTCATAAATCAGATCCTCCAAATAGCGTGCATTGGCAAAGTAGAGGCTTTCATCAACGCGCAGCGTAATAATGGCTGGATCTGTCTCCACTTGATGACGGCAGACATTACGAAAATGCTCGGTGCCTGGCACCCGGCCAACAATCGCACTGTGCGGACGACTAGTGCGATAGAGATAGAGCAGAATGGACAAGGACACCCCAGCCATGATACCCACCTCCACACCCTCGACCAGCGTCAGCAGGATAGTTGCCATCATGGCAGCAAAGTCGCTTTTGGAGTATTTCCAGGTACGCTGCAACGCGCCGAAATCAACCAGACTCAGCACCGCCACAATGATAGTAGCCGCCAGAGTGGCCTTCGGCAGAAAGTAAATCAGCGGAGTCAGCAGCACTGCAGCCAGAGCAATGCCGATGGCGGTGAACGCGCCCGCTGCCGGGGTTTCTGCACCGGCATCGTAGTTAACGACGGACCGGGAGAATCCTCCGGTTACCGGGAACCCACCCGACACGGCTGAGGCAATGTTTGATGCACCTAGGCCGATCAGCTCCTGATCAGGCGAGATCCGCTGACGACGCTTGGCCGCCAGTGTCTGCGCGACAGAGACTGACTCGACAAAGCCAACAATACTGATCAGCAGTGCCGATACCAGTAACTTCTCCCACATGGAGGACGTGAACGCAGGCAATTGCAGACTGGGCAGGCCAACCACGATATCACCAACGATCTTCACCCCCAGCTTGTCCAGCCCGCCCCCCCAGGTCACCAGTGTTGTCAATGCCACTGCCAGCACCGGGCTCGCTTTCGCCAGAATGTCGGCATGACGACCGCTCAGACCACGGCGTAATAGCAATGGCTTTAAAGAGGTACGGCTCCAGAACAGGAACAATGTGGCAGAAACCCCAATCAGCACCGTAGGCCAGTGAATGTGCTGCAGCTGCCCGAACAACTGCACAAGGATGTCGACCAGCGTGTCACCGTCAGCTTTGATACCCAGCAAATGCTTGAGCTGACTGGCAGCAATGATGAGGCCAGACGCCGTAATAAAGCCGGAAATAACAGGGTGACTGAGAAAGTTCGCCAGCAAACCCAGACGCAACACGCCCATGACAATCAGCATCGCACCGGATAGCGCCGCCAGCATAACCGCCGCTGCCAGGTATTCGGCTGAGCCTTGCTGAGCAATATTGCTGGCCGCCGCTGCGGTCATCAGCGAAACCACAGCGACCGGCCCCACCGCCAGTGTGCGGCTGGTACCAAAGACCGCATAGGCCACCAGCGGCAGGATACTGGCGTACAACCCCACCTGAGCGGGCAACCCTGCCAGTAAAGCATAGGCCAAAGACTGCGGTATCAGCATGATGGTGACAATCACGGCAGCAATAGCATCACTGGTAAGAGTGTGGCGGTTGTATGTTTTCAGCCACATGAGTATCGGCAGATAGCGGGCTAGCATCCTGATTCTCCTCTACCCGTTACTTCCGTTCGCCAAAGTCGCATGCCTGCTGCGAACTGTGGCTGGCAGGAGAGTGCTCAAGCAGCTGCGGAGCGGCCAGCCACTCACGCCCTTTCAGCATGGCTTCCCAATATAGCCAGGGCAGCATCTTTTCCTTGAGCAACCATGACAGGCGGCTGGGTTCACGTCCTTCAAGCAGCCATGTGGGGAAAGAGGGCAAGAGTTTGCCACCGTAACCAAACTCAGCCAGCACGATCTTGCCGCGCTCCACCGTTAACGGACAGGAACCGTAACCATCATAAATGGCGCGTGCCGCCTGGCCTTGCAATGCCATTAACACGTTCTCCGCCACGACCGGCGCCTGCTTGCGTACAGCCGCTGCCGTTTTGGCGTTAGGGGAGTTGGCACAGTCGCCCAGCGCAAAGATGTCGCCATGGCGTTTGTGCTTCAGTGTCTGGGTATCAACGTCCACCCATCCCGCCGCATCAGCCAAGGGGCTGTTGCGAATAAAGGCCGGCGCCTGTTGAGGTGGGCATACGTGCAGCATATCGAAGGGCTTCTCTTCCTCAATCACTTCCCCCGTGGGCGCAGTGATGCGGAACAGTGCCCGACGCGCGGCGCCATCTACCTCAATCAGGTTATGCTGGAAATTGAGCTGAATGCCGTATTTCTCTACATACTTCATCAACGCTGGCACGTAGTCGGCAACACCAAACAGCGCAGCTCCGGCAGTACAGAACTCGACGTTGATATCTTTCAGGCGACCTTGCCGCAACCAGTGATCACAGGACAGATACATGGCTTTCTGCGGCGCACCTGCACACTTAATCGGCATAGGTGGCTGACTGAACAAAGCCTTGCCGCAACGTGTACTCTGCACCAACTCCCAGGTGTAAGGAGCCAGATCAAACTGATAGTTGGACGTGACGCCATTCTTCCCCAACGTCTCCTTGAGCCCTTTAATACCTTGCCAGTTAAGCGATAACCCCGCAGCCACGACCAGAGTGCGATAGCCCAACGCCGTACCATCCTCCAGTTGGACTTGCTGGTGTTCTGGAAGAAAAAGGCTGGCGGCGGTCTGATACCACTTCACCCGGTCAGGCATCACACTGGCCATATTGCGCACAGTATCTTTGCGCTCAAACACACCACCGCCGACCAGAGTCCAGCCAGGCTGATAATAATGCAGCGTATTTGGCTCAATGATGGCGATATCCAGATCCGGCTGGCGCTTGAGCAAACTCGCTGCAACGGCCTGCCCGCCCGCACCGCCCCCGACAATCAATACATCGTGACGCACAATTGCGCTCGGACGAGTCGATTCCTGCCTGGCAGCACTTCCCAACCTGTCACGCTGAGCAGACAGATCGTAGCCTGCTGCTGAAGCAGTCTTGAGAATAGCCTCAACAGATAAATGATGTGCCTCAGACAAGGCCCACAGCGTGGTACTGCGTGTCCCGGTACGGCAAAAAGCTAATACCGGCCCCTGAATAGTGGCCAGCAGATGAGCGAAAGCCTGTACATCAGCACCAGTGATATTCCCTGACACGACAGGCAAGTAGTGCCAGTCCAACCCATTAATGCGACAGGCCTCTTCCAGCTCTGCGTTGGGAGGCTGGTCCTCCCCTTCCTTCTCAGGCCGATTGGCAATGATAGCGCGAAACCCTAATGAGGCTGCGAGACCAATATCAGCGACATTGATCTGCGGACTAACGCTGATGAACGGTGTTAACTGACGAACATCCATAGGAATCTCCCGGAGAAATTGCTGTTTATTCTTGAGCGAACAGACTCAAGACAATCAGAACAGGTTGATTGGCACTTTCAGATAAACCTGCCCGTTACTCTCCTCCGGGGGCATATGCCCTGCCCTCATATTGACCTGCACAGAAGGCAGAATCAGGCGGGGCATACTCAACGTGGCATCACGCTGCGTTCGCATTGAGACAAAATCAGCTTCGGATGTTCCCTGGTGCACGTGGATATTATTCTCGCGCTGCTCCTGCACCGTTGTCTCATAGGCATAGTGCTCACGCCCAGGCGCTTTGTAGTCATGGCACATGAACAGACGAGTATCTGCAGGCAGGGCGTATATTTTATTGATGGAGCGAAACAGAGTGGCTGCATCTCCTCCGGGGAAATCACAGCGCGCGGTCCCATAGTCAGGCATGAACAGGGTGTCACCGACAAATGCAGCATCACCGATGACGTAGGTCATGCAGGCCGGTGTATGGCCAGGGGTGTGCAGCGCAGTCGCTGCCAGAGTTCCTACCTTGAATGACTCACCATCAGTGAACAGGTGATCAAACTGGCTGCCATCCCGGGTGAACTCGGCACCAGCATTGAACGCTTTACCGAAGGTTTCCTGTACTACAGTAATGTGGCTGCCGATCCCTATGCGCCCATCCGTATGCTCCTTCAGGTAAGGCGCCGCCGACAGATGATCTGCATGCACATGGGTTTCAAGAATCCACTCGACGCTCAATCCATGCAGTTTGACGAAGTCCAGCATGGCTTTAACCGACGAAACGCTGGTTCGCCCTGCCGCGTAGTCAAAGTCGAGCACAGAGTCAATGATGGCACAGCTGGTGGAGTCTGGATCCCTGACCAGATAACTAAAGGTGAAAGTAGACTCATCAAAAAATGGAGTAACTACAGGGCCTCTCATCGTCGACACCTCCAACAAAACAAAATGGAATATGCTTATATCAATATTTGAATATACTAATATTCAAAGCACAACAATCCAAGAGTAAGGAGAAAAATGGCGCAAAATTGCGTTATTGGTTGGCTACAACAGGAGAGGTGTGTCGAACGATGCGAGCGGTAACTGCAGATGAGCAGACCCAGAAACAAGAAACCCCGGCAAGCCGGGGTCTCTATTCAGAAGAAGTCCAGAATGACTGAACTTAGATATTGAGTATGGTCTGGTTGATGGTGTTCTGCGTTTCCAGCGTCTTGGAGTTAGCCTGATAGTTACGCTGGGCGATAATCAGGCCCACCAGTTCCTCAGACAGATCAACGTTGGATGACTCCAAAGAGCCAGAGACCAGGCTACCGTTCAAGCCCACGCCAGGTGGATTACCCACTGCCACACCAGAATCTGCGGTTGCTACCCACTCAGTATCACCAGCCGCCTTCAACCCTTGTGGGTTATCAAAGGTATAAACTTGAATCTGGGCGATCTTTTTCGACTGACCATTTGAATAGCTGGCTACCAGATCACCGTCCTCTTCAAAGCTGACTCCTGTCAGCGAGCCGGAAGCATATCCATTCTGACTGGTAGTTTTCACCAGAGAGTCACTGGAGTACTGCGTTGTTCCGGAAGAGTCGAAGGAGACCAGTTCATCAATGTCAGCCGTCGACGGGAACGTGGTTACCGCCGCAACGGTAGGGTCAACATTACCGATATAAACCAGCGGAGAAGTCGAACTAGTCGCACTTTGCATGCCCTGACCTGTTGCATCAGTGAACACAGGTGCAGTGCCAGTAGTGCCAGCGGCAACAGAACCAACACCAATACCTGTTAATGTGCCCGAAGAACGATCAAACGCGTAAATCAGGTTACTAGAGCTCGGATCATAGGTCGTCGCATTAGTGGTTCCGCTATCCTGCATGCCTACAGGCAGCTCTGTGTAGGAGCCATCATCTTCTATGCGCAGCACGTGCACGGTGTAATAGGTCGTGTCGTCAGTTGCACTGGGATCGTTAGGATCAGACACTTCAACAAACTGATAAGCCAGGGTCTGGGTATTGCCGAGGCTATCGTAGACAGTCTGGGTAGTGCCGTATGAATACGTTGATGAATCTGTGGGGTCGTAAGGGGTGCGCAGATTATCCGGATCAAGGCTGGAATCGATTTGCACACTCAGTGCTACGCTGGACGTCGCTGAAGGTGCACTGGTTTTATCAGCGGCAGAAATCGTTATATTCTGCTCACTCCCGACCAGTACGCCATCATCGTTATAGAGACGCCCTTGAACAGCAGAACCACTGTTGGAACGCAGTACACTGTTTACACTTGCCGTGTTGGACGTTCCCGATTCAGGGACCAGCTCAAAAGCGCCAGAGCGCGTATATGTCACTTGGCCAGCACTATTTTTAAGTTGAAAAAAGCCTTCTCCATCAATGGCCAGGTCTAAGTTGTTGCTGGTTGATTCAATGGTACCGGAAGCAAAGCTTTGCTGTATGTCCTGAACACGGACGCCATTTCCAGTAACGTTCGTTGAACCGCCACCTGCGACATTGGATGCGTATATATCCCCAAATTCGGCACGGGACGATTTGAAACCAGTAGTGCTGGCGTTTGCAATGTTGTTGCCGCGAACATCCAGGTCTGTAGAGGCGGCCTTAAGACCAGTAATAGCAGTCGAGAAAGACATAGGTTACTCCTTAGGATATCCGCTTTACATCAGACATGGAGGCGGTATCGCCATTGCCAAGGTTAAGTGTCATAGAGCCATTACTGATGCTGACTGAATCAACATTTTGCCCCATGTAGGTAGTCAGGCTGGTACTTGTCGAGCCAGCAGTACCCTGAGCCACGAAGTAGTAAGTCCCACCTGCAATACTCGTGTCAGGTGACCAGGTGAACGCATTCTCGCCGGAAGACAGATTACCAAGATCAATGGTATCAACCTGCACTCCAGAAGAGTTATAGACTCCCACCGAGACATCGGAGGCTGAACTATCCAAATCCAGCATCCCCTTTACCGTTCCGCCGGCAGTATCCAGATCAGCAGAGTCGCTCTCCACGTAGGCCGTCCGCCCAACCATTGAAGAGGCCTGCAGCGCAAGATTGGACTGCAATGACGTCTGAAGCTCTGATACCGAATCATTAAGGTTAGTCAGCTGCTCCACCGTAGACAGCGATGCAAGCTGTGACATGTATTCTGACGTATCCGTCGGACTGGTTGGGTCCTGATTCTTCAGCTGAGCAATCATCAGCTGCATGAACATATCCGAATCAAGCGACGTGTCAGAGCTACTACTAGTGCTGGTGCTTGATGTTGTACTCAAGCTATTGCCAAGGCCGCTAACGCCACTGCTACTCATAATCTATTCCTCAACCTTAGCTCTGACCCAGCGTCAATACGCGTTGCATCATTGTTTTAGCGGTGTTCATTATTTCAACATTGGCCTGGAATGACCGGGAAGCGGACATCATGTTGGCCATTTCTTCCACTACATTGACGTTGGGATAAAAAACATAGCCATCCTCATTGGCCATTGGACTATTGGGGTTGTAGACCTGACGTAACGGCGCCTCACTTTCGACAATACCCAATACCTTTACACCCTCGCCCGCTTCGCTGGCAGGCATGTTGTCATAATCAAACCCCTGATTTTCAAGAGACTGATTCAATGCAACAGCAAACACGGGTTCACGCGCCCGATAGGTTTGATCAACACTACTGCTGACACTGTCAGCGTTGGCAATATTACTTGCGGTTGTATTCAGACGAACCGACTGAGCACTCATTCCTGAGCCCGCAATCGAGAAAATATTATTCAGCGACATGGATTATTGACCTCCCTTAATAGCATTACTGAGGCCGACAAATTTCTTATTCAGGAACATGAAACTTGCCTGATAATCCATGGCGTTCTCCATAAAGTTAGACTTCTCTACCTCGGGATCAACCGTGTTGCCATCGACCGCAGGCTGCACCGGCACACGATAAAGAAGCTGGTCATCCATCATCGATCCGGCCTCACCGGCAAAGTGCATGGCATTGGTTTGCCGTAGTGTGACAGAACTTGCCGCTTCGTTAGCACGGTCTAAGAACGCCGAGAAGTCCAAATCTCGGGCTTTAAAGTTTGGAGTGTCAGCGTTGGCGAGATTATTGGCCAATACTTCGGCTCGCTTGGCGCGATACAGCAGCGCGTCAGCGTGAATCCCCAGAGCCTGGTCAAAACCGATAGCCATAACCTGCACCTCTCAACAATCATTACTGATTTAAAAAGAGCAAACTATGTGCCAAAAGAAGGAAGATAAAATGTAAAAAGCAGCCACTGAACTACCAGCGCGCTGCTTTTAGAAGAAAAGGAGATACGTATTTTCAGGGAATGCCCTTTAGATTATTTGGGCAACAGATTACTTCGCTCGATAAATAATCCCTGGACTGCACTGCACCATTTCATAAATATCGTTCAGGCCAGTCACAGCCTCAGATGCACCCACCATGAGGTAGCCACCTGGCTGCAAAGTTTTATGTATACGACGCAGAATGTCCTGCTTTAGTTCTGGAGAGAAGTAGATCAGTACGTTTCGGCATAACACCAGATCAAAACGACCCAACATCGAATAACTGTCTTTCAGGTTGAGTGTTTTGAAATCAACGCGCTGTTTGATCTCCCGCTTGACTTCCCATGAGCCGTCTGAGCACTGGCTGAAGAACCGCTTCAAACGCTCAGGTGACAAGCCCCGCCCCAGTGCCAGAGACTCGTACTTTCCAGCTTTGGCCTGCTCCAAGACCGCTGTAGAAATATCTGTCGCAGTGATACGAACATCGCCGCGCAAGCTACCGAGACGCTTTTGCTTTGTCTCATCAACCAACATGCTCAGAGAATAAGGCTCTTGCCCTGTAGAACAGGCAGCAGACCAGATTTTCAACGTCTGTCCTCTGCCTTTCTCATCCAATTCAGGCAGAATTCTTTCTTGAATAATAGTGTAAGGATGAATATCTCTGAACCACAACGTTTCATTGGTGGTCATTGCATTGATGACTTCCTGTCGCAACCCTGAAAATGCACTGCTCTGCAAGCGCTTCAACAACTCACCCAAGCTGGCAAAGCGATGTTCTGCCATCAATTTACTCAAGCGGCTTTTGACCAGGTATTGCTTATTCTCTCCGAGCAGGATCCCACATGCCTTCTCCAGATAGTCTTTGAATGCCGCAAAATCCTGCGACGACATATCCGGTGCTTGATAGGAGTTCTGGTTCATGCCACAACCTCTTGATGGATCTTAGACGCAGCACCTAAATTGCTGGCCTGAATACGATCTGCGAGAATTTCAGTAATTATAAACACCTAAGTGGAAGTTACATGCAATTTTCTCAACTACTGGTGCACATTCTGTTTTTAGTAGCAATGGTGTTTTCTTCATTAGCCAGTGCTGCCGTACGCGCTGACAAGATATCAAACGCGGTCATGATTTTTATTGGCGAACAGATGACGAGACAAAACACTCTGGTAACGGGGCGCATTGAAGTCTCTGTCGACACGATAGATCCACGCCTGGCCTTCTCTGACTGCAACAAGCCACTGAAGGTGGAATCAAATGCAGATGACTGGATTGGGCGGGTGCATGTCAAGGTAAGCTGTCCTGGTCCAACCCCCTGGGCCATCTACGTACCAGCCACTATTAAGCTGTATCAGGATATCGTTATCCTCAGCCGCAATCTCAGTAGGGGACAACCGGTCACCAAAGACGATGTACGGCTGGAGGAGCGCGATGTTTCCAGCCTCAGAAGACAGTACTATCAAAAAATTGATGATGTGCTTGGCATGACGGGAAAGCGCCACCTAAGTGCCAATGCGGTATTAAGTCCAGAGATGTTGGTACCGCCTTTGCTAGTAAAGAAAGGAGATGTCGTGACCATTCGCGCCAAAGCCGGTGCAGCCGAGATCACGACTCAGGGCACAGCGTTGAGTGATGGGCAAGAAGGGGACAGCATCACCGTCATCAACAATGCCTCGCAGCGCAAAATTCAAGCCAAAGTAATTGGCCCCCAAGCCGTTGGCATCGGATACTGACGGGTTACTGCCCTGACGACATCGGGTATACTGAATGGGCAAAAATCGTGAATATTTTTCTAAAGTTCTCTATAGCGTTGTCGATAACAGATTCGTAAATGCTAGTTTGTTAAGGAGATCATCATGTCGATAGACATCAATGGTCTGGGTGTTAACCAAGCTACTACGTCGAGAGTCAAGTCTCAGTCTTCTACTCAACAGAAGTCTGCAGATGTTGATAACGAAGGGAAAAGTAGTAGCGACAAGGTTGAGCTCAGTTCAGAAGCCAAGTCCATGCAGAGCATCGAAGACCAGGTTCGACAGTTACCTGATGTAGATCAGGAGAAAGTGGATCGGATCAAATCTGCAATTGCGGATGGCAGCTATAGTGTTAATTCTCAGAGCATCGCCAACAAGATGCTTGACCTTGACGACATGTTCGGCTGACAGGTTACTTAACCATGCAAATACTTGAGTTGATGAAGGAAGCTAACACGCTCCTCCAGCAGATTCTGGAAGCAACGCTTCAGGAAAGATCATATTTGCGTGCCCGTAACCTCGACGCCTTTGCACAATGCGTCGACCATAAAGAGTTACTTATTCATAGTCTGGAAACAAACCACGACACCAGAAGTAGCTGGGTTAAGAATCGTGGCAACGAATTTTCTCGTAGCGGCTTTCTTTCAGCGATTGCTGATCTCAAAGACAAGGCTGCGATCGAGCAAGAGTTATCTGCAATGGAAAGTCTTTTAGGAGAGTGCAAACGCCAAACGGATATCAACAATACCGTTGTAGGGCGCACTCTTAGCGTGACAACCAAGTACCTCGATATTCTGAAAGGTCATCAGCAAGACAAACAGGTTTACTCACCCAGCGGCAAGGCTACGCATCATGCAGCGAGTCATGTACTGGGCAAGGCGTGAATCAGACCTGCCAGCAAAATCAATAACCTATCCCACTACACCATTTCTGTAATTCATGTCTGAATCGACCTGCTCTGTGCATCCTCACGATACATTTGGCTAGTATGGGCTTGAAAGCCATATAAATCATTGATATAAAAGCGCTCGTTCTGACTCCCCATAGTTCAACAGGATAGAACGGCCCCCTCCTAAGGGGCAGATCCAGGTTCGAGTCCTGGTGGGGGGACTATGCTGAAAACTCTCCTTGTTATATCTCAAGTCTCGCAATCCAGAAGTCATAAGCCCGCTGTTGTAACCGCCCCAAATACCCTCATCTGAAAGCTGCAGTAGATTCTTGCCATCTACCCCTTGCGCGCTGTTTAGTGCGACATGCCCTTGCCAAAGAGCATGTCGCCCACGCAAAAAATCAGAACACGTATTTCAGCCTTGCAGAAATATAGCGAGGATCACCCGCATATACGGCTGTCTCACTGTCAGCAGAAACGTAGTATTGCTTATCCAACGCATTCTTGACCGATAGCACCACGCTGGTGTTCTTATCGATCTGGTAGTCCGCGGTCAGATCAAGCCTACTGTAACCTGGCAACACCAACTGGTTATCGGTACTACCATAGCGGCGCCCCTGTGCCAGCCACAGTGCTCCCAGAGTCAAATCACTGCTCGCACGGTACTGTGCCTGCAACACCATTTGCTGGTGAGGCGAGTTGATAAACTCATTCCCCTCTTCCGAGTCACTGGTGTCCTGATCCCCTTCCAGCACGCGCGTATGCAGTAAGGTATAACTCGCCTGCAGATTCCAGTTCTGGTCAGGCTGCCAGCCCAGGCTCAGTTCAGCACCTCTGCTACGAACCTTACCCAGAGCCGCATCATCACCATCACTGTCGGTCACAATTACATTGCGCTTTTCAATATTGAATAGCACAAGATCCGCATTCCAGTTAGTAGCAGGCTGCACATGTAAGCCCACTTCATACTGCTTACCAGTCTCCGGCTCAAAGTTATTGCCGTTTACATCCGTCTTATCGACGGCACTTGTTTCATATGACTCAGAATAAGAGGTATGCAACCGGATACTGTCGGTAAGCCGATAACTGGTGCCCAACGTGGGTGTGAAATAGTCTTTGTCAGCCTCAGTGTATGAACCAGCTACATATTTACCCTTAGCATTGGTGTAAGCGAGGCTCTCATACTCTCGGTGCTGCCAGTCATAACGCCCACCTAGCTGCACATCCCAGCGATCCGTCAGCCCAATCACATCCTGTGCATACAGGCTGTATGTGTCGTAGGTGTAAATACGATGTGAACCAGCACCGCTGCTGATGGAACTGGTATCGATATAGCTCTTTGCCGGTTGATAGACATCCAGACTCAAAGCGTTGTCGGCACTGCCCCACGCCAGGCGATTGAAATCATTTTGCGTGTAGGCGTATGTGCCGCCCAGGGTCAATCGATGCAACAGCTGGCCCGTTGTTACTTCTCCGGTGAAGTAAGAATCGAGCGAGTGATTCTTCTGCTGGTTATAAAGATGGCGGTAATAACGAGCGACTGTCGGGCTGGCATCATCGCTCACACTGCTGATGTCAAAATTTTCGCGCTCGTCCTTGTGCCAGACGCTGCGCCATTTGGTGACATTCTTCCACCCGGCTGCCAGCTCACGTTCATAGCTCAGAGATGCGGCAATACCCTCGTCAGTAGCGTAGTTCTGTGGCCCCAGATAGTTAGTTGTGATGGCAGCAATACGGTGAATATCAGCCCCTGGCGCAACCAGGCCTGACTGATAGTTGTAGTGATATCTGGTGACTTCCACCTGCGCGGTCAGCGACTGTTTGTCATCAATCTGCCAGGTCAGCATTGGCGCGAAGAAATAGCCACTGCGTTTTTCGTCGTCACGAAAACCCTGACTATCGACATACTCCCCCACCACCCGGTAAAGCAATGAAGGGTGGCTACTGATTGTCCCGGTCGAGTCAAACGAGACATTCTTGTCTCCCCATCCCTTGCCTGTCGAAGAGGACGTCCAGCCACCCCCTTCCACATTGATTTCGTGGTAACTTTCCGCCTGCGGCTTCTTGGTAATGATATTGACGACGCCACCCGGCTCCTGACTGCCGTAGTACATTGAGCCAACGCCTTTGAGGACTTCCACCCGGTCCACAAGAATCAGCGGTATCTGTTGATCCTTGAGCACCCAGGCATTCATACCGTCCATCTTCATATTGTCGCGTGTCAGGGCAAAACCACGTGATACGTAATCAGAGTTGTTCGTCCCCGCTTGTTGAATGCCCGGCAGGGTATCAATGGCATCAGACAGATTACGAGGCTGTATGGCTTCGATCTTGTTCTGATCAACGGCATTCACTGTCAACGCCTGACTGTCATCGCCAGCAGCACTTTTCACTGTGGAACTGGCTTCCACATCGGCCTGCACAGAGAGCGTATCCAGTTGCAAGGTATCGGCATGAACAGAAGTGTGAGCAGCAAGCACAGCTAGCGCAATCAAAGAAGGTCTGGGGAACAGCATCATGGGGATTCGTATCTCGCCTGAAACAAAGTTAACGAGAACGATTATCTTTTTTATAAGTATTTTTATCAATGATTCAAAAACTCGATCTGACTAGCCGCAGATAGGCGCAAACTGGCCTTACTTTAACGATTTACAGTGATCGCTATGTCACACTTCAGTACTTTTGACCTTAAAAACGTCTCTGCCCACTTCGTATTTACCCCATGCCATTTCTAACCAATACCACTTTCAAGCAGAGGATAAATATGCAGCCCATCCTCTGGCGACACTGCGCCTGAGCCGCACTTTGCCAGCACTCTAGCCCTGTTATTCATCCAGGAAAGAGGTTAGGGAACGCTTCCGTCTTTTTTGCTACCCGCAGTCCCACAAAAAGCCGCCAAAACTCACATTAAAAAACACTCGTATGAAACTTAAAAACCTTGTTCTAATTTTCATACGAAATAAACAGGGTTTTTAAGTCGAGGAAAATATTTTCAAAAGCGACTCCTATCTATTTATTTGCGCCAAACAGCGCGCGAACGCATCACTTTTATGGGTAATTTCTCAGGACTGTCATACATTCTTCATGGTATTGCTTTGGAATCAGAATCCGTATGGCCCACTTGTCAGTGGTTGTAGACCGATAAAACTAATCTTCTCTACAGGAGTATGGTATGAGCATTTCCCGTCGTCGCTTCGTGCAGGGCGCCCTGGCAGCCGGTGCAGTCGCCTCTGCACCCTTCTATATCAACAAATCCTATGCCGCTTCCAAAGAGCTGCGCATCTATGCCTGGGCTGGCTATATCACTGATGAGATGCTGGCTGACTTCAAAGCCAAAACCGGCATCAACGCTACTTTCACTCCCTACGGTACCAACGACGAGCTGATGAACAGCCTGCGCGCTACCGATGGCAGTGGCTTTGACATCATCATGCCAACCGTTGACCGTGTTCCTGGCTATGTTGATTTTGGTCTGGTCCAGCCACTGGACACCAAACGCATCAAATGGGAAGGCTGCCTGGACAGCGCCATCAGCGGTTCTGAAGTGGGTGGAGTCGTCAAAGGCGAGCGTTACTTCGCTCCGTCTGACTGGGGTACCGAAGCCATCACCTACAACACCGAGAAAACCAAGCTCGATCGCAACAACATCAGCTACGGTGATCTGTGGAATCCCGAGATTGGCCAGGGCGTTACCGTCCGTGGTCACTCTGCTCTGGTAGGTATCGGCCTGTGGCTGGAAAAGGCCGGAAAACTGCCCTTCCCGCTGCTGGACTCGTACAAGAATGAAAAAGCCATGCGTGCCAACTTTGATGTGATCCTCAAGGTCGCCATCGAACACAAAGGCATGATTGCTCAGTTCTGGTCGACCGAAAACGAAGCGCAAGGTGCTTTCCGCACCAACGGCGCCATCATCGGCCAGACCTGGGACAGCACTGCCTTCAAACTGCAGTCAGAAGGTGAGCCCATTGCCTACGCAGCCCCCAAAGAGGGTGCACTAGCGTGGATGGAAGGCTTCGTCATTCCCAAAAATGCCAACAACGTCGATAGCGTGTACGAGTTCATCAACTGGTACTACACCCCCGACGCTGGTGCCATGTTTGTCAAGTCCACTGGCTACAACTCCACCTCCAAAGGTGCCGCAGAGCTGTTGCCAGAAGCCACCAAGAAATTCTTCACCGACTCCTACAGCGATGCCGATCTGAAGAACCTGTGGTGGTGGCCCATCCAGGATCCATGGTACGTCGCTCTGCGCAACGAGTATCAGGACCGTTATCTGGCAGCCTGATCTGCCTGACCCGGTATCAGCCGCCGCGTAATCTGATACCTCATCCGGCTCCTCTGCTCATCGAGCGGAGGAGTACTTCGCAGTACCTGTAATGATTTTGCCCATAACAAGATAACCATCGGCGAAATAGTTCACATCGCCGCATTGCCAACATGACACCCGGTTTCGCCGCAGCAGGCGACAGGATGATCTAGACATCGGGTCAGGCAGCGTTCCCCACCTGCCACACACGACCCTGGCAACAACCTTGGTGAGAGTAGAGAACGGAAATATGGATAGTAGTGTTCATCTGGATCAGATAGTGATGCGTTTTGGCGACTTCACTGCTGTATCCCGCACTGATCTGAAAATTGAGTCAGGTGAATTTTTCAGCTTCCTCGGCCCCTCCGGATGTGGCAAAACCACCATCCTCAATATGGTCAGCGGCTTCCTCTCTCCCACAGAAGGTGCCATTCGCATTGGTGGCGAGGATATGCGTAATGTACCCGCCAACAAGCGCCCCACCTCCATGATTTTCCAGAACCTGGCCCTGTTCCCGTTGATGACCGTGGCTGAAAACATCGAATTTGGCCTTGAAGTCCGTGGTGTTGCCAGAAGTGAACGCAAAAAGGTATCTGATCGCCTGCTCAATCTGGTAGCCCTGCCCGACAGCGGCAAGAAAAAAGTGGCTGAGCTGTCCGGCGGCCAGAAGCAACGTATCGCCATTGCCCGCGCGCTGGCAGTAGAGCCCAGAGTACTGCTGCTGGATGAACCACTGTCAGCACTCGACCTCAAACTGCGTCAGCACATGCGCACCGAGCTGAAAGAGATCCAGCGCAAAACCGGTATCACTTTCATCTACATCACCCACGATCAGGGTGAAGCCCTGACCATGTCGGACCGTGTCGCCGTCATGTCGGCGGGCAAGCTGCAACAGGTTGCCGATCCGATGACGCTGTATCGCTATCCGCAAACCGTGTTTGCCGCGTCGTTCGTAGGCGAAAACAACAAGCTGACCGGCAAGGTCAGTAGCGTCGAAGATGACCGCGTGTCACTGGATTGCGGCCCGCTTGGCCAGCTGACAGGCACCACTCGCCAGTCGCTGAAGGTCGGTGAAGAAGCCTGTCTGTTTGTGCGCCCGGAGTATCTGCGTCGCTGTGAAGCAGACACACCGCAGAGTCTGCGTATGACCATCAATGAGCTGAACTTTGAAGGCTCGTTCGTGATGATGGATGCCAGACTGCACGCCAACCAGCAGGGAGTGCGGGTACAGTTGAACACCGACGCCTATATGGCCGACCTGACACCAGGTGCCGAGGTCAGTTTCAACTATCAGCCCAGCGAGGCCATCGTTGTCGGAGGCGCGCATGTTTAAGCAACTCTGCAATCGCTTCGGTACACCTATCAGCGTAGGCATCGCTGCCCTGCTGCTGGTGTGGCTGATAGCACTGGTGATCCTGCCGCAGCTGCTGATGGTGGACTACTCTTTCCGCCCCAACCTGCTGCCCAGTGAAATCGGCGGCCCTAAAGACAGCTATTCGCTGGTCAATTACGTCACCCTGTTCAACAACAAGATCCACCTCGGCATCTTCTTCAAGACCATCTGGTCCAGTGTCATGGTCACCGCACTGACGCTGGTCGTCAGTTACCCACTGGCGTTCTATCTGGCCAAGGTGGCGACCCCCAAACAAGCGGCACTGTGTCTGTTGCTGCTAATCATTCCCTTCTGGATCAATGAAATCCTGCGTACCTTCTCCTGGTACATCATTCTTGCCTACAACGGACCACTCAACGCCATGTTGCAGGCACTGGGGCTGATCGACCGGCCATTGCGCTTTCTGTCTGGAAATGGCGGCGTCATGGTGGGGATGGTCTATGCCTATATTCTGTTCATGATCTTCCCGCTGTATAACGCGCTGGAAAGCCTTGATGCCAATCAGATTCGTGCCGCACGAAATCTCGGCGCCAGCTGGGCCAAAACCCATCTGCGCATCATCATCCCGCATGCCAAACCCGGTATCGCCACGGGCTGCATCATGACCTTCATGCTGGCTGCAGGCAGCTACGCCGTCCCTGCACTGCTGGGTTCACCGGGCAGCCGCTGGTTCACCCAGATCATCTACAACTGGTTCTTTGAAGGGGGTAACTGGAACCAGGGCGCAGCCTACGCATTCCTGCTGCTGATTCTCTGCATCGGCTTTATCGGACTGGTGATGAAAGTGTTCAAGGTCGGTCTGGGGGACATCGCCAAATGAGTTCACAAAGCCTGCTCAAATGGGGTATCCGTGCATACCTGACCCTGTTTTTCATCTACCTGTTTATTCCGCTGATCATCATGTCAACGGCCACCTTCAACGACAGCCGTTTCCCCACCATCATGCCGTGGAAGGGTTTTACCCTTAAATGGTTCGATGCCCTGTGGCAGGACGAAGGTATGTGGCAGGCGCTGGGCAACAGCGTCTGGGTTGCCGCGGGCGTAATGATCGTGGCACTGCCGATCGGTGTCGCCTGCGCCTTGTTTCTGTCAACGGTGGAAGGTAAAGGCAAAACCTTTGTGTACTCCCTGATGATGTCTCCTCTCCTGACACCCGGAGTCATCATCGGTATCTCAACGCTGATTTTCTGGAAAGGTCTGGATGTCACCGGCGGTATCTTTTTGACGGTCATCGCCCAGACGACCTTTATCGCCGCTTACATCATGCTGATGGTACTGGCCCGCCTGCAGCGTTTTGATCGTACGCTGGAACAGGCTGCCCTGAGTCTGGGAGCCAGTCACTGGCAGATTTTCCGCCGTATCATGCTGCCCTATCTCAAGCCCGCGATCATTTCGGCAGCGGTCATCGCCTTTCTGCAGTCCTTTGAGAACTACAACACCACCCTGTTCGTCAAAGGCTACGACACCACCCTGACCGTTTATATCGCGTCCAAGGTCAGAACCGGGCTCACCCCTGCGGTGAACGCACTGGGTCTGGTCATGATCAGTATTACCGTACTGCTGGCCATCGCCTATGAAGTCAAACGGCGACGTGAGGAGGCGGCTAACAGCGCCAACCACGACGCCTGAGCCATATCAGGAAGCCAAAAGCAGTGGCCAATCGGTCACTGCTTCTTTGTTTTGGGATTCTGTTTCTGCTTTTGCGTGCAGGGGTTCAGTTCAATATCCGGCACTGGACTGCTGTGCCCACAGATGGGCGGCCATCAGGGCGCGCCACGGTGAGAAGGCCCGCAGCCACTCTGCCGTTTCCTTATCGGATAATTTTTCCGGACGCTGCAGCAACTGCTGCAGATTGCGCCGTACCGCCACATCGCCGTGCAGCGAACCATCCAGCCAGCCAAAGCCGCGCAACAGCGCATAGCTGACGGTCCAGGGGCCAATTCCTTTCACTGCCAGCAGGCGACTGCTAACCGCTTCAGCCTGCTCAGCCGTGGCCACTGGCTGAGCCAGCAGCGCGACCAGCTCCTCGTTTCTGGCTACACCCAGCAAGGCCACCGCCTTGCTGCGGGAGAATCCCAGCGCCTTCAGTTGCTCCTCATCCATACCGGCCACCGTCTGCGCATCAGGATGGCAATACAACCCTGACGCATGCAGCAGGCTGGCGTGCTGAATCAGCTTACGCCGTACAGCAATGGCCACACTGACGCTGATCTGCTGGCCAATGATGGCCCAGGCAACCGCCTCAAATGCGCTGGCGGATTGCGGTACGCGCAGCCCAGCCTGACGCTGCAGCAATGACCCCACAACAGGATCAGCAGCAAAACGCTGCTCGAAATGCGCCACCGGCTGAGTGAGCCCCAGCATATGCCCGACCCAGGCCTCAAGGGTGCGCTGCCCATCGGCAGACCATGCCGTGTCGGCATCCAGTGTGACGGAGACATTCCGCTCAGTGAAAAACAGGCTCAGGCAGGCAGGTTGCCCCTGCCAGACTACGCCTTTCAGCAGGCTGTCTTCAGTGACATGCTCCGACAACTGATCAGCATCACGACGATGAAAGGCCAGAAAGTCCTGCCGACGAAAGTTCTCCGGCAATGCCATGCAGAGCTGCATCGCAGCACCTTGTTTGTTCGATGTCACCGCCATAGGCACCTGCTTACTGGAAAAATGGAGAGAGGAACTGGCTTGCCGTCAGGGTACATCACTGCCCTGTTGCTCTTGCTGCAGCAGCCGGGCTTTGCGCTCCAGCCCCCAGCGATAGCCGGACAGACTGCCATCATTACGTACAACCCGATGGCAAGGGATGGCCACGGCCAGCATATTGGCCGCACAGGCACTGGCGACCGCACGCACGGCTTTGGGTGAACCGATACGTTGCGCCACTTCGCTGTAACTCAGGGTCTGCCCGACAGGAATCTGCAGCAACGCCTGCCACACCCGCTGCTGAAAAGCCGTGCCGCGAATATCCAGCGGCAAGCTGATGCCGACCGCTGGTTGCTCGACCATGCCGACAACCTGTGCCACCCACTGCTCGAACTCGGCATCGGCACCGATCAGCTCCGCAGCCGGAAACGCTTCCTGCAGCTGCAACAGCAGCCGCTCGGCATCATCTCCCAGCCAGATAGCACACAGGCCCTTGTCACTGCCCGCCACCAGCAGGGCACCCAGCGAACACTGGGCCAGTGCAAAGCGAATCAGAGTATCCTTGCCGCCAGCACGGTAGCGACTGGGCGTCATACCCAGCAGCTGATCAGCACGTTCATAAAATCGACTGCTGGACTGATAACCCGCCTGATAAATGGCATCCGTCACTCTGGCTTCGTCCTGTAATGCAGTTCGCATACGTTCTGCCCGTACCCCGGCGGCAAACTCTCTGGGAGTCAGGCCAGTCAGACGTTTGAACAGACGATGCAGGTAAAACACGCTCAGCCCGACAGTAGCGGCCAGCGTGTCCAGTGAGGGCTCATGTTCTGCCTCCTTGATCAGGCGGCACACTTGCGCCACCTTTTCCATCTGCTGCATATCCAGCGAAGGCTGATCAGGCTTGCAGCGCTTGCAGGGGCGAAAGCCAGCCTGCTCTGCCTGACGGGTAGTCAGGAAAAAATCAACGTTTTCCGCTCTGGCCGTCCGGGCCGCGCAGCTGGGACGACAATAGACGCCGGTCGTTGCCACGCTGTAGTAAAACTGCCCATCGGCCGCTTTATCGCGACTCACTACCTGTTGCCAGCGTGGATCCGCCTCGGTCTGCAAACGTTTTTGCAAGCGACGCTCGGCAGCAGTAGGGGCGGTGACACTGGCGTGAGATTTTTCAGTAGACGCAGACATGGTATTGATCCTCTGGCAAACACCCCTTCAGCCTACGCATAGCAAGAAGGTGACTCACTCCGCGTCTTGCTTTCAAATTCGTTGCTGTTGTTCTGCCGCACGTCAGAACACGTTCACGCTCTCGCAAGCCAGCGCCAGACAAGGCAAAAGCGCCGAGGAAGCGCCGCTTACTCATGATATTACTGGCGATAAAGGATACCTGGCGTTTGCAACGCGATCTGGCTGACGCGCAGCCGATCGTGCACACCTTCTAGCAGCCAGTTGGCTCCTGATTGAGATTAGCCGCCATCCTGGCCAGCAGGCGCTGCAACTGATCATGCTCTTCCTGGGTTATACCGGCCATGCTCTGCTTTTCAACCGCTGCAACGGCAATGACAGCTTCCTCAAGCACATCAATGCCCTTCGCAGCCAACTTCACCAGCTGGCTGCGCCCATCATCAGGGTTCGGCACACGCTCCACCCACTCCTGTGCTTCCAGACGTTTGAGTACTTTGGTCAGGCCGCCAGAGCTGATCAGCATGAAGTAGCACAGTTGGGTTGGGCTGAGCATGTAAGGCTCACCCTGTGAGCGCAGTGCCGCCAGCGCCTCGGCGTCGGCGACCTGCAGCCCCAGTGGAGCAATGGCGTTGGCATAGGCAGCAATCAGTGAGTCGTAGGTACGATAGACCGACCAGACGCCGGGGGCTTTGGCGTGCAGGGCCTGGGGCCAGGATTTCGACACCAGCTCAATGAGCGTTTCGACCGGTGCATGTGTCTTCATCAGGTATCTGTGCTCTCTCTTCTGGTCTCGGACAACTATAAATGGGCAGGCCAATCACCTCATCTGTCATGAGGTTGCAATCTGCAAAGGTTATTTATCTTGCCAGAAAGATAAACTATCGCTAGCATATCTTTCCAGAAAGACAAATTCTCAGGCAGACACCACTCCGGTGTCTTCGGGAAGTCATGGCCCGGCTTACTTTCGCGGGCAGAGGTAGAAAAAATGAATCCCTGGTTCTGTTTGCTGCTGGCCGGTATGGCCGAGGTAGGCTTTACCTATTTCCTCAAAATGTCCGAAGGGCTGACCAGAATATGGCCGACCTTTGGCTTTATCCTGATGGCCGGTCTGAGCTTCACGCTAATGACCAAAGCCATGGCTCACTTACCCCTGAGCACCGTTTATGCTGTCTGGTGTGGCGTCGGCATCGCCGGAACGGCACTGATGAGCATGTTGCTGCTGGGCGAAACCGTTACTCTGCTGAAAGCAGCATGCCTGCTGCTACTGGTCATTTCCGTCGTCGGTTTGAAAGTGCTGGCCTAACCGGCTCAGCGCGATTGCCCTCCCCGCAGGCTGGTTACCAGAACAGGCAACCAGCCTCGAAATCTCGGCATCACCCCGAACCCGACTCGCAATCCGATCAACCTCTTCCTCTCCCTGAGACTTTTTTAAATCTGCAGTTCAGACCTCCACCGTTCGCAATCTGACACCAGCGTGTCGCCTTTCAATTCAAACAGATAAAACAGTTGATAATCATTATTATTAGCGTTAAATACTTCCCTGCCCGGCGGTCAATACCGCCACTGGGTCACCAGTGACCCTCTATTCACTGAGCGATACCTTCGCACGCAGGAGCACAGCATGTCTCATACTCTTCCTTCCTTGCCTTACGCCTACGACGCTCTGGAACCTCATCTTGATGCACGCACCATGGAGATCCACCACTCCAAGCATCATCAGACTTACGTTAATGGTCTGAACACGGCCCTGTCAGACTATCCTGATCTGCAAGCTCTGCCAGTAGAGAAACTGCTGGAAGACATGAATGCCATCCCTGAAGCCATTCGTGGTGCCATCCGTAATCACGGTGGCGGTCATGCCAACCACAGCCTGTTCTGGCTGGTCATGAGCCCTGAAGGGGGTGGTGAGCCCACCGGTGCACTGGGTGATGCCATCACCGCCACCTTTGGCTCTTTTGCCCAGCTGAAGGAAAAGTTCAACGCCGCAGCCACCACCCGTTTCGGTAGCGGTTGGGCATGGCTGGCTGTCGACAAACAGGGCCAGCTGGTCGTCACCAGCACTGCCAACCAGGACTCCGTCATTTCCGACGGCCTGACCCCGATTCTGGGCCTGGATGTCTGGGAACACGCTTACTACCTGCACTATCAGAACCGTCGCCCTGACTACATTCAGGCGTTCTGGAATGTCATCAACTGGAATGAAGTCAGCCAGCGTTTTGCGGCAACCCGCTAAGCAGATTAACGGTTGGCTGAAATAGTCAGGGGCGCAACTGCGCCCCTGACTGTCATTGTGGAACTGCCCTCATTCCCGCCAGTTGATCACTTTACAGATCGGCTCATCCTCATCTTCCTGATACCACTTACACCACAAACGCCCTTTCTGCGCTTCCTCATCAGGTTCGATGGACAGCCAGTTGCGCTGCCCCAGCAGGTAGTTGCCTTTGCGGGTCAGAGGTAGCTGACGTGCACGAATATCTTTCTCCACCAGCTCCTCACGCCCGGCCACGCTTTCCAGCACATACCGCACCAACGCCGGCGGCACCGGATGCACAACACCTGATGAGACCAGCTGATAGAGGGCTTTCCCCTGCTCTCTATGCCGGGCCAGTTGCGACTCAATAACTGCGTATGCCCCCACATGCACATCACCGGACAGCAAGGTAATGCGGCAATGCTTCTCGGTGGCCAGATCAAACAGGCGATGAATGAAACGCAGACGCTCCTGACGATGCGCTTCGCTGCGCCAGTGATCGAGCAGGTCATCTTCCAGCTCCTGCTGACCCGGTAGCGTCTGCAGCAGGCTTTCCAGATAACTGAGATCAAGATAGGCCAGCGGAATACTGGAAAGAATCAGCAAATGCTGGGGTTCAGGCTCGTGGGCGGTCTGTGGCTGCCAGCCTTCAAGCCAGGCGTAGATCTTGTCCCAGCTGTCTGGTGCAATTATCTGCATCGGTTTGGGCTGACGTTCGCTGCGCAGATCCAGCGCCAGAATACTGACGTTCCCCAGACCGGCAAACTGCAGGTTCATAGTGCCGTCAATACTGGCCGGATGAAACTCGTTGCCGCCGTCCTTCAGCTGCTGCTGGAACAGGTGGAAGTAGCGCCTGGCCGCGGCAAAGATCCCCTTGTGCACGTCACTGCCATGCAGCTTTTCAGGATATGACCCCCAGCCGTCCATAATGTCGTGGTCATCCCACATCATGACGGTGGGTACGGCTGCCAGCATCGCTGCAGGCTCCTGCTGCGCCCAGCGCTCGATATACAGCTCGGCAAAAAAGCTGTCGATCTGATTGAGCGCGGCAGTAGCCAGCTTCACTTTCTGACGCTGATCCACCGACTTCTCCAGCCAGCCCTTGAGTGCACTGACCTTGCCCCAGATGCTGTCGGAGTACACCTGATCACCGCCCATCAGCAGCAGGTGATAGCCCTGCTCATCATGCTGGCTCCGCATCCGGCTCCAGTTGGCATTGGGATGCGTGACCGACTTCATCAGCTTGGGGTCAGAGAAACCATTGCAGGACACATAGGCCATCTTCGGCGCCTGCCCGACAGCAGGAATGTGCACAGGATAACGCCTCCCCGCCAGCTCAAACGTCACCACACCACTGCCCGGAGCAGCACTCAGCTCCATGCGCCAGGCACGATATCTGGGATTACTGAAGGGAATATCAGCCAGATGAACGGTATTACCCTGTTGCAGCGGGCTGACGGTCTTGAGAGGGGGAATGTCGTCACCGATATCAGTGACGATCAGTGCAGAGAAGCGCCAGGTGCTGCCAGTACATCCACGAAACTGCAGCACGGGGCCAAGACGAATTGCCATACGGTTCACTCCCTGATCATTGTTGTTACCCGCCATGTCCAGTGCATGGCGTCAGACAGTGTAGATCAGGCAGAGGGAATGTCAGCTCATTCCGGTGTAACGGCCGGGTTTGTGGTTAACGGTTAGTACCAGATTGAGCATCACCGCACCGAGCACTGACAGGGCAATACGCTCCGGTTCAACCACCAGCAGCGACAGCAGGACGATGGTGCAGTCCACCACCATCTGCAGCTTGCCAGCACGCAGGCCGTAACGATCCTGCACGTACAGCGCCAGAATATTGATACCGCCGAGACTGGCCTTATGCCGGAACAGCATCAGGAAACCGGTCCCCATCAGACCGCCACCAAACAGCGTGGCAAACACGCCATTCACATCGGAGAAATGAATCAGATGCGGCAGCACTTCCGTCCAGCCGGAGAGCAGCGCCACCGAGCAGAAGGTTTTCAGGGTGAACTGCCAGCCCATGCGCTTGATGGCCAGATAGTAGAACGGCAGGTTGATAACGAAGAACACCAGACCAAAGCTGTAACCAGACAGGTAGTGCAACAGAAAGGCCAGTCCAGCGGTACCGCCCGTCAGCAGGCCGCAGTTCAGGTACAGATTGGCACCCAGTGCAATAAATACCGTGCCCAGCACAATGGCCAGAATGTCTTCCAGCCAGCTGTGCCTCTCAAAGGCCACGTCGCTCATGATCAGATCTTTCCTCGGAAACTTTTACGGCGGTAGATTATTCGCGCAATTCTCCATTCAAAGAAAAGATCATTCAACAATGATCATGTAAAAAATCGAAATTATTGAGCCTGAACACATCTAGGAAAGAAACTTCCGCAGCAGGCCGTCACCCACTCCGTCGTATGACCCGTTGAAGCGATTTGCACTGGCGGCATTCAATGGCTAAATATTGATCAGGACAGCCGTTATTTACAGGTAAGTACTGACAGGAGGCGCCATGGGCTGGATTACCGTCGCCCGCTACACCTATCCCTACGAGGCCCATATCGCCCGCGGCAAACTGGATAATGCCGGAATCGAAGCCTTCATCGCCGATGAGCACACCATCAGCACTCACTGGATCTACTCTCAGGCATTAGGCGGAGTACGGGTGCAGGTTCAGGAGGAAAGCAAGGATCTTGCGTTAAGGGTCCTGGCCGAAGAAACAAACGTGCAGGATGAATTGCCGGAGCGCACGGAGGCAGACATGAGCTGCCACTGCCCACGTTGCAGTAGCACCGCGCTTGAACCTGCGCTCTATCAGGCCAAAACCACTCAGGTATTGTTTCTGCTGTTCGGCACCACGCCCGGTGAACAGCAGCAGGGGACTCGCTGCCGCAGCTGCGGTTTTTTCTGGGACGAAGCCCTGCCCGCGCAGGCCCATCAGTCTGCCTGATCAGTAAGTCAGGGTGATAGAACCCGATGAGGCAGGTGACTGCGCACTGGCGGCTTCCTGACGAATCCATTGCACAAACGCTTCTATCAGCCGGATGCGGCGCTTACGTTCCGGCAGAATCAGATGATAACCAAAGTGGCTGGAAACACTTTCGGCGGTCAGCCGGGCCAGTAACCCCTGCTCCAGCAGGGTATCCGTCAGATAACGCCAGCCAATGGCAATGCCCCTGCCAGCAATCGCCGCCTGCACCAGCAAGGTGTAGTTGTCAAAGCTCAGCCCGGCCACTGACGGTGCTTCGCGTATACCCCATGCGGCCAGCAACGAATTCCAGGTATACCAGTCGGTATGCACCCCAGGTTGCAGGTGCAGCATCGGCAGACTGGCCAGCTCCGCTGGCGTAAACAGCTTCCCGTTGCGTCCCTCCAGCAGACGCGGACTGCCCAGCGGATAGGCTTCTTCGCTGAACAACAGATGGCTTTCCAGATGACGGAAACGCCCGTCACCAAAGATCACGGCGATATCAATATCAGCCCGCAGCATCGACTTGTTGCGCTCCGACGTGACCAGACTGACATCAATGTCCGGATACAGCTGCTGAAAGCGCGGCAGGCGGGGCACTAACCAGTACGCGGCGAAGGCAAAGTCAGTGGCGATATTGATTACTTCGTGCTGGCTGCCCGCCCGCACCTCATTGATGCCCCGGCGAAACGACTCCAGCCCTTCCTGTGCATGTTCAAGCAGCAGCTGTCCTGCTTCAGTCAGTTCAATACCGCGATAGATACGATCAAACAGCCTCACACCCAGCTCCTTTTCCAGCCGTTTTATCTGCTGGCTGACCGCAGGCTGCGTTGCCCCCAGCTCATTGGCCGCCGCCGTAAAACTGAGCTGGCGGGCAGCCGACTCGAACACAGTCAGCAGATCAAGGGAGCTGAGGCGGAAGTCATCTGGCATAAGTGTGGCTTATCTTAGTTATAGGGTGACAGCCAGTTTACGCCGACTGATACAAATTTGAATATATCCAGAACAGCTCAGTCACCCTTGGATTGACAGGATTCACCAGCAAATGCGTGGAAAACATATCCTCTTCATCATGGCCGATCAGATGGCCGCTCCCATACTGCCAATGCATGGCAAGGCGGCACTGTTCGGCAGCGAAAAGCTGAAAACACCGCATCTTGATGAACTAGCCCGACAAGCAGTGGTATTTGACTCGGCCTACTGCAACAGCCCTCTCTGCGCACCGTCACGCTTTACCCTGATGACCGGGCAGCTGCCTTCCAGAATTGGCGGCTTCGACAATGCTGCTGAACTGGCGGCCGAAACGCCCACCTTCGCCCACTATCTGCGTCGCCTCGGTTACCAGACCGCTCTCTCGGGCAAGATGCATTTCTGTGGCCCGGACCAGCTGCATGGCTTTGAACAGCGCCTGACCAGCGATATCTACCCGGCCGACTTTGGCTGGGCGGTCAACTGGGATGAAGCCGATGTGCGCCCGAGCTGGTATCACAACATGTCTTCGGTGTTGCAGGCTGGCCCCTGCGTACGCACCAATCAGCTGGATTTTGATGAAGAAGTGGTGTTCAGGGCCCGTCAGTACCTGTACGACTATGCCCGCAGCGAACAGCAGCAGCCGTTCTGCCTGACTGTCTCCATGACTCACCCTCACGATCCCTACACCATCGGTAAGGCTTACTGGGATCTGTATGACGATGAAGACATCCCACTGCCCACCGTCACTCTGCCGCAGGATGCTCTGGACCCGCAGTCCCAGCGGCTACTGAAGGTGTATGACCTGTGGGACAAGCCACTGACCACTGAAGCCATTCGCCGGGCCCGCCGCGCCTACTTTGGCGCTATCAGCTACGTTGACCAGCAGATCGGCCATTTGCGTGCCACGCTGGAGGAATGTGGTCTGGCCGATGACACCGTGATCGTATTTTCCGGCGACCACGGTGACATGCTCGGTGAGCGTGGCATGTGGTACAAGATGAGCTGGTACGAGATGTCAGCCCGCGTACCGCTGCTGATCCACTCCCCCCAGCAGTTCGCTGCGGCGCATATCCCTGCCAGCGTCTCGACCATGGATCTGCTGCCCACTCTGGTGGAACTGGCAGGCGGCACGCTGGATCCCCTTTTGCCCTTAGACGGCCAGTCACTGCTGCCACATCTACGCGGTGAAACCGGACATGACCGGGTTGTGGGTGAATACATGGCCGAAGGCACTATCAGCCCGATGATGATGATCCGCCGTGGCCCCTACAAGTTCATCTACTCCGAACAGGATGCCTGCATGCTGTTCGATCTGGTCAATGACCCGCTGGAGCTGAACGATCTGGCGACCCACAGTGACTATCAGGATGTCATGGCGGAGTTTCTACGGGAGGCACGGTCCACCTGGGATATTCCGGCCATCACTGCAGCCGTGCTGGCCAGTCAGCGTCGCCGTCGCTTTGTGGCAGAGGCTCTGAAACTGGGTGAGCTGACCAGCTGGGACCACCAGCCACTGGTCGATGCCAGCCAGCAATATATGCGCAACCATATTGATCTGGATGATCTGGAGCGGCGTGCACGCTATCCGCGCCCTCAGTGAGCCAGCTCGCAGAAAACGCTTTACAGCAGAACTGGATAGAAGACATCGCCCTGGGAGTCTGCCAGCCCTGACCGAACGTGTTAAGGCGGGTCCGGCAGGCTCCTGTCTACCGCAACATAACAATGACTAAGAAGGTGTTCGCGAACAAAAGCCAGACAAGGCACTAGCGCTGAAGAAGCAACGTCTGCGGGCTGCCAACAGGCATTTCCACACATTCTTTCTTCAACGTGGCATAGCCGATGGGCAGCAGAGCGTGAACGCATTCACAGGCGGTACCGAAGAACCTGCTCACACCCTCGTAAGCAGGTCACAGCGCCAGCTTGCTGGCCGCAGTCCCCACTAGAACCGGACGTATTCGAGGCAAAATGATGACTAAGACTTCTCACTCCCGCTCCTGGCTCAGCACCACCCGCACTTCCCTGTTGGCCCGGGCCATGACACTGGCCGCCGCAACACTGATCAGCACTGCCGGTTATGCCGCTGACAAATGCAGCACTGTCAATCTGGCCGATCCGGGCTGGTCCGACAGCAACGTCACGACCACCACAGCCGCCATGCTGCTCAAGTCACTGGGTTATGACGCCAAGATCACCATGCTGTCGGTGCCGGTGAGTTATGAGAGTCTTTCCAATGGTCAGATGGATGCCTTTCTCGGCAACTGGATGCCTGCTCAGCAGAAATTCCACGACAGCTATGTCGCTTCCGGCAAGGTCGAGCAGCTGAGCAAGAATCTGCACGGCACCGAGTTCACGCTGGCCGTCCCCAAATACGTATACGAGCAAGGCATCAAAAGCTTTGCCGATCTGGCCAAGCATGGCGATGAGTTCGATCACAAGATTTACGGCATCGAGCCCGGTGCACCAGCAAACCAGTCCATTCAGACCATGATTGATCACAATGAGTTTGGCCTGAAAGGCTGGACGCTGGTGGAGTCCGGTGAGCAGGCCATGCTGTCAGAAGTGAAACGAGCGGTAAACCGCAAGAAAGGCATCGTCTTCCTCGGCTGGACGCCCCATCCGATGAACGTCAACTTCGAGCTGGCCTACCTGAGCGGCGGGGAGAAATACTTCGGCAGTGCTGGCGATGTCTTCACCCTGACACGCAAGGGCTTCAAGGATAACTGCCCCAACGTCGCTGCGCTGTTAAGCAATCTCAACTTCAGCCTGACCATGGAAAACACCGTCATGACTGATGTGCTGGAAAACGGCACCGCGGCCGACAAGGCCGTCGCCAGCTGGATCAAGGCCAACCCGGCGCAACTGGACAGCTGGCTGAAAGGGGTCACTACCGCCGATGGTGCTGAAGGACTGGCAGCAGCCAAAAAGGCCCTGCTCAACTAGGCAGCTGCACCGTCAGCCAGACGCTATTAGCAAGAGGTTGCCGGCAACAAAAACACAAAACGCCCTGATGAGGGCGTTTTGTGTTGCTGGCGATGCTCAGATGGTGAGCCTGCACTCAGAAGGTCTGCTGAATCAGGGTGCACATTTCACCGGGTCCACCAGATGCTCGGTGGCATTGGAACCACTGAAGGTGGTAATGCTGACCGTCCCCGGCTGCTGCCCTGCCCCGACCTGCTTGATCAGGCCCAGATCCAGCTGACAAGCCGAGGCCAGCGTCTGTGCTTCGATGCACACCGGCCCCTGCCAGATTTGCGGCGATTCTGCATTGTCAGGCTCGTACATATAGACCTGATATTCACCAACCTGCTGCCGGGTGTACGGCACCTTATCGGTGGGGCAATGGGGCCCGTTTATCGACCCGGCAGCACTGGCCGCTTCATCAGCACAGGCACTCAATGCCGTTACCGAGGCCAGTACAAGGCAGGAACACAGCAGCGATTTCACTGGAAGCTTCACGATGTGTCTCCTTACCATTCGCGACAGACGTAGATCACGTTGTCACGATCAGCGGCACCCCAAGACCAGTTGATGGTGGTGTTTTTCTTGGCCACACCTCCCAGACTGCCCCAGTAGGCTGTCGGGTATTTACCATGGCTGAGGGGTCCATCGACGACGATGACGACGTGACCATGAGGATCTGCCTTGAGGCCGCCCAGCACCAGGGCGCCATTGGCGGCACGGCGGCGCGCTTCCAGACCGCTGGCCAGGATTCGCCAGGGCGACCGTTGCATCTGATCAATGATGGAATTGGCCTGACCGGTCAGCTGGATACCGAGGTCAGCAGCGACACTTTTAACAAAGCCGCTGCAGTTGCGGGTGTTGGCATCCCAGTGCTGTTCGCACAGGTCGATGATCGTCTGGGCCTTGCTGTTTACCGTTGCAGCAACGGCAGCTTGGGTGGAGGCCATGAACTTTTCCTTTTCTGGCTGATTTTCCCGAGCAAATACTTCTCATCCTTTGCATTATCCTGCCCCTGCAACCACCACGTCGGGTGACATGCCGGCTGTCAGGGCGGGGGAAAACTATCATGGCCACCTGCTGGCAACAAGCGTAAAAAATGTTCACGCCGAGGGGGTCCTAGTCTCCCTGCAAGCCGTTGATCTGACGAATCAGACTGAGAAACAGCGCATTGCCGATGGGCAGCAACGCATCAGGGAAGTCATAGTCCGGGTTATGCAGCTGCGGGCTGCGCTCCCCTGCCCCGAGGGCGAACATGGCGCCATTCTTTGCGACTTCGGTGAAAATGCCGAAATCTTCGGACCAGCGATACCCCTTGTCAGCGACTTCCACCTCAATGCCATTACGATGGCAGGCCGCCACGACCTGAGCCGCGCCCTCTTCTGAATTCACGCTGGCGCGGAATACATCCTGCCACTCCAGCGCCCATTCCAGCCCATCACGTTCGGCTTCCTCCGCCGCCAGCCGGGAGGCCGCTTCGACCAGAAAGTTCATGGCGTCATTGGTTTCGGTGCGTAGCGTGGCCATCAGCACGGCATCGCCCGGTGACGTACCAAAGGCCACCTCGCCGAGCAGGGCATGAATGATGGTAACGCGGTTGAAGCCTTCCAGCTGCTGCGGCAAGGCACTCAAGGACTGAATCAGCCGCGCCAGCGCCAGCGCCGGGCTGCGGCCATTTTCAGGATGGGCGGCGTGAGAGGTTTTGCCGGTCAGGCGGATAATCATGCCGCGCGAAGCGCAATTGAAGCTGCCAGCCTTGACCACCACTTTACCCAGTGGCAAGCCGGGCACGTTGTGCAGGGCGAAGGCATAATCCGGCAGCAATGAGGCAAAGTCCGGGTCCTGCACCATGCTGACCGCACCGGCACCGGTTTCTTCGGCTGGCTGGAACGCCAGTATGACCCGGCCTTTGATTGGCCGCTGGCGGCTCAGGGTGGCACCCAGGCTGGCAACCATGGTCATGTGTCCATCATGGCCACATAAATGAGCAACTCCCGGTATGCAGGACTGATGCTGGCACTGGCCCTTTTCCTGAATCGGCAGAGCATCCAGCTCACCGCGGATCAGCGTCGTCGGCCCCGGCTCCGCACCGTTGAAAACAAAGGCCATGCCTGTACCCGGCTGGCCATCCACCTTGCCAAGGCCAGTGTGCACCTCATCAGCCTGCCAGGGCCGGAACAGCGCCAGTATCCGCTGTGCAGTAGCGGCTTCTTCTCCGGACAGCTCAGGCTGCTGATGCAGTTCACGGCGCAGGCCGGTCCAATAGGCATGATCAAAAGACATTAGGCGCTCCTTCCAGACGATGTGGCCACTAGCAGCTGTCAGGCTTGACGGATGACAAGCTGAAAAAGCCCGACAGGCAGCCAGTCTAGCGATATTGAGCAGCAGCGCCCATCGCCTGCACTATTGGCTTGGGCCGTTATTACTTATCAGTGAGTGACAGTTACAACAGCACCACACTGAGCCCCATCACCGTCAGCAACGACAGCACCGTTGAACACATGATGACAGCAGCAATCTCATCTTTCGGACCCTGATACTGACTGGCCAGAATATAGGTGATAACCGCCACCGGCATGGTGCCCTGAATAACCAGCGTTTTGGCAACCAGCGGGTCAAGACTGAGCAGCCAGGCCACGGCGTAGGCCACCGTTACACCCAGCACCACCCGCGCTACCGACAGGCCACCGATAACGGACAGATTGCTCATGCTTTTGAAATCGATGGAGGCGAGCGAGCGCCCGAGCAGCAGCAACATGATTGGCAGGGTCATCCCCGACAGCATGGTCAGGGTGCCGAGCACAGCCTTGGGCGTGGCAATGCCGGTTGCTGTCCACAATACGCCGATCACCAGCGCGATGATGGAAGGGTTAAGCAGAATTTTCTTCGGTGAGAACGAGCCTGACATCAGCCACACCCCAAGGGTGAAATGACTGACCTGCACCAGCGTGGAAATCACCACCGCATGCACCAGCGATTTTTCCCCCAGCAGCGCAAACACCAGCGGGATACCGAGGTTGCCGGTATTGGGGTTAACCAGCAGTGACAGATACCAGCGTATCTCCAGCCCCGCCAGCTTGAGACCCACCGCCGCCACCGCCGCACTCAGCGCCAGAAACAGCACTGCTGCTGCGACCGTGTGGGTCATGGTCAGCAGGCCGGTGTCCATCTTGGCAAAGGCGCTGAGGATCAGACAGGGCAAACCGATGCGCGTTACCAGCTCAGGCAGTGCCGGGTTATTCAGCAGCGTGGTCTTGCGGCTCATCATCCAGCCCAGACAGGCGCAAACGATGACGGGAAACACCGCCTGAAAGAATTCGAGAAGCATGAATGCGATTCCTTAGTTGGCTAAATCAGCTGAGCAAATGAACAATTTGACCGTCTGGACAGATTTTAACGAGGTGCCATAATGGCTGCATTGTGACCAGACCACGGTCACGTCTTCCCTGACTTTCAGGTACCGGCAATCACTGCCCTGCAGATGCTCAGCAGCTGGGGCGCACCACCGATACCTCCCAAAAGAGTGTTCCAACGCCAATGAAACTGACTGCCGTTGATTATCAGGCGCCCAATGCCGCCGAGCTGTTTGTCGAATCCTTGCGCTCAACTGGCTTTGGGGTGCTGAAAAACCATCCCATCAAGCAGGAACTGGTCGAATCCATCTATCGCCACTGGCATGCGTTCTTCTACAGTGACGAGAAAAACCAGTACCTGTACCACAAGGGCACTCAGGATGGCTTCTTCCCTGCCAGCGTGTCAGAGACCGCCAAGGGCTTCTCCATCAAGGACATCAAGGAATACTTCCACTTCTATCCCTGGGGCCAGTGCCCGGAGCCGCTGCGTGCCGAGCTGGAAGACTACTACCAGCAAGCCACGAGCCTTGCTTCGGAGTTGCTGAGCTGGGTAGAAAAGCACTCCCCCGTCGAGGTTTCCTCACTCTATTCAGAGCCTCTGTCAGGCATGATTCAGGGCAGTAACCAGACCCTGCTGCGCGTCCTGCACTATCCGCCACTGAAAGGTGACGAAGAGCCAGGTGCTATCCGTGCTGCCGCCCATGAAGACATCAACCTGCTGACCATCCTGCCTGCCGCCAATGAGCCCGGCCTGCAGGTCAAAGGCACTGCCGATGAGTGGATTGATGTCCCCAGCGACTTCGGCAACCTGATCATCAATATCGGCGACATGCTGCAGGAAGCATCGGGTGGCTACTTCCCGTCCACTTCCCACCGGGTCATCAACCCGGAAGGGGCAGACATGACCAAATCACGTATTTCCCTGCCGCTGTTCCTGCATCCCCGTCCTGATGTGGTGCTGTCCAAGCGCCATACGGCAGGCAGCTATCTGCAGGAGCGTCTGCGTGAGTTGGGTGTGATTTAATCCCGCCTCACTTGCTGCTGCGGTCTGCCAGAGACCGCAGCTCGCTTTCCGCTTTCCGCTTTC
>NZ_LAPT01000200.1 GCF_003194385.1 Pokkaliibacter plantistimulans
CTTAGCAGGCTGTTGAAAAACGTTATCGAGGCAGCCGAGACAAGGAAATACCCCGAGGGCACAAGAAACAGGCGAAAAAGTGGAGTTTAGTGCACTAAATGAGCATTTGACTCGCTTTGCTCGCCCCTTCGGGGCCGTGCTAAAGCACGTTCAGCCTTCGGCTGTGAGCCTGTTTTGACGCGGGAGTCGGCAACGCAGATAGATTTTCAACGACCTGTTAGGGCATGGCCCATGTCGGCGGGGCTTGTCAGTGGGCCGGGTCCAATGCCGTCAGTACCCACTGCAGCACCTGCTGATGCACGGTCTGTCGGCTGCTGGCTTTGCCATCCTGACACAGGGCTTCCTCTTCTCCTTCCTCTCGCAATATCGCCGCGGCGTTGGCTGTGCACAGCGCCAGCGCACTGAAAGGGCTGGCTGCTGGCAGGCTGAACGTCTGGCCCGGCAGCGTGCTCTGTTCTTCAGCGGCGTCCTGCCCCAGTGCGATGTGTGTCAGTGTTGCAGGCTGCGCGGTCAGGTCAGCCGGAGTAACGCTGTTCAGCAGTTCGGGATTGATCACCACCACATGCTGCCAGTGCACGGCAGTGCCTTGCATTCCCCATGTACTGGCGGGCAGGGCGGCCTGTGGCAGCGACACCTGATGTGCGGCATACCAGCGGCAGTCGGTGCTGTCATTGCCATCACAGCTATGGCGATAGCGCGCCGGATCCAGCCGGATACCCGTTTGTTGCAGCATCGCTGTGGCACCGAGAAAGGCGCCGAGCAGATTCTGCCGCTCTGGATCAATGCGTGGCTGCCATTCACTGCGCTTCAGCCACTGATAGGCAGCGCTGATATCGGCCGCCCGACGCCAGGGCTCATCAGTAGCCTGTTCCGGTGACAGTGATTCCGCTGCGGGCGGCTGGATCTGCACCACCAGATAGCCGTGCTGCGCCAGCTGCTGAGCCAGCCAGTTGCCCTGAAACGGTGCCGAGCGGAGGCCGCCGTAACTCATCAGGAGTAGCGGCAGCGTGCCGTCGACAGGTGCGGCATCATGCACCCCGGCAGAGCTCTGAAACAGACCATTTCCCCCTGTTCGCTGTGCCGCACCCCTGCTGTGGGTGGGATACCACAACAGTAACTGCACGGGATGTAAGCGATGGCTGACCGTGACGGCCTGCTGCTGTACACCTGCGGCGGGTAGCGCCTCAGCACGAGCAGTGAACGACAGGCATATCAGCAGTGCCAGCCAGTAACGGCGGGCGGTGCGCACGATGCGGAAGTAGCGGGAAGGAAATGTCATGGCAGCCTCTCAGGAGCGCTAGGGGGGAGAGGCAGAGCATGGCGTGGTGGAAAAGCGGCTGCGACCTGAAACAGGATTCAGTACCTGTCGGCAGCTGAAACGGCAGGTACTGCAGTCTGGCAGAGGGGTTACTTGTCTGAATCCGTGCTTTGAGAGCCCGACAGGTCGCCAGCACGTTTCTTCAGCACTTCGGCGACATCGTCCTGATGGTCAGCCAGCAGTTCATAGACGTCACGCGAATAGTTGTTGAGCTGTTCCAGCCAGGGATTGCTGTAATGGGTATGCCAGGTGGGCAGTTTAGTCAGGTCTTCACTGCGGCCCCACAGATCGTTGAGCATGATCTTGCCACTGCTTTCCAGCATCTGCTGGGAGTTCCTGAGATGCAGGGAGGACAGGCGCTGCAGGGCATTCAAGGCAGCCATGGCCAGCGCCAGCGAGCTTTCCACGTTGGTTTTGACTTCGGCCTGTACACGATCCTGAAGGTCCTTGATGTCATGGGATGGCTGTTCATCACTCATGGCCTTGCTCCTCCTGCGGTGGCTACACAGATCACCCGAGGTATCCCATCGGGCACAGACGAGTCTTAACATTGGCACAGGCATCGCTGTTCAGCAATCAACGGGGAAAAATTGGCCTCATTTCCACGCTGATGACGGCCAGATTGGCGGGATAGGTAGTCTGTTGCCGCTTTTTTGGGGGATGAACAGGCCGCTGGAGCGTGCTCGTTACAACGGGCTATCGTTTACAACGGACTAGAGTTTACAGCTGGCTAG
>NZ_LAPT01000201.1 GCF_003194385.1 Pokkaliibacter plantistimulans
TGAGCCTGTTTTTGACGCGGCATTCGGCAACGCAGATAGATTTTCAACGACCTGCTAAGCAGGTCCATCATCCTTCTACCCAAAACATGTCTTTTCAATCGAATTACCTTTGTTTACTTGAGCATGTCCCACGTGCAGTTCACACTTCGGAAACGTGACTGTGGCGGTTACCTGCTGGCTATCCTGTAGCCGGTAAGTATGCTGCATCCGATTCAGACTCAAAGGACGGACGAACGAGGGATTTCAGCATGCGCTTTCTTGTCCTTGCACTTGCACTGGCCACCGCAACGACCAGTTATGCCAGCAATTTGCAGCTGCCAGCCAATGCCAGCCTATGGGTAGAGGGTCACAAAGAGCTGAGCAAAAACAGCACCCTTCCCCGCGCCCCAGCCTCAACGCTAAAAGTCCTCACTGCACTCTATGCGATAGAAACTCTGGGGCTCGACTATCACTTCAAGACACCACTGTGGATTGATAAAAATGGCATGCTCTGGGTAGAAGGCCAGGGCGATCCCAGCATTACCTCTGAGACCCTGGAGGCCATGGCTGACTACGTCAAGAGTCAGAACATCGCTCAAATTTCCGGCATTGGCGTAGACAGCAGCTACTACGCCAGCAATCAGATTCCCGACGGCATATCGGAAACCGCCAATCCATACGATGCGATGCCTGCAGCGCTGATCCTCAATTACAACACCATCTTTATCAAACGGGTCAACGGCAAAATTCTCTCTGCTGAACCACAAACTCCGTTGACACCAACAGCCTTGTTCTATGCGGCCAAACTGCAAGGTAATCAGGAGCGTATCAACCTCGGCAACAATCCGGTCGACTTCCAGACCTATTTTGCTGAACAGCTGCGTGCACAGCTGGAGAAAAAAGGGATTGCAGTGCGTAACCTCATCAAGATCGCCAAGACACCTGCCCATGCGCGCTCTATCGGCAACTTTGAAAACCCCAAGACATTGCGAGACGTGCTGCAGGACATGCTGTATTACTCCAACAACATCATTGCCAATCAGCTCTTCCTGACACTTGGCGCGATGCAGCAAGGCAGCCCGTCTACCTTAGAGAAATCTCAGCTGGCGATGACTAACTTCGTCGATGGGCACTTCAAGTGGCAGCAATTCCATATTGAAGAGGGGTCTGGCCTGTCGAGGAAAAACCATATCAGCGCTGCGCAGCTGGGCGAGCTACTGGAAACGTTCCGCCCTTATCAAAGCTTACTGAAGGAGTTCAGCCCCGAACTGCAGGCCAAAACGGGCACACTGTCCGATGTCAGCGCTCTGGCAGGCTATGTGAAGGTCAATGATCAATGGGTCCGTTTTGCCCTGATGATGGATCACTCAGGTGCACCGGGCTTGCGCTTTAGCCTGGCGAACGCACTACGCCAACAACTGGCGCGCTCAACGCCTGCAAAGAAAAAAGAGCAGGTCGCCAAAGCAACGACATTGAGAGAAAGCAGCAAGCTGAAGAAAGATCTGGACAAAAAAGAGAGCCTTGCCGCGCTGCCTAATTAGCCAGCGCGTTCATGCGAGGAAGAACAAGGCTCCAGACACCCAGTGAATACCCAACCGGAGAGGGCATTCGTTATGGATCAATTCAGGGAAGGGAAAGCACATGCTGGTAACGCTGCAATGGCTGGCAGCGTTACCCTGTTTCAGAACGTGCTTACGTTCTCAGATCACAATAATCACTAACAGGTCGTTGAAAATCTATCTGCGTTGCCGAATACCGCGTCAAAAACAGGCTCAAAATGCTCATTTAGTTCACTAAACTCCGCTTTTTCGCCTGTTTTTTTCTTGTCTCGGCTGCCTCGATAACGTTTTTCAACAGCCTGCTAAGCCATCTGATCCTGATTAGCCACGGTAG
>NZ_LAPT01000202.1 GCF_003194385.1 Pokkaliibacter plantistimulans
TTCGTAGACTGTCATAGACAGCCAGAAACTAGTGTATGGTGGAGCTGGGGGGAATTGAACCCCCGTCCAACATCCTTCTGAACCAAGGTCTACCATCCATAGCCATGTCTATTTTTTAACTGTTCAAGCTCCGACTGGCAGGATATTGAACAGCTGTCCCGATTGGTTTTAGCGCTTCATCTACGGGCGAAGACTGCCACGCGATCCTGTGTGAGATGACTCTCCTAACCCTATCCCACAGGCAAGCGTAGGTGGAGAGTCCAGCCTTAAGCGGCTAGAGCGTAGTTTTCGTCGTTTGCGACTATATATTGGTACGGTTGATTTACGTGATCGCGCACCGCTCACGGGAGGCACTTGGAGCATCCGCGACATTGTCGAATCCAGAACAGCCCCAAAATGTTTTCGCATTGTACTCAAACACTTAGATCAGGTCCACCGATGATTTCAGCAGACAGGCATCAAGTGGATCATTCAGTTAATTGGGGTTAGCTTGCCATTCTTCAATGACTTCTTTCGCTGCACGAAAAGCTTCCTGACCTGCGGGCGCACCACAGTAGACAAAAGAGTGCAGTAATACTTCCTGTATATCTTCTACAGAACAGCCATTCCGCAGCGCTCCTCTGACATGCCCTTTTAACTCGGTTGGTGCTTTTAGTGCAGCAAGCATTGCGATAGTAACTAAACTTCGCACCTGCTTGGGCAAGCCCTCTCGCTGCCAGGTTGATCCCCAGGCGTGCTCACAAATCCAGTCCTGCATTGGCTGGGTAAACTCAGTCGCAGACGAGAGTGCGCGCTGTACGTACTCTTCACCCATGACTTCAATTCTGGTAGCAAGACCCTGATCTAAATCCTGTTGAGACATCACACGCTCCTGGCATTCTTAGCCCGCTGAAAGAAGAAGCGTATCCGATTCGGCAGAAATTACGATAGACCCTTAGTTACAGGAGACATACCAGAAAGCCCATCAGTATTTTAAAAAAAAGCCAAAAAGCAAAACCCCTGACCGTTACCGATCAGGGGGTGCTGTAGTTGATGCCTGGCGATGACCTACTCTCACATGGGGAAACCCCACACTACCATCGGCGCTGACGCGTTTCACTTCTGAGTTCGGGATGGAGTCAGGTGGTTCCACGTCGCTATGGTCGCCCTT
>NZ_LAPT01000203.1 GCF_003194385.1 Pokkaliibacter plantistimulans
GTGAACGAAGTGAACCGCACCTGTACCACATGCCACACCCTTCCCCATCGAAAAGCCCCTTATTACACGTTACCTAGCAGACCTCACACCGTTAGCAAGCGCTAACTGCAACCAGAATTTGCAGAGCCTTTCGGATCTTTTTCCATGTTTTACAACCGCGGCGTCATTGCTTGTTTTTTCCCCGCTGAGTAACGAAATACAGAGCTAACGATGCGTGTCGTGCTGGCGTTTCTCCCGCTGTCAGCTTCTCCCACAGTCATTGCGCCGTGAGGACCCCCAGCGATGACAGCGAGCCGCAGGACAGGCATCACACCAAGAATCCTCTTGGCCGGTGGCTAACCGCTAACAGCCACCTCAACAAGACATGCTGACGAACAAGGAACAGTACGATGAAAAAAGTAATGGCTCTGATGATGACCCTGATGTTTGGTTTCGGTCTGGCTGGTTGTAACACCATTTCCGGTGCCGGTAAGGACATTGAGAAAGGCGGTGAAGCAATTCATAACTCCGCTGAAGACAATAAAACCTACTAAATAAAACCTACTCAATAAAACCTGCTAAAA
>NZ_LAPT01000204.1 GCF_003194385.1 Pokkaliibacter plantistimulans
GGAGGCCTGATACAGCTTCCATGAGGCGTCGAAACTGCTGGCGACGAAGGGCAGCGCATCGACTTCAAACAGCGGATCTTCATTGCCCAGAGCAGAGATGATGCGTTCGCCGATGGGGGCCAGACCGCGGCGCACGGCACTGAAGATTTCCCCACCACCGAACAGTGAACCGTTGGGGTGGGTGGCGATGGCCAGCTGGCCAGCGGTTTTCTCACCGACTTCTCTGGCGAAGCTTTCGGCCATCTGGGTCTGATAGCTGGAGGCCGGGTAGGCCAGCGCCATATCCCACTGTTCGGCAGCCTGACTACTGACGCTGTAGCTCAGGGTTGCGGCGACAGACAACGCCAGCAGATGTTTACTCAGTACGTTTACCAATGCGCGTTTCATGTTGCTCTTTCCTCAATACTGCGGTGGTAAAAGCCGCCTGTGCCGCGATATGTGAAAAATCGGGCAGGGCTTTTTTCGTTTTGTGAAATCTGTTGCACAAGGCGAAATGCGGAGACCTTCAGGCGCTATTGAGGGAGCGGCTTTTACTTTTTATAAAGCAGCTTTTGCAATGGATGATAATACGGACCAATGGATTGGAGTGATTCATGTATTGCCCTCGATGTTTTATTTGCCGGTATTGACGCAGCGCCAATACCGACCGGTTTTTTATTGGTGACGTCACCACCTGTAATGGGCGGTGTGGGGCGCAATGGCCTGCTTATGCCTGAATATCAGCATGCTGCAGCAGCACCGGGCATGGCAGAGGCAGCCGGTGAGTGCAGATACAGCGGTGATAGTGCAGGCAAGATGGCAGATAACCTTGCTGTTATTTATAGATTGTTATTGTTCCCCTTCGGCTGGGCATGATGGCTGATCAATTATAATGGCCAGCAGTCAATATTATTGCTGTGGCTTGTTTACTATCGATAGTGAGTCGATATGGGTTTGATCAGCTTTTTATTACGTTTTCTATTTCTTCTATTTTGCTTGTTATTGCTTTAATTGCTGTTCGCATTGGGCTTTTGCGGCTTATTGCGTTTTCTATAAATTAGCGTCGTGGCAAAAATTGTCTAATCACCATTTTTTTCCTAAGCCGATAAAAATTTTTTATCGGCTTGTCTGGCTGGGGACGGGCAGGGCAGCCTGCAGGGCGAACTGAGTGGCCTGGGCAACGGCGCGTTCAGTGGCGACTTCGGCAATCGGGTTGTACGGGTCACTGCGGTAAGAGGCGGTGAAGTGCAGGGCGCTGGGCGTCCACACGGCAGACAGGCGTTTTAGACTGCCTGACTGCAGCTCATCGGCCACCAGCACCTGTGGCAGGGTGG
>NZ_LAPT01000205.1 GCF_003194385.1 Pokkaliibacter plantistimulans
CCAAAACAGCACAGCAGCACATCGCCCGGCTGTGCCGCTGACAACGGCACCTGATACAGCCCCGTCGCCTCCAGATTATCCAGATAGAGATTCTGGCCGTTACGCCACCAGTCATCCTCACGATGAAAGTCCGGCATCTCAATCCCCGCCAGATGATAAGCATCCCGGAACAGTGTGTAACAGTCCGTCACACCGTGCTCAAAGCGCCGCCCGGTGAGATGCGGCACACAGCGGAACTTATGAATCGTCCCCCGGCAGACCACCCACCACGGCAAATCACTCTGCACCTGCAGCCGCCGGTCGGCCTCACTCAGCCAGGGCAGACCACCGGGGTGGCTGTGGACCAGCGCCACAATCTCACCCTGCATTTCTGCCTGCAGCCAGTCTTCCGGCGACATACGGAAATACGCCTCCGGCTCACCGGAGATATTCACGCAGGGGAAATATCTTTCCCCCTCCGGCGTGCTTACCACGAAGCCGCACGACTCCGCTGGCGCACATCGCCGGGCGTGCGCCAGAATCGCTGATTCTGTCTGTGTCATGGGATTTACTGCGAAAGTTTGTTAATGGAAAGGAAGCCGCCAAAGTTGCCGACGTTATTGCGGAACTTACAACCGCTCAGGCATTTGCTGCATTTATCCTTCGTGATATCGGACGTTGGCTGGTCATATTCATCCGCGACAGCCGGACCGCTATAACCGCACTCGTCACCGCGAT
>NZ_LAPT01000206.1 GCF_003194385.1 Pokkaliibacter plantistimulans
TAACGTTTTTCAACAACCTGCTATGCCATTGGCATTATGTATTCGCCCGGCCCGGTCAATTTTCTGGCACTCAATGCCGGACTACACGGTCAGGGCAGACAGACACTGGGGTTCTGTGTGGGCGTGGGTTTCGGCATCTTTATCCCGCTGCTGGCGTTCAGCCTGCTGGGGGCGGGGTTGATCACTCCTGCGCGGCTGACGCTGATCAGTGCTCTGGGCTGTCTCTATATCGCTTATCTGGGAGTGAAGACTGCCATCGCCAGCCTCAGGGTGGAGGTGACGCCACAGTCGGTCAAAGCCCTGAGCTGGCGCGACGGGATGCTGATGCAGCTGCTGAATCCCAAAGGGCTGGCCGCCACGCTGCCGCTGGCCACTATTCATCTGCCGGCTATCGGTGCTCATGGCAGTCAGCTGCTGCTGTTGTGTGGGGTACTGGCCGTCCTCGCCGGAGGAGCGCCACTGAGCTATGCGGTAGCCGGTGCCGTACTGGGGAAACGCCTGCAGCAT
>NZ_LAPT01000207.1 GCF_003194385.1 Pokkaliibacter plantistimulans
AAGCAACCTGCAACGTATTGAGCGCAAGAATCAGCGCACATGGTACAGCAAGCCTGGCGAACGCGGCATAACATGCAGTGGACGCCAGAAAATTAAGGGAAAATCGATTCCTCTTATCTAGTTACTTAGATATTGGCCTTGGCTTTATCTCAATATTATATGGATCATAGCTGGCAACTAATTCAGTCCAGTAAATATCCTCAATAGGGAATAATATATGCTTTCCATTCCATCGGGAAAAAGTTTTGTTCAACACACCAAGCTCAATCAACTCACTAATGTATGGGAATTGTTTTGATGTAACCACATACTTCCTGCCTTCATTAAGGGCTGCGCACAAAACCATAGATTGCTCTTCTGTAAGGTTTTGAATTACTGATCGCACTTTATCGTTTTGCATCTTAATGCGTTTTCTTAGCTTAAATCGCTTATATCTGGCGCTGGCAATAGCTGATAATCGATGCACATTAATTGCTAGCGAAAATGCAAGAGCAAAGACGAAAACATGCCACACATGAGGAATACCGATTCTCTCATTAACATATTCAGGCCAGTTATCTGGGCTTAAAAGC
>NZ_LAPT01000208.1 GCF_003194385.1 Pokkaliibacter plantistimulans
CCCACAGGGTGGTCCCGGCACCTTTCACCGGCATTGTAGGATTTGGTACAGGCATAGCGTCCTCACATTTCATAGGTAATGACATAAGTCAGATCGGCTGAACTCCACAAGCCCGCATCATCGTCGCGCCGGTAGCCATAGCCGCTGGCCACCATACTGGTGATCAAATCTGACAGTGCCGGGATATCGCTCATCACCGGATAAATCCGGGACTCCATCCACGCATCCAGCTCTGAATCCGGCACCTGAGCAGGCAGGAAAACTTCGATATGCAGCTCCGCCTGCCAGGTATCGCTGTCCAGCTCTTCGCCCGTGTATTCAGCGCCGGTGAGATAAACGGCAACTGCCGGAAAATCCGCCTCATCAAAAACAGCGGGGCGACCATCAAAAAACGTCGCCCCGGTGTCATGCTTCTCCAGTGCATCCAGTACGGCTGCACGGAGTTCAGTATGTTTCATCGCTTTATTACCATCCTCAGTTGATGCTGCAGCGCATAGCCCAGCTCTTTCGGAAGACGTTCACGCCGTATCCGCTCAATATTTTGTTTAAACGCCGTGGTCAGCGGCACCGCCATCGGGATTTTCACCACATCAATGGGGTAACGGTTTTTCCCAGCCACACGCTGCATGACATGCCACCGGCCATTTTTCAGTTGCTGAATAAACGCGCCGGGAATACGACGGTTACCCACCACAAGCACGCTGCCGCCACCTTTCAGGGATGAACGCTGCCCCTTTTTACGACGCCTGCGGCGCGAAAGGACAACCCGCGCATTACCCAGCTTGATTACGGGCAAATCCCCCCGGTTAACTTTGATTCTGGCCTGCGGATTTTTGACCGTGGCCCTTTTC
>NZ_LAPT01000209.1 GCF_003194385.1 Pokkaliibacter plantistimulans
GAACATGCGTGACGAAGAGCTGGCCATTGCTCAGGTCGAAGAGATGCAGGCAGTTTCTGCCGTGCTTAAGGGCAAATACACCATGACCGGTGAAGCCTTCGATCCGGTTGAGGTGGATATGGGCCGCAGTGAGGAGAATAACATCACGCAGTCCGGCGGCACGGAGTGGAGCAAGCGTGACAAGTCCACGTATGACCCGACCGACGATATCGAAGCCTACGCGCTGAACGCCAGCGGTGTGGTGAATATCATCGTGTTCGATCCGAAAGGCTGGGCGCTGTTCCGTTCCTTCAAAGCCGTCAAGGAGAAGCTGGATACCCGTCGTGGCTCTAATTCCGAGCTGGAGACAGCGGTGAAAGACCTGGGCAAAGCGGTGTCCTATAAGGGGATGTATGGCGATGTGGCCATCGTCGTGTATTCCGGACAGTACGTGGAAAACGGCGTCAAAAAGAACTTCCTGCCGGACAACACGATGGTGCTGGGGAACACTCAGGCACGCGGTCTGCGCACCTATGGCTGCATTCAGGATGCGGACGCACAGCGCGAAGGCATTAACGCCTCTGCCCGTTACCCGAAAAACTGGGTGACCACCGGCGATCCGGCGCGTGAGTTCACCATGATTCAGTCAGCACCGCTGATG
>NZ_LAPT01000021.1 GCF_003194385.1 Pokkaliibacter plantistimulans
TCAGGCCATCCTGCCAGAGGGTTTATTGTTGCTGGAGTAGTCCGGTAGCGATGCGTTTTAACAGGTCGTTGAAAATCTATCTGCGTTGCCGAATACCGCGTCAAAAACAGGCTCACAGCCAAAGGCTGAACGTGCTTTAGCACGGCCCCGAAGGGGCGAGCGGAGCGAGTCAAATGCTCATTTAGTTCACTAAACTCCGCTTTTTCGCCTGTTTTTTCCTTGTCTCGGCTGCCTCGATAACGTTTTTCAACAGCCTGCTAATGGATAGTCTCAACCTGCGGTGCACTTTCTCTGTTGTTCTCCTGCTGAGCCTGCCACAGCCCCGCATAGCGTCCTTTGCGAGAAAGCAGCTCGTTATGTGTGCCCTGTTCAACCAGGTGGCCATTTTCCATCACCACAATCAGGTCGGCGTCGGCGATGGTTGAAAGTCTATGAGCGATGGCCAGGCTGGTGATGCCAACAGATATTTCACGCAGTGCCTGCATGATGCTTTGCTCTGAATGGCTATCGAGGGATGAGGTGGCTTCATCAAAAACCAGAATAGATGGTCGCTTGAGAATTGCGCGGGCAATAGCAATGCGCTGTTTTTCACCTCCACTCAGCTTAAGCCCCCGTTCACCCACCAATGTGTCCAAACCCAGAGGAAGTTGCTGAATGAAGTGCTGTAGATGGGCTAAGCGCACCGCTTCCATTATTTCAGCATCACTGGCCTCTGTGTTGCCATAGCGAATATTGTCTTTGATGCTGGCATTAAATAGCACCGTATCCTGTGGCACGATGCCAATGGCGCCTCGCAGACTGTGTTGTGTCACTTCTCTAATGTCCTGACCATCTATCAGGATGGCCCCGGCGTTGACGTCATAAAAGCGAAACAGCAGTCGCACAAGGGTTGATTTGCCGGAGCCGCTGCTACCAACGACAGCTAACTTTTTACCCGCCTGAAGAGTGAAGCTTATGTTCTGCAGAATGCTTCGCTCTGCGGTATAGGCAAACTCTACATTTCTGAACTCCACGGTGCCGGCCTGCACAGCGAGAGGCTTGGCCATCGGTTTGTCCATAATGGCGGGGCGTTGATCGAGCAGGTCAAACATACGTTCTATGTTGACCATCGCGCCACGCATTTCCCTATAGACAAATCCCAGCAGATTGAGGGGAAGGAACAGCTGCATCATAAATGCATTAATCAGGACAAAATCGCCGATGGTCATCGCACCCTGTCGTACATAGTTGGCGGCGAGCAACAACATTGATGTCATTGCAATGGCAACGATGAGCGCCTGACCACCATTCAGAACAAACAGTGACAGGCGGTTCTGCCGTCGGGCTGTTTCCCAGCGCTGCAGGTCGAGGTCATAGTGACGTGTTTCGTACTCTTCATTGGTAAAGTACTTCACCGTCTCATAGTTCAGCAGGCTGTCAACGGCCCGGGCATTGGACTCTGAGTCTGCTTTGTTGGCTGCACGAAGATACTGCGTACGCCAGTGTGTAGCCATGACCGAGAAGCTGATATAGGCAACTACGGCAGCCAGGGTGATCAGGGCGAAACTGGTTTGATAATGCAACAGCAGTACGCCTGTCACCATGGCGATCTCGAACAAGGTCGGCAAAATATTGAAGACCATAAAGCGCATGACAAAGCTAATACCCGATGTGCCTCGCTCAATATCACGCGAAAGTGCCCCTGTGCTGCGACTGAGATGAAAGCCAAGGTCAAGGTTATGGAGATGTTTGAATACATCCAGACCTATCTGGTGCATCGCTTGTTCAGTCACACGGCCGAAGAGTACATCCCTTACTTCACCAAACAAGGTGTTGGCCAGTCGTACCAGACCGTAAGCAAGCAAAAGGCCCAGGGGAAAATAGGCCAGGTCAGGCTGGGAAGTGCTCCCGGCCAGGGCGTCAACGACATGCTTGAGCACGAAAGGCATGTACACACTGGCCAGCTTGGCTGCAATAAGGCAGGTCAGCGCCAAAGCAATACGGCCCTTGAAGCGCATAAGGTAGGGCCAGAGCTTTCTCATTGCCCGAAGGCTGAAAGCTACATCTTCATTGTCAGAAAAGCTGTGTCGTGAACGCATGGGAAAGTGTCGTGAATAGCTGAGGAGTGATGCACCCATCAGGCATAGTTGATTGATTGAATAGCGCCTATGCTATGAATGGTACTCATAATAAAGATAGCAAGCAGAGTAGACCTATGTTTATTTCCGAGCGAATCGGCTATTGGCTGGCGAGGTACTTGTCCAAACCCCGTGATGAAGCAGTCAATATCGCCACCAGCCGTCCTGAGTTACTGCGTAAGACGTTGCGTAAGGGTGATGTGCTACTGGTGGAAGGGACCAGCAGAATCAGCACCACCATCAAGTATCTGACTCAGTCTACGTGGTCGCATGCTGCGCTTTATATTGGCAAGGAGGAAGCCACCGCCATCCACAGTGCTTCCACATCCGCTGATTACTCCGGCGAATTGCCTGTGTTGATCGAGGCTGATGTACTGGAGGGTGTCAGGGTAGTACCGCTGAGCATGTACTCGCATCTGCACACACGGATTTGTAGGCCTGTGGGGTTGAGCGCTGAAGAGATCGATGAAGTGGTGCGTTTTGCCCGCAGCAGAATAGGCCAGCACTATGATCTGAAGAATATTTTCGATCTGGCACGTTATCTGGTTACCGTCCCACCTATTCCGACCTACTGGCGGCGATATTTTCTGCAACTGGGTAGTGGTGATCCCACCAAGGCCATCTGTTCTTCCCTGATTGCTCAGGCATTCCAGAGTATGAATTATCCCATCCTGCCACGTGTCTCCAAGATCACCTGGCAGGACAAACGCGGCAGGGTAAGGACCGAGGAGGTGCTTCACCGACGGGATCCCAGTCTTTATGTGCCGCGCGATTTTGACGTTTCACCTTACTTCAGAGTAGTGAAGCCCGCCATAGAGCAAGGGTTTGATCCACACAACCTGACCTGGGCGCGTTCTGAGCAGGGTGATCGTCCTCTGCCTGAGTTTGATCTGGAAAACTGACTTTGCTCGGAAGGTTTCGTCAGTCCTTTATTAATTCTGCTGAAACATTGGCTGTAGCCTGATAAGGCTGATGCCTGATCCGAAGCGTCAGCAACTGATTTCCAATCAGGCTCAAAAGGACCAGTGTCATGCCGCACCATTGAACAGGGCTGAACACTTCGCCCGCCAGCACCTGGCCCAGCGTGACGGCAGTCACTGGGCTCATCAAGCCAAGAAACGCCAGTTGAGTGGTCGTTAGCCTGGTTATCTGACTGAACCAGATGAAATAGGCCAGCCCCGTATTCATCACTGCAAGCCACAGTGCACCAAGAGTGACCGATGAGGTAAAGGTCGGCGGCTGGCCCTCAAATACCAAAGCCATAATCAGCAGGACCACACCCCCTCCCGTCAATTGCAGACCTGTGTAGGTGTGTACGCCCATATCACTGGGTTTTCCCCACTCTTTACTCAGGAATGTGCCCAACGCCAGTGAAGAACAGGACAGCAGCGCAGCAACAAGGCCGACAGGATCAAGGTGTGTGGTCGGTGCAAGCACCAGCAAACCGATACCGGGGATGGCCAGCAGCGCAATAATCAGCTGGGCAGGGCGAGGCTGCTGCCCTTTGGCGATCCACATCAACATGATGGCCTGTACGGGCATGGTTGCGCCCAGTGTGGCGGCAATGCCCCCGGGCAGGCGGTAGGTTGCAATAAAAAGCAGGGCAAAAAACAGCCCGACGTTGAGCACACCAGCAGTCATAATTCGCAGCAGCCATTTCGCTGAAGGAATGCGTGCCGTCAGTAGCATCAGTAAACCGATGGGAAGTGCCCTGAGAGTGGCTGTCCACAAGGGCATATCGGCAGGCATCAGATGTTGAGCAACGAGGTAGGTAGTTCCCCATAGAACAGGGGCCATGGCTGCGAGTAGAATAGCGTTCATTGTCTGCAGGCTAATAATCTTAACGTTGAGACGAATGCTAACGGCAGATATTCTTTTTATCAAGAATCTTAATGTGAAGATAAATATGCAGGAAGATCATATTGACGCCATTCTGGCGCAGTGGGCTGAAGAGCGTCCTGACGTCAATGTTGCATCAATGGGCATTCTCGGGCGTATCTCACGCATTTCGGCCTTGTCAGACAGGGCAGTCAAAGATAACCACGGTCGCTATCAGCTGCACCCCGGTGAGTTTGATGTGCTCGCGACACTCCGTCGCAGTGGTGCGCCATATCAGCTCACACCAACAGCCCTCTTTAAAAGCGCACTGCTGACCTCCGGAGCCATGACTAATCGTCTGGATAAGCTGGAGAGAGCCGGGTTGGTCGAGCGTACGATGGATCCTGCTGACCGGCGTAGCTTGCTGGTCAGGCTGACCGGCTCAGGTATCGAGCTGATTGATGAGGTGTTGCTGAGCCATGTAAGTACACAGCGAACCCTGCTATCAGGCCTGTCTGAAGAAGAGCAGTCACAGCTGGCTGCATTGTTGCGTAAATGGTTGATAGCACTTGAAGGCAGTGATCCCCACTGCAGTAAGTAATAAGTAAGTTGTTTGAGGTACGTTCTATGTTTATCCATGTGGAGTCCACTCCTACGGAAGAAGACCGCGAGTGGGTCCATCAGCGCCTGATTGATTTTAATCGTGCGCGTTTTGAAGTCAGTCAGAGTTTTCCGGTGGCGGTTTTTGTTGATGACGATGACGGCGTACGCCAGGGTGGGTTAACGGGCAGGACATTTGGCAACTGGCTAATGATCGAATATTTCTGGCTGGCCGAAGATACGCGTGGTCAGGGATATGGCAGCAAGTTGCTGGCAGCATTGGAGCAAGAGGCTATCCAGCGGGGATGCCGCTTTGCCATGCTTGATACACTCGACTTTCAGGCCAAGCCATTCTATGAGAAGCAAGGGTATCGTGTGGTATACACCATGGATGCCTATCCTCAGCTGGGCAAGCGTCATTACATGGTTAAAGAGTTTGCTGTAGAGGGTGCTTGCTAGTTACACAAGTGATGACATCGCTCCTTAGCATGCGCTGACGATCAGAGTGGAATAAGGACTCACCCGTTCTGGAGCTTCCGTTGCCCAGCCTGAAGCGTGACAGCAGCAATGGCTGCTCATGTTTTAACGCTTGGTATTTTAATATTTAAACGATATCGTTTAGATATTGTGATTTAAATGAATGTATAACGGAGCGATGTAATGCTTAGGATGATTGATTTACGCAGCGATACCGTAACGCGTCCTACCGAGGCGGTGCGCCAGGTAATGGCCAAAGCGGATGTCGGCGATGATGTGTACGGCGAAGATCCCAGCATCATTCGTCTGGAAGCCAGGGTGGCAGCCATGCTGGGCAAGGAGCAGGGGTTGTATGTTGCTTCTGGTGTGCAGAGCAACCTGCTTGCGTTGTTGTGCCACTGTCAGCGTGGAGACGAATACATCGTCGGGCAGGATTATCACACCTATAAATACGAAGGGGGCGGTGCGGCCGTGTTAGGCAGCATCCAGCCTCAGCCAGTTCAGGTGGAGGCAGACGGCTCCCTTGATCTGCAGCGAGTCGAGTCCGTCATCAAGCCCAAGGATCTGCACTTTGCCCGCTCCAGGCTGCTGTCACTGGAAAACACCCACGGAGGCAAAGTGATTGGGCTCGACTATCTCAGTCAGGCGCGTGCGCTGAGTGACCGCCGTCAACTAGGGCTGCATCTGGATGGTGCGCGGATGATGAATGCGGCTGTTGCGCTCCAGTGTGAAGCGATTGATATCGCTACATATTTTGACTCTGTCTCCCTTTGTCTGTCGAAAGGTTTGGGAGCGCCTGTCGGGTCTGTGCTGTCTGGTAGCAAGGACTTCATCGAGGAAGCCAGACACTGGCGGAAAATGCTCGGTGGCGGGATGCGTCAGGCCGGTATTCTGGCTGCTGCAGGGGAATATGTGCTGGATCATCATGTTACTCGACTGGCTGATGACCATGCTCATGCGCAGCAACTTGCAGAGGGGCTGGGTGAGCTGGAGGGCGTCAGTTTGCACGGTGTGGCAACCAACATTCTCTACATCGGCTTTGACCGTCATGATCCTCAAGTTGTGGCTGCTGCGTTGAAAGAGAAGCATATTCTGATCAGCCCGGCGGCTAAAACACGACTGGTGACCCATTTAGATGTGCATGCGGAGGATGTTCCCTATGTGGTGCAATGCTTCGCTGAAGTGATGGCAAGTCTGGCTGTATGAGTCGTTCGTACCTGACACGTGGCAATATGCGGTGGAAGTAGTGTCTACAGAAACCGCGGTGCTGTGGTGGGTCTACATCATAGAGGCTGCTGACGGCAGCCTCTATACCGGTATCACCAATCATTTATTACGGCGCTGGTTGGCCCACTGTCAGGGGAAGGGGGCCAAGTATCTTCGTTCGCGCCCTCCCAAATGTCTCGTCTATGTGGAGCTTCAACCTGACCGCTCCATGGCCAGCAAGAGGGAGGCTGCTATCAAGCGCCTGACCCGGCAGCAGAAGCTGACGCTTATCCAAAGTGGTCTCACACGATAAGCAACCTTGCTGTTTAGATGCCGTTACCCTGCGCATTGCTGGTGGTCTGGGCTATACTTGGCGCCATCCTTTCTCAAATATCCTGTGCACATGCCCATCTTTGATATTGAATCCGTACGCCGCGACTTTCCGTTGATCGTTAACGAAACTCTGGAAGGTCGGGTGTATCTGGATAATGCCGCGACCAGCCAGAAGCCCAAGTGTGTTCTGGATACCATCAACCACTATTACGCTCAGCAGAATGCCAATGTGCATCGTGCTTCCCATCACTTGTCCACGCAGGCAACGCTGGCTTATGAAGAGGCGAGGGAAACTGTCAGGCACTTTCTCAACGCACGCAGTCGTGAAGAAATTGTCTGGACCAGTGGCGCGACGGCAGCCATCAATCTTGTAGCGAATAGCTACGGGCGCCGTTTCCTTCAGCCGGGTGACGAAATTCTGCTCAGTGAATGTGAGCATCACAGCAATATTGTCCCCTGGCAGTTACTGGCTGAAGAGCGCGGACTCACCCTGCGTTATATCCCTGTCTTGCCTACTGGCGAACTGGATCTGTCCGAGCTTCCCACCTTGCTTAATGAGCGAACCAAGCTGGTTGCTCTGGCCCATGTATCAAACTCACTGGGTATGCCAATGCCTGTTGAGCGGGTGATCGCAGCTGCCAAGCGGTATCGGGCGCGGGTGCTGATTGACGGCTCTCAGGCAGTGGCGCATGACAATGTGGATGTGCAGGCGCTGGATTGCGATTTTTATGTGTTCTCGGGGCACAAGGTGTTCGGGCCGAGTGGTATCGGCGTTCTTTACGGCAAGTACGAGTTGCTGGAAATCATGCCTCCCTGGCAGGGCGGCGGGGAGATGATCGAACAGGTTTCCAAACGCGGCGCGACCTTCACCCTGCCACCTCTGCGTTTTGAAGCGGGTACTCCGCATATTGCTGGTGCGATAGGTCTGGCCAGTGCACTGCGTTATCTGTCGACGCTGGATCGTCAGGCGGCCGCTGAATATGAGCGTTATCTGCTGAACGGCATGGAGCGTCTCTGTGCCGATATTCCGGGCTTTCAGCTGGTCGGCGGTCAGGGGAGAACCAGTATCATGTCCTTTCTGGTGAAGGGAATGCACCCGCAGGACATAGGCACACTGATGGATATGCAGGGTATTGCCGTCCGGGTCGGTCATCACTGTGCGATGCCTATGATGGAGGCGCTGGGTCTGTCAGGTACGATTCGTGCTTCTTTGGCTTTCTACAATAACCTTGATGATGTTGAGCGCTTTGTCGATGCCTTGCGCAAGGCCGTAACGGAGTTCTGAAGATGCAGCAGGTCATTACTTTCCCCGAGCTGGTCACCATCATGGAGCAGCATCCCATCAGCATTGCCAGTCGTGATGACGTGCTGGGCGGTGTCTATGCAGCTCAGGGGTGGGAAGGGCGCTATCGGGAGTTGATGAGGCTCGGGCGCGACTTGCCTGCGTTGCCGGAAGAGCTGTACGAGTATTCCTGTCCCGTCAAAGGCTGTGAAAGTGAAGTGCGGTTGCTGTTGGGAATCACGCCAGAAGGAGGTTTCTGGTGCTGGGCGCATAGTGAGGCGCGCATTATCAGTGGCCTGATTGCATTACTGCTCGGACAGGTTAACGGCCTCAGCGCCGCACAGGTCTGCGGGCTGCATCTCGAAGCGGAAATGGAAGAGCTGGGGTTGATGCGTCATCTGAGTCCATCCCGTGGGAACGGTCTGAAAGCCATCATTAACGCTATTCAAAGCCATGCCTGCTGTTTGAGCCAGCAGGCATGAGGCAGTGTTACTGAGCCGTCTTGCTCGCCAGTTTGTTCAGGATGCGAGACACGGCGACCATACCAAAGGTCGATGTCACGACAGTGGCGGCGCCGAAACCGCTGGCACAATCCAGTTTTACCGGTCCCTCTTCTGTTGAAGGTTTCTGCAGGCAGACGCTGCCGTCCGCCTGCGGGTATTTCAGTTGCTCGGTGGAATAGACGCAGTCGATACCGAATTTGGCTTTCGGGCCTTTCGGAAAACCATATTGCTTGCGCAGCTGATTGCGTACACGTGCTGCCAGCGGGTCATGCGTCGTTTTGGTCAGGTCGGTAATACTGATTTGCGTGGGGTCGATCTGACCTCCGGCACCGCCAGTGGTAATTACAGCGATCTTGTTACGTTTGCAGTAGTTCAGCAGTGCAGCCTTGGCGCGTACGCTGTCGATGGCATCCAGCACATAGTCCAGTGACGTCGGCAGACACTCTGTCAGGTTGTCTTCACCGATAAAGTCTTCAATCACATTAACCCGGCATTCCGGATTGATCGTCTTTACCCGCTCCGCCATGGCATTCACCTTGATCTTGCCGATCTGGCCGTCCAGAGCATGAATCTGGCGGTTGACATTGCTGATGCAGATATCGTCCAGATCGATCAGCGTCAGCTGGCCGATACCGCTTCTGGCCAGTGCCTCCACCGCCCAGGACCCGACACCGCCAATGCCAATCACGCAGACGTGACTGTTATGAAAGTACTCCAGCGCCGCACGGCCATAGAGGCGGGCGATTCCGCCGAAGCGTAACAGGTAGTTTTCACTGAGGGGGGAAACGTCTGACATGGTTCGAGGTCTTGCGTGGATTCAGATTGAGACAGGCGCGTGAGCTTAACGAAAATCGCCTACTGATTAAAGCTGAAACGGCCCCGGCAAACGCTTCAGGCATCAGTTTGGCTCACTGATCTGATATTAATAAATCTTATGAAGTGCCTCGTTGTATCAGGGTATAGTGTCGCTCGTAGTCCATATCGAAGATTGCATGCAATCAAGCCTGCGTGTGAGTACTCGAGTGCAACATCAGAGAGTCAACGGCCCATCATGAGAACCAGTACACTTCGTGCAGACATTCTGCTGCTTATTACCGCCGCTATCTGGGGTACGGCATTCGTTGCCCAGCGCGTAGGAATGGAGCATCTTCAGCCTTTTACCTTTAACTTTGCCCGCTTTCTGTTAGGGGGGCTGTCTCTGCTGCCTCTGGTTTTCTGGTTCAGCCGCAAGCGCGCAAAGACTGAGCAGGAGTCTGCTAACCTGGGGTTTCTGTTGCTGGGTGGGATTGCTGCTGGTCTGATTCTGTTTGCTGGCTCTTCTCTACAACAGGTGGGCTTGCTTTATACCACCGCAGGCAAGGCAGGATTCATTACCGGCTTATACCTGATCTTCGTGCCCATTCTTGGGCTGTTCCTCAGCCATAAAACCGGTGCAAATACCTGGTTAGGCGCGGCGCTGGCGCTGGTTGGCTTGTACTTCTTAAGTGTGACCGAGGATTTCACGCTGGCTTACGGCGATGCACTGGAGTTAATCGGCGCAGTATTCTGGGCGGGCCATGTACTGATCATCGGCTGGCTGAGTCGTCGTACCGATCCGCTGGCATTGAGTGTGGTGCAGTTGTTTACCTGTATGTTACTTAGCCTGGCGACAGCACTGGTGACCGAGGATATCCAGCTATCTGCCATCAAAGAGGCCTGGTTCCCCATCGTCTATGCGGGTCTGTTTTCAGTGGGTGTTGCCTACACGTTGCAGATTATTGGCCAGAAAGAAGCACCACCCGCACATGCGGCAATTATCCTCAGTGGTGAGGCTGTATTCGCCGTTCTGGGTGGCTGGCTGTTGCTGGACGAGTCGCTGGGCATGCGGGAACTGGCAGGTTGTGCGCTGATGCTGGCGGGCATGTTGTTGTCACAGTTTACCTTTCGCTGGCTGCGTCGGCGCCAGCAGGGTGCTGTTGCCTAGCTCATATCTTTTGTAACCTGATCCCAGGGCCAGCTAAATGCTGGCCTCGTTGTCTTACCGTCCCCTCACTGTTTTCTGTTTGCTTCTTTCATGTGAATCTTCCACGTATATCCTGTTTTTGCCTTCTCATGGGGCAGAATTTTGTCATGGCATAAAAAATGCTTATTCGTGGTGCGAAATATCAAATAAGCGAGTCCACACGTATGGGCTTGCGCATTTTGCCCTAGTCATGATCTTAACTGGTGCACCGTTGGTGGGTGTGGTGTTTTTATGCCCGATATTGGTGCTCCATTGGGAGAGGAAGAGCTGTGGAAGCCATTAATAGTGCTGTGGCCACTCTGGTTACCAGTACCAATACCTTGTTCATCTTACTAGGCGCCATCATGGTGCTGGCCATGCATGCCGGTTTTGCCTTCCTAGAGGTTGGAACAGTAAGGCATAAGAATCAGGTCAATGCGCTGGTCAAAATTATGACTGACTTTGGCTTTTCAACATTGGCCTACTTTTTCGTAGGCTACTGGATTGCCTACGGTGTGAATTTTTTCGACAGTGCCACCGTGCTGGCCGAGCACAATGGGTATGCTCTGGTTAAGTTTTTCTTTTTATTGACCTTTGCTGCTGCTATTCCCGCTATCGTTTCTGGTGGGGTGGCTGAACGGGCCAAATTCTGGCCCATGCTGATCTCTGCCATGTGTTGTGTAGGGCTGGTCTACCCGCTGTTTGAAGGCATCATCTGGAATGGTAACTGGGGGGTGCAACACTGGTTCGCGACCCAGTTTGGCGCATCTTTTCATGACTTCGCCGGTTCCGTTGTGGTGCATGCGGTGGGAGGCTGGATTGCGCTGGCGGCAGTCATGTTGCTGGGTAATCGAAAAGGACGTTATCGCGGTGACAGGCTGATAGCCTTCGCTCCCTCCAATATTCCTTTTCTGGCGCTGGGTGCGTGGATTCTGACCATTGGCTGGTTTGGCTTCAATGTCATGTCGGCACAAACCCTGGACGGCATCAGTGGTCTGGTAGCGGTAAATACACTGATGGCAATGGTTGGCGGGATTATCACGTCTTCGCTTGCAGGTAAAAATGACCCCGGTTTCATTCATAACGGGCCACTGGCAGGGCTGGTTGCTGTCTGTGCGGGCTCTGATTTGATGCATCCGATTGGTGCGCTGGTGGTGGGGGGTATTGCTGGCTGGTTGTTCGTTTGGGTTTTCACTCTGGTGCAAAACCGCTGGCAGATTGATGACGTGCTGGGTGTGTGGCCTTTGCATGGTTTGTGTGGGGCCTGGGGAGGTATTGCGGCGGGCATTTTTGGCCAGCAGGCTCTAGGCGGACTAGGAGGGGTATCCCTGCTCACTCAGGTGCTGGGCACATTGCTGGGGCTGGCAATCGGGCTGGGTGGCGGCTTTATCGTTTATGGTCTGATGAAGAAGCTGGCGGGTATCAGATTGAGTGAAGAAGAAGAGTTTAACGGTGCCGATCTGTCCATTCACAAGATCAGTGCCAACAGTATTGAGTGATCCGGTTTCGTAAGTGCAATGCAACGCAGGCTCTGAGCCTGCGTTTTTGTTTCTGTTTGACTGAACCTGCAGGTTGAGGTTGTGCACGGTCGCTGGCGCTTTGTGCAATTGCGTAACCTTTGCTTGGAAAAGCGCCATTCTTTACCTATGTTTCCCCATGTCTTTCCAAAAAATGTGCGCGGCATGGCGCACAGTTATCGATTATGTCAACGCCAAGAGGATTGCAAAATGAGTAAACCATGGGTGCTGGTAACAGGCGCGGGTAGTGGCATTGGTCAGGGTATTTCTGAGGTGCTGGCCAGCAAGGGGTTTCCTGTTCTGGTGACGGATCTCAACGGCGAAGCCGCTGCAGCAGTCGCCGAAGGTATTGTTGCAAAGGGCGGCAAGGCAGAGAGCGGTACGCTGAACGTGGGTGATGCCGCAGCGATTGATGCCTTTGTCAGTCAGCTCAATCTGCCAGTCGGTGCCGTGGTTAACAATGCCGGTCTGCAACATGTGGCTAAGCTTGAAGAGTTTCCCCCAGAGCGCTGGGCGTTGCTGATTCAGGTCATGCTGACTGGGGCTGCCATGCTAACCCGGGCCTTGCTGCCCGGAATGCGTGAACGTGGCTATGGCAGGGTGATCAATATCGGCTCAATTCACTCTCTCGTGGGCTCACCATACAAAAGCGCCTATGTCGCTGCCAAGCATGGATTGCTCGGTTTCAGCAAAGTGATGGCGCTGGAGACCGCTGATACTGACATTACTGTGAACACCATCTGCCCGTCTTATGTGAAGACGCCATTGGTAGATAAGCAGATCGAAGCCCAGGCCAAAGAGAATGGCATCTCCCCGGAGGAAGTGGTTTCGGAAATCATGTTGAAGCCGATGCCCAAGGGGGTATTTATCAGTCTGGAAGAGTTGGCCGGTATTACCGAGTTCCTGATGAGTGATAGTGCTCGAAACATTACCGGTCAGGCAATCACGGTTGATGGTGGTTGGACTGTTCGATAACTAATTAATTTTAAGATGTCTTTCTGACTCTGCTTTCTCTTGATGTCCCCTAATAATCAATAAAATGGCCGCTTAATGCGGCCATTTTTGTTTCTCGCTCTCTAAAAATAATTTCGATCATTAAATATTAGTTGACATCTGTAAGGTGGCAACGGTAAGTTTTATTTAAATGGACGTTCAATCAAAAAAGAGGGTCGGTCATGCCAAAGCTCGGTATGCCGGAGATTCGTAAGCCTCAGCTTATCGATGCGACGCTGGAAGTGATTGGTGAAGTGGGGCTGGGTAAGACCACGGTAGCCATGATCAGTAAAAGAGCGGGAGTGTCCGCCGGCATCATCAACCACTACTTCGGTGGGAAGGATGGGCTGCTGAATCAGTCGATGCGAACCATCCTGCGCGAGTTGAATGATGGTGTGCGCGAGCGACGTGAGGCTTTGCCTGCTGACTGGCCTATCGAACGGGTTCGGGCCATTGTCGGTGGCAACTTTGATTCACGTCAGCTGGATCCGCGCGTCATGAAGACCTGGTTGGCATTCTGGGCGCAAGCCATGCACGACGAGGAGCTGGCAAGACTGCAGCGGGTTAACGAAAAGCGTCTGCTGTCCCATTTGCGCTACGAGTTGCGTAAGTGCCTGTCACGAGAACAGGCGCGGGAAGTAGCAACCGGCATTGCGGCGCTGATTGATGGCATCTGGTTGCGCGGTGCGTTGAGCGGTGGCGTAGAGCAGGCTGAAGCAGTGAAGTTGATTGACTCATTTATTCGGGGACAGTTGGGCTTGTGGCACAGCACCAGCCGGGTCCAGATAGCGTCCAACTATTAATTTACGATTTTAGTAACCCAAGATTATTGAGCTGATGACCATGTCTGATAAACAACCTCTGTTTCCACTTTCTGCAGGACAGCTGTTCATCAACGGTGAGCGTTGCATGGCAACGTCTGGCGAAACCTTTGAGTCCGTCAATCCCGCCAATGGTGAGCTGTTGGCCCTGGTACAGCAGGCTGCTGCTGAAGATGTGGAGCGTGCTGTTGCTGCGGCAGAGGCTGGCTTCAAGGTCTGGTCGGCCATGTCGGGCATGGCGCGCGGACGGATCCTGCTGCGTGCAGCGGCCATCATGCGTGAGCGTGCTGAAGAAATTGCCCGTCTGGAAGTCACCGATAACGGCAAACCATATCAGGAAGCAATTGCTGTCGACGTGCCTACCGGTGCGGATGTGATCGAGTATTACGCCGGTCTGGCAGGTGCCGTGCAGGGTGAGCATCAGCAGCTCAGCCCCAACCAGTTTTTCTATACCCGTCGTGAGCCACTGGGAGTATGCGCTGGCATTGGCGCCTGGAACTATCCATTCCAGATCGCATGCTGGAAGTCGGCTCCGGCGCTGGCTTGTGGAAATGCCATGATCTTCAAACCGTCAGAGGAAACCCCTCTGTCAGTGTTGCTGCTGGCCGACATCTATAAAGAAGCAGGACTGCCTGATGGCGTGTTCAACGTTATTCAGGGCGATTATCGCGCGGGACAGTATCTGTCACGCCATCCTCGCATCGCCAAAGTGTCTTTCACCGGTGAAAGTGGCACCGGCCGCAAAGTCATGGCAGATGCTGCTGCGTCACTGAAAGAAGTGACCATGGAGCTGGGTGGCAAGTCACCGCTGATTATTTTTGAAGACGCCAAACTGGCGAACGCCGTGACCGCAGCGCTGATGGCCAACTTCTATACTCAGGGCGAAGTGTGCACCCACGGTACCCGTGTCTTTGTTCATCGCAGTCTGTATGCCGATTTTGTAAGCGAAGTGGTCGAACGCACCAAGGCGTTGAAGATTGGTGACCCGCAGGATCCTGAGACGCAGATTGGCGCACTGGTTTCGGCCAAGCACATGGAAAAAGTGGTCAGCTACCTGGAGAAGGGCAAGGCGTCAGGCGCTACGCTGGCCGTGGGCGGCAATCGCGTTACTCGTGACGGGCTGGATAAAGGCTGCTTTGTCGAGCCAACGGTATTCACCGATTGCACCGATGACATGCCGCAGGTAACGGATGAAATCTTTGGTCCGGTGATGTCCGTGCTGGTCTTCGATGATGAAGAGGAAGTCATCCGTCGCGCTAATGGCACGCCTTATGGTCTGGCCGCAGGCATCTTCACTCAGGACCTGTCACGTGCTCATCGGGTGATTGCTCAGATCGAAGCCGGGATTTGCTGGATCAATACTTATGGTGGTTCGCCAGCGGAGATGCCTGTCGGTGGTTACAAGCAGTCTGGTATCGGCAGAGAAAACGGAATGCAGACCATTCACCACTACACCCAGCTGAAAAGTGTGCTGGTTGAGCTGGGTGATGTCGAAGGCCCTTACTAATTCTGGTTGTCCAGGCGGGCTAACCAAACACGATTGCAACGAGGCAAGACCATGACCAAGGCGAGCGCCTACGACTACATCATCATCGGCACCGGCTCTGCGGGATGTGTGCTGGCTAACCGACTCAGCGAAGACAGCGATTCCAGGGTGCTGGTACTGGAAGCCGGGCGTCGGGATGACACCTGGAAAATCCATATGCCAGCTGCCCTGACGTACAACCTGATGGATAAGAAGTACAACTGGTACTACAGCACTGAGGAACAGAAGCATCTTAATAACCGCAAGATGTACTGGCCACGCGGCAAGGTGTGGGGTGGTGGTTCTGCACTGAACGCCATGGTTTATATCCGTGGCCATGCGTTTGACTATGATCGTTGGGTCCAGGAAGGCGCCGAAGGCTGGAGCTATGCCGAGATTCTGCCGTACTTCCGTAAAGCGGAAACCCGTCAAGTGGGTGGCAATGCCTATCACGGTGACAGCGGCCCGTTGCACGTGCATACCGGTGATTTCCCCAACCCCCTGTTTAGTGCCTTTATTGACGCAGGCAAGCAGGCGGGCTACCCCTACACCGAAGATATGAATGGCTATCAGCAGGAAGGTTTCGGCGTGATGGACATGACCATCCGTGACGGCAAGCGCTGGAGTACAGCACAGGCCTATCTGCGTCCGGCGCTGGAACGCCCCAATCTGACGGCGGAAGTGGGGGCGCATGTCACCCGCATTCTGTTCGAGGGGCAACGTGCAGTGGGGGTCGAATACATTCAGGATGGCCAGACGGTGCAAGTGCGTGCCGAACGGGAAGTCATCCTCAGCGGCGGTGCCATCAATTCGCCCCAGACCTTGCTGTTGTCTGGTGTTGGCCCGGCTGACGAGCTGCAGGCGCTGGGGATCAAGGTAGTCGCAGATCGCCCAGGAGTGGGGCAGAACCTGCAGGATCACCTCGAGATCTACATCCAGCAGGCCTGTAAAAAGCCGATCACCCTGTTTGATTCCACCAAGATGCACAAGCAGGTGGCGTGGGGCGTCGAGTGGTTCCTGACCAAGAAAGGCTGGTGCTCAACCACCCATCTCGAAGCCGGTGGTTTCATCCGTACCGAAGCCGGTGTTAAGCATCCCGATATCCAGTATCACTTCCTGCCCGGCCTGGTGAATGATCACGGTCGGGATCAGGGAGATTGTCATGCGTTTCAGGCGCACGTAGGGCCGATGCGTCCTACCAGCCGCGGCTATATCAAGCTGCGCTCGGCCGATCCGTTTGAATACCCTGAAATTCAGCCAAACTATCTGGAAACGGAGCGTGATCTCTGGGAAATGCGGCAGAGCATCAAGCTGACCCGTGAGATTTTCGCCCAGTCAGCGCTGGATAACTTCCGTGGTCATGAAATCCAGCCCGGAGAAAAGGTGCAGTCGGATGCCGAAATCGACGACTTTATTCGTCGCCGTGCAGACAGTGCCTACCATCCTTCATGTTCCTGCAAGATGGGCAGCGCTAATGATCCGATGGCCGTCGTTGATAGCAACGGCAAGGTGTTTGGTGTTGAAGGGCTGCGCGTGGTGGATGCTTCCATCATGCCCAGTATTGTCAGCGGTAACCTCAATGCGCCCACCATCATGATGGCGGAAAAGCTGTCTGACGCTATTCGCGGACGTAAGCCACTGCCGCCCAGTGATGCGCCGGTATGGGTTCATCCGCACTGGCAAACCGAGCAGCGCTGAGGATATGAAACACTGACTTTGAAGAATGTCGTGAGCATGTCCGCCAGCGGAGGTGCTCCGGCCTGTGCGACAGCGCAGAGCAGGACGGGGAGCAGTGCAAGGCATGGCTGCTACCCGGGTAGTAATCCGGTTGCGCAGCTTGCTGCGCCACTGGCGATAACAACGAATAACAAATAATCAGCTACTAACTGACAACCCCCTGATCAAGATAGAGAAAATGAGCTTGCCCTCTCAGTCGCCGCGACAGCGGCGCACCGAAAGGGACTGAGTCACTTCATACTTGGACCCGCCTGATGCGGATGTCCAGGGCTTACCCAGAGCTGTCTGCTGGCGTGTGGCGTCACAGACAGGAGCAACCAAGTAGAAGGACATCGATATGGCAAAAGCACTCGTCAATCTCACTCTGGCTGTCGGCCTTTCGGCAGTTGCAAGCGTTAGTCTCGCTGCAGGTTCCTGCGAAAAGGTACGTTTTTCAGATGTTGGATGGACTGACATCACCTCAACCACAGCGCTGGCCAGCGAAGTGCTGACCGGTATGGGCTATTCGCCCACCACTCAGCTGCTGTCGGTTCCCGTGACCTATACCTCACTGGCCAACAAGGATATCGATGTATTCCTGGGCAACTGGATGCCAACCATGGAAGGGGACATCAAGAAGTATCTGGATGCCGGTACCGTGGTCAGTCTCAAGGCCAACCTGCACGGCGCCAAATACACCCTGGCGGTACCCAAATACGTCTATGACGCAGGGGTGACCAGCTTTGCGGATATCGCCAAGAATGCCGACAAGTTCCAGGGCAAGATTTACGGTATTGAGCCAGGCAACGACGGTAACCGCCTGATTCAGGACATGATCAAGAAAGATGCCTTTGGCATGAAGGACATGGAGCTGGTTGAGTCCAGTGAAGCGGGCATGATGTCGCAGGTGGCTCGTGCGGTCCAGCGCAAGCAGTGGATTGTATTCCTTGGCTGGGAGCCGCATCCCATGAACAGCAAGTTTGAAATGGCTTACCTGTCTGGTGGTGATGACTACTTCGGTCCGGACTTCGGTGGTGCGACGGTATACACCAACGTGCGTAAGGACTATGCCGCCGACTGTCCCAACCTCGGCAAGTTCTTCAACAACCTGGACTTCAGCCTGAAGATGGAAAACGAAGTCATGGGCTCCATCCTTGATGACAACATGCAGCCCAATAATGCGGCGCAGTTGTGGCTGCAGAATAACCCGGATGTGCTGAACAAGTGGCTGGAAGGTGTAACGACCCTGGATGGCAAACCTGCTCTGCCCGCTGTTAAAGCCTATCTTGGCCTGTAATTTAGATTGGAATTGAGGTGTCCGCATGGACTGGCTAACTGGTCATAAACTCCCGTTGGGTCACTGGATTGAAAACGTCGTCAATTGGCTGATTGCCAACGGATCGAGCTTTTTTGATGCAGTTTCCTGGTTACTTGAGGGCGTGATCATGGGCCTGGTGGGAGTGCTTAATGCATTCCCGCCACTCGCCCTGGTCGCAATCGTTGGTGTCTTTGCCTGGTGGCTGCAGCGCCGTGTTGTTCTGACAATTTTTGTAGTGGCATCCTTGTTGCTTATCCTCAATCTGGGGTACTGGCGCGAGATGCTCGATACGCTGGTGATGGTGCTGATGGCAACCTTCCTGTCGGTGTTGATTGGTATACCTATCGGTATTGCCGCTGCTCACCGGCCATGGATGTATCAGTTCCTGCGTCCGATTCTGGACCTGATGCAGACCATTCCCACGTTCGTTTACCTGATTCCTACTCTGATCCTGTTTGGTCTGGGGGTGGTGCCAGGTCTGATCTCGACCATTATCTTCGCGATACCCGCGCCGATTCGCCTGACCTATCTGGGTATCAGCAAGGTGCCTGGTGAGTTGCTGGAAGCGGGTAAGGCATTTGGTGCCACACCAATGAAGCTGCTGTTCCGTGTTGAGCTGCCTGCGGCGATGCCCAGCATCACTGCCGGAGTGACACAGTGCATCATGCTGTCATTATCGATGGTGGTGGTTGCGGCGCTGGTAGGAGCTGATGGTCTCGGCAAGCCAGTGGTGCGTGCACTGAATACGGTCAACGTTTCGCAAGGCTTTGAAGCTGGTCTGGCAATCGTATTGCTGGCCATCATTCTGGATCGTCTATGCCGTCGACCCGGAGCATCGGAGGAGTAAGCATGGCTACAGTGGAAATTCGTGATCTGGATGTCATTTTCGGCAAGAACAAGGCTGAAACCCTGAAGCTGATGGATCAGGGGCTTAGCCGCTCCGAGATTCGCAAGCGCAATGGTGATGTGGTCGGGGTAAAAGGCGCCACCATCAGTGTCGAGTCAGGTGAGATATGTGTACTGATGGGCTTGTCTGGCTCAGGCAAGTCCAGTCTGCTGCGCACGGTCAATGGGTTGAACGACATTGCGCGTGGGGAGTTGTGGGTTGAGGATGGCGATCGTCGTGTCAACGTCGCCAGCTGTGATGAGGCGACCTTGCGTCACCTGCGCACTCACCGTGTTTCCATGGTGTTCCAGAAGTTCGCTCTGATGCCCTGGCTGACGGTGGCGGAGAACGTCGCCTTTGGTCTGGAAATGCAGGGTATGAGCCGCAAGGAATGGACCAAGCAGGTGGAGGAGAAACTGGAGCTGGTCGGGCTGTTTGAGTGGCGAAACCTCAAACCCAATGAGCTGTCCGGTGGTATGCAGCAGCGCGTTGGCCTTGCCCGTGCGTTCACTATGGATACCGACATCCTGCTGATGGATGAGCCTTTCTCGGCGCTGGATCCGCTGATTCGCAGCCAGTTGCAGGATGAGCTGATCACCCTGCAGAAGCGCCTGAACAAGACCATTCTGTTCGTCAGCCATGATCTGGATGAGGCGCTTAAAATCGGTACTCACATTGCCATTATGGAATCTGCACAGATCGTCCAGGCGGGTGCGCCTGAGGACATCGTCCTGCATCCCAGCAATGACTATGTGAAGAACTTCGTTGCTCATACCAATCCGCTGAAAGTGCTCAAGGGCAAGAGCCTGATGACACCGCTGGATCGTCTGGCCGAAGATCCGGTTAGTCATCAGATCGACATCGGCTCTGCTATGTGTCTGGTCAAGAACGAGCAGGGCAAGATTGTTGCCCTGAAGAGTCATACAGCCACGGTGCCTTTTACCGACTGGCAGTGTAACGGCAGTATGGACGACATCCAGAAAGGGATGGCGGTGATGGCGCCTGCTGAAATAGGCATGCGCGAAGCCATGGAGATTCGCTATCGCACAGGCCTGCCGGTCTGCCTCGAGCAAGAGGGTAACTGTGTTGGTGTGCTGACGGATGAGGATTATTACGAAGCGCTGATTTGATCCGGGTCAGGCAAGGGACGTGTCACCTTTGCCTGCAGGATGCTCATGGGTGGTGCTGCAAAGGCCAGTGGGAAGATGGCGCCCACTGGCCTTTGTTTTATCTGTTTATGCGTTACGGGTCGCGAGATAGCGCTCGATAGTATCGACGATGGTTTGTGTGGAGGGATCAATCTCGAGATTGATCTTGTCACCAGCCTTGGCTGAGCCAAAGGTCGTGACGCCCAGCGTCTCAGGAATCAGGAATACAAAAAAGCCCTTCTCGGTAAGCCCGGCGATAGTCAGGCTGCAACCATTCAGTGCAATGTAACCTTTGTCCATCAGATACTTGCGATAGACATCAGGCACTTCAAAAGTGAGCTTGCAGTTGTCGGGGAAGTCTTCACGGGCACTGATGACGGCCAGATCGTGAATATGCCCGGAGGTCTGATGGCCGCCTATTTCATCGCCAATGCGCGCCGCGCGTTCAAAGTTGGCGACGCTGCCGACATCCAGCTCGCCCAGATTGGTTATGCGGAGGGTTGAGGCAATCACATCAAAGTGTGCGTCATTGCCGTGAATTTCAGTTGCTGTCAGGCAGGTGCCGTTGATCGCCACGCTGGCGCCGGGTACCAGTCCAGCTGTTTTGCCCTCAGGAAAACTCAGTACCAACGTACAGAACTCTTCTTTGCGAATCAGGCTTTTAACCTTGATCAGGCCTTGCACTATACCGGTGAACATGGAGACTGCTCCGTCAGAAATTGAGTGCCGACATGATAGGGCAAAGGGCGAAATGAATGTAGCCTGGAGCAGGCAGCGACCGACGTCGTCGGGCTGCCTGAGTGGCGAATGGAAGGGGTTGAGTTACATGGCAACGAAGCCGGGTGTCTGGGTAACGCGTTCAATCCAAGCTTGGATGGCCGGATAGCGACTCATATCAAAACCGCCTTCATGGGCGATATGGGTGTAAGCAAACAGCGCATTGTCGGCAATGCTGTAGTGGGAATTGACCAGATACAGGCTCTTTTCCAGCTGGCGCTCCATGATATCGAGGGCTTTGTAGCCCTTTTCCTGCAGCGTTGGTAGTTCTGCGCGGCGAGCATCGTCTGCCCCCAGAAACTTGTTGATAAAGCGAGCGGGGGCCAGATAGGGCATATGGCTGCTCTGCTCGAAGAACATCCATTCCATGACCTTGGCGTGAGGGAAAGCCGGATCAGGCCAGTAGTGTGTACCGCGGGCAAGAAAGGTCAGGATGGCGTTGGACTCATACAGATATTCCCCCGGTGCTATCTCCAGTACAGGCACCTTGCCACAGGGGTTCTTGGCGAGAAATTCAGGAGTACGGTTGTCGCCGTTGCGGATATCGACTTCCACCCAGCGGTAGGCAATGCCTTCCTGTTCCAGCATCAGTTTGACCTTGTAGCTGTGGCCGGAGGCAGACATACCATAGAGAGTCATCATAGTTGCAATCCTTCGTTATTGTTCTTGCTGGTTGATCGGAGCAACCCCGTTGTATTTGCCCCGATGCGTTCTAACTGTGGGCTATAGATTGATTCTTTTCCAGTTCAGCCTATGCTTGTCCGCTTTCTTTAGCGGTCGGCCAAGAGGCAAAGAGTAAAAAGTGAATCAAGTGACCATGCCGCCTCATTCAGCAGGTCGTATTCTCCTGGCTCCCATGGAGGGGCTGGTTGACCACATCATGCGCGATATGCTGACGCAGATTGGCGGTATTGATGAGTGCGTGACTGAGTTTTTGCGCATTACTGATCAGTTACTGCCTGTAAAGGTGTTCAAGCGTATATGCCCCGAGATTGATAATGCGTGGCGTACGCCGGCCGGTACACCGGTGGTGTTGCAGTTACTGGGAAGTGATGCCGACTGGATGGCAGAAAATGCCCAGCGGGCCGCCCGTTTGGGTGCACCAGCGCTGGATATCAATTTTGGTTGCCCTGCCAAAACAGTTAACCGGCATCGTGGTGGTGCGGTGCTGCTTGAAGAGCCTGAGACACTTTTTGCCATTGTCCGGGCAGTGCGCCAGGCAGTGCCAGATAGCATTCCTGTGACGGCGAAAATGCGTCTGGGTTACAAGGACCGCTCGCTGTTAATGGAGAATGCCAAAGCCATTGAAGAGGCTGGGGCAAGTCAGCTGGTGATTCATGCGCGCACCAAGGTTGAAGGGTACAAGCCACCTGCACACTGGCAGGAGATTGAGCCTGTCCGGCAGCAGTTGGCTATTCCTGTGGTAGCGAATGGCGATGTCTGTACGGTGGAGGATTATCATGCCTGCCGTCTGGCAAGTGGTTGTCAGGATGTCATGATTGGTCGTGGACTGGTGGCACAACCCTGGCTGGCGCTACAGATTCGTGCGTCCTTGAGTGGACAGGAGAGGGCGGCACCGCTGCTGGTAGAGGTAGCACCCTGGCTGGAGTGGTTTCTGCAGCGAAATCAGCAATTAATGCTCAGCAAGTTTGCACCCGGTCGGGTCAAGCAATGGCTGAAAATGCTGGCTGGAGCCATGCCTGATTTACGTCAGTGGGTGGAGTTGCTGCAGTCTGAGCGTGACCCGGAGCGTTTTGCCGAGCGTGTGCACGCCGTAGTGCAGGAGTTGTCGGCAGCAAGCTAGGCAGATGGCGATGGCTGCTTACAGAAGCAGCCATCGCGAATCTCCATGCCATCGGGCGAGTCTTAGGTTAGCGCATTGAACTGCAGCATAGCGTCGGTTTTGGCGCGAATAATCCGATGCCGAATTTCGTTCAGCATCTGCAGTAGCAGGTCGCTGTGCCACTCATAGGGTGTCCGCTCTTCTGCAGCAATGAGCGCCGACTCCAAATCTTCAAGAACGTAATTGAGCGTGGGGTGCTTGGCATGCTCACGGATGTCTTGCAGGGTAGCAACTCCCTCGCCGGGCCAGACGCATTGCCCCCATTCGATCAGCTTTAGTTTGGCCAGCTTGGGTTGGTTCGCATGGCATAGTAGCGCCAGTTCTTCGTAAATTTCGCTTTCGTTGGCGATCTGCTTCTTTTCTTCCTGTTGCTGCTGCAGCTGATCCAGATAGCCTTCCAGACGATGTACCTTCCGACTTAACCACCAGGCGCGACCTGCCACCAGCAGGGCAAGCATTAACGCCAGTGCTGCCAGTGCAGGCCACAACAGGCTGGAGGGGTTTGCTGTTGGCTGATTGCTCTGCAGTGGGATCTCGGTGGTTTGTCCGTCAACACCGGGTGGAGCAAGACGGGTTGTGATAGCACCTGAGGTGGTGTCAGTGTTCTGATCACTTGCTGTGGCAGCTCCCGGCGTCTGAACGTCTGCTGTCTGCGCTGGCAGGGGCAGGTTATCCATGGCAGAGGTGTTGATATTCCACCAGTTCAGTTGCCAGTCGGGCAGGGTGAAACGTCCCGGTTTGTTAAAGGTAAACCGTTGCACGACACTCAGGGTCGATTCAATGCCATCAGTGCTGGTGATGTCGTTGTGGCTGGCAATGCCCTGATCAATGGTGACGCCATCAATTTGCGGTAGGGGCGGCAATTGCAAGCTGGCGGAAGGTAAACCGCTTATCTTGATATTGAGTGTCCGTTCGCGACGATCACCAGGTTTCAGATTGGTGAGAGGTTGATTCCAGCTGGCATCCATCTGCAGGTCGTAGGCTGGGTTCAGTGGGCTGGCTGCCGCTTCCTGCAAATTGAAGTTATGCGGTGCGGTTGAAAGTGATGCTGTTTGGGCGTTGCCATCTTCGGTCTGAACGTTGCCCACAAAGTTGAAGGCAGGCAGGGTGTAAGTGCCCGCGGTATCGATATAAAGCAGGTAATTGCGCTGTACATGGCGAATTTTGCGTCCATCCAGCGTCTCGTCCACAAAGGGAGCAGGATTGTTCAGCTCCACCAGTCTTGCATCGCCAAGATCAGGAGGGATGATGCGAGCTGCAGGCAGCAGAGAGCCCTGATGGTTCAAATGCAGCATGACTTTTATCGGCATGCCGGGCATCAGATGAGGAGGCTCTTTGAATTCGATATCGAAGGAAGCCAGCGGTACAGCCGGAGCAGTGGTGGTTTTTCTGGTCTCCTTGTTTTCGCTGAGCGCGGCCTGCTGTTCTTCGGTCAGTGCCGCATCTTCAGGCTTATTGGCATCGGAGCTACCGTCGCTGCTGTCACTATTCCCATTGCTGTCGGCGTAATAGCCACCGGTCTGTTGTACCGAGTCACCGTTATCAGAACTGGTCGTGCCAGTGACTTCATTGCCAAAGGTCACGGAGGCGGAGGCATTAACATTCAGCTGCAGCGACTCGCTGCTTTCATTGCCAACTTTAATGGGAGGGATATTGAGCGCACCGGTCTGGCGCGGCTTAAGTTGCACCTGCCAGCGTGTCGTCTTCTGCATGCTGTTATTGGCATAACGAAAGACGCTGTTAGCCCGGCTACCGAGCACATCGAAATCACGGTTCAGCGAAGCGAGTTGTGGTGGCTGATCAACGACGGCACCACTGACCATCAACGTCAAAGTAACGGTTTCACCCAGGCGGACATTGGACTGCGCCAGCTCTGCTGTCACTTCCGCGAATGCTGAGGCTGAAAACATCCAGATGCCAGAGGCGAACAGCAAAGCCTTACGAGACATCGACTTCGTCCTTCCCAAACACATGTACCGGCATCTTACTGAATGCGGCCGCCGCTGGGTAGCATCGCAACTCATTCGATTCAGCCGATAACCTGGGTACGAAATAAAGGTAGATATTGAAGGTCGGGCAGGGCAGTAGAGCGCTATGGTCCATCGATTGGCAAGGTGGAATCGAAGTGGGGTAATTTTGAGGCGGCTGGGTATAATAGCCGCGCCTTAGAGAGGAGGGGTTATGGTGTATTCGTTGGTGCGTCCGTTACTGTTCAAACTGTCTGCTGAAACAGCACATGAATTGACACTGGAGTGGCTGGCTGCTGCGGCTCGCCTGGGTTTGACTCGGCTGTGCGCAGACACGGATGCCAGCAAACCTGTACAAGTAATGGGGCTGCGTTTCCCTAATCGCGTCGGTTTGGCTGCCGGACTTGATAAAAATGGTGCGTGCATTGATGGGCTGGCTGCCCTGGGTTTTGGCTTTCTGGAGATTGGCACTGTCACTCCTCGTCCTCAGGCAGGCAACCCCAAGCCCAGACTGTTCAGGCTGCCAGAGCGACAAGCCATCATTAACCGCATGGGCTTCAACAATCACGGTGTTGAACAGCTGATCCGTAATGTAAAGTCGTCCTCATTTGACGGAATTCTGGGTATCAATATTGGTAAGAACGCCGTCACCCCAGTGGAGAATGCGCTGGATGACTACCTGCTGTGTCTGAATGCGGTCTATGCCCATGCCAGCTATATCACGGTCAATATTTCTTCTCCCAATACGCCCGGGCTACGTACGTTGCAATATGGCGAGTCTTTGAAAGCGCTGCTCGGTCCCTTGCATGAGCGGCGTCTGCAGCTTGCGGCGGAAGTGGGGCGCAATGTGCCGATTGCTGTGAAAATAGCGCCCGATATGACGGCCGATGAATTCCGGATGGTCGCTGATACGCTGGTCGAGTCAGGAATGGATGCTGTCATTGCCACCAATACAACCCTATCGCGCGATGCTGTGGCGGGTGTGCGTCATGGTAACGAAGCAGGTGGACTGAGTGGACTGCCGGTTCGTGAGGCCTCGACCCAGGCCATTCATGTCCTGAGTGAGCACCTGAAAGGGGCGATACCTATCATCGGTGTGGGCGGCATCCTCGAAGGTAATGATGCACTGGAAAAGATTCAGGCAGGTGCAAGCCTGGTGCAGCTGTATTCAGGTTTAATTTACCGTGGACCTGCACTGGTGCGTGAGTGTGTTGATACATTGAACGCGGTGGCGGTCTGATAGCGAAAGCGCAGCCGCAAGCGTAATTTCGTCAAACTGTAGATACAAAAACGCCAGCTAAACAGCTGGCGTTTTTGTATCACTAGTATCTGCTGTTACAGATCAGAGCGCATTGGCCTGTGCATCGGCATTGCCGATATAGCTGGCCGGAGTCATGGCTTTCAGATCGGTCTTGACCTGCTCTGGCAGCTCCAGCCCATCGATAAAGGCTTGCATGGCAGCCTGATCGATCACCTTGCCGCGAGTCAGGGCCTTGAGTTTTTCATAGGGCTCAGGGATGCCATAGCGACGCATTACGGTCTGTACGGCTTCGCCCAGTACTTCCCAGCTGTTGTTCAGGTCATCGTTCAGACGCTGAGCATTCATTTCCAGCTTGCTGATGCCTTTCAGACTGGCTTCATAAGCAATCAAACTGTGGCCCATGCCTACGCCGAGATTGCGCAAGACGGTGGAGTCAGTCAGATCACGCTGCCAGCGAGAGATGGGGAGCTTGCTGGCGAGATGCTGAAATACGGCGTTAGCGATGCCCAGATTGCCTTCGGAGTTTTCGAAGTCGATAGGGTTAACCTTGTGCGGCATGGTGGAAGAACCCACCTCACCGGCAATGGTGCGCTGCTTGAAGTAACCAAGGGAGATATAGCCCCAGACGTCACGATCAAAATCAATCAGGATGGTATTGAAACGCGCGATGGCATCGAACAGTTCGGCAATGTAGTCATGCGGTTCAATCTGGGTGGTATAAGGGTTGAAGGTAATGCCAAGGCTTTCGACAAAAGTCTGGGCGTTGGCTTGCCAGTCAACCTCAGGATAGGCAGCCAGATGAGCGTTGTAGTTGCCTACCGCTCCGTTGATCTTGCCCAGGAATTCGATTTTACCGATCTGCTCAACCTGGCGATGCAGGCGATAAGCCACGTTAGCCATTTCCTTGCCGAGGGTAGTCGGCGAGGCTGTTTGGCCATGAGTACGAGACAGCATTGGCTGGGTGGCGTACTGTTGAGCCAGTTTGCTTACCGCATCAACAATCTGCTGCATTGAAGGCAGCAGCACTTTGTCGCGACCTTCCTGCAACATCAACGCATGTGACAGGTTGTTGATATCTTCGGACGTGCAGGCGAAGTGAACGAACTCGCTGATCGCGTTCAGTTCTGGTACGTCTTGCAGTTTTTCCTTGATGAAATATTCGACAGCTTTGACATCGTGGTTAGTGGTACGTTCGATGTCTTTGATGCGCTGAGCGTCTTCCAGACCAAAGCTGTCAACCAGGCGATCCAGAAACGCATTAGCTTCTGTGCTCAGTGGTTTGACTTCGTTGATCTGTGGATGACTGGCAAGGCGTTGTAGCCAGCGAATTTCTACAGTAACCCGAAAACGGATCAGGCCGTATTCACTGAAAATGGCGCGGAATGGTGCTGTTTTGCTACCGTAGCGGCCATCAATGGGCGATACAGCGGTGAGGGCGGATAATTCCATCAGAGCGTCTCGCAGCTTCCTGATTGATGATTTAGAGGAGGCGGCATTATAGCGGAACTTTGCCTGCGTGGCTCAACTAAATGGGGGCTGGGTATGCTGTCAGGGGCTGTGTGACGGTAGCCAGCACTGAGGCTGGCTACCGATATTTACAGGATGACTAGTAATGGCTACCTTGCAGTTTTTTGCAGGCATCAAGCAGTTTGCTGCGAGAGAATATGAGTTGCCAGCGGCGGCCGCCCAGCTGGCGCCACTGGCGTGCCGCTCTGATACCTGCCAGAAGCAAGGCACGAATGCGGTTAACGTTCTGACTGTCGCGAAGGTTCGCCGGATTACCAGCCACCTGAATACGGAATGTAAAGGTACTGAGCGTATCCTGATAAAGCCCCGCAAGAGCAGCTAGCACATTGGCATGGCAGTACTTCTCTCTGGCGCTCTGTGCTTCATCGTCAGCAAAGAAGCTCGCTTGACGTTCAATGTCTGGCATTTTGGATGCAATAGCACCGAGCATGTCCCCGCGTTTATCCAGCTTGCGCTCAAGATGTAGCAGGCTGATGGCATAGCGGATAATGTCCCGGTTCTGATCAGTATCCTTTTCGAGCATGGCACGCAGTTCTCGTAAGCCGGGGGCCAGCGAAAAATGTAACTCATCGTAATCGCCATACACATCGCAGGCCTTGTCTGGATTCATCACAAACAGGCTGCCGATTGAGGTCTCGAAGGGGCCGGGAGAAAACGAGTTACGCTTGGCAATATCATCAACCAGTCTTGCAACCTGAAAGACGGCAGCCAGGGCCATCGCCTGGGACTCATAGGGCGTTGCCATGGATTACTGGTCCTGATTACTGAAAGTGAACTCGATGACACCCCCGCCTAGGCAGCGGTCATCACTATAGAACACAACAGACTGGCCGGGAGTTACTGCACGCTGAGGCTGATCAAAAGAGACTCTGTAGCCTACGCCGTCTGGATGGCGCTCTATTACGCACTCCTGGTCAGGTTGACGATAACGGGTCTTGGCTTTGCAGCGGTAGGGAAGCTCTGGGCCCTGACCATCAATCCAATAGATTCTGCTGGCATCCAGACCTTGGCTAAACAGCAGTGGATGATCAGACCCTTGAGTCACTACGAGTACATTTCGCTCCAGATCTTTTTGAGCAACATACCAGGGGGCGTCACCAAAATCTTTCAGGCCGCCGATCCCCAAGCCCTGTCGCTGGCCAAGAGTGTGGTACATCAAGCCCTGATGTTGGCCAAGAACCTGGCCCTCGGGCGTTTCAATGTTGCCAGGTTGTGCTGGTAAATATTGTTTAAGGAAGTCGCTGAAGCGGCGCTCCCCAATAAAACATATTCCGGTACTGTCCTTTTTATTGTGCGTGATCAGCTCGTGCTGCTCGGCCAGTTTGCGTACTTCAGGCTTTGGCAATTCGCCTACCGGGAACAGGCATTGCGACAGTTCATCCTCGCCAACTGCATGCAGGAAGTAGCTTTGATCCTTATTAGGGTCAAGGCCTTTTAGGAGTTGTGTATGGCCACTGCTGTCATCTCGGCGTACGTAATGGCCGGTGGCAATCAGATCAGCGCCCAGCATGTGTGCATAGTCGAGGAAGGCTTTAAACTTGATTTCGCGGTTGCAGAGTATGTCCGGATTAGGGGTGCGACCTGCTTTGTACTCTTCGAGGAAGTGCTCAAACACGTTGTCCCAGTATTCGGCGGCAAAGTTGGCCTTGTGCAGCTTTATACCAAGCTTGTCACAGACAGCCTGTGCGTCGGCCAGGTCATCCATGGCAGTGCAGTATTCAGTGCCGTCATCCTCTTCCCAGTTCTTCATGAACAGGCCTTCAACCTGATAGCCCTGTTGTAACAGCAGAAGTGCAGATACAGAGGAGTCTACGCCTCCAGACATGCCTACGATGACTTTGGTTTGAGCTGGGTTCATTCGTTTTCTTTCAATATAAGAGCGGACTTGCCGTATCGGATCTGTTTGCTGATGCAGATCGGCCAGGGAGGTCTAGTCAGACTGAATAGTTGAAGGGTGACAACATAGGGTCTTCCTGCACTATTTCCAAGGGGTAGCGCTTGCCGTCCAGATAGTCTTTGATTGCCCGACCCACCAGATGTGAACGCCAGCAATCTGGTTGCTGGAGAACGCTCCGAGGATCAAGCCAGTCGGCGCGCAGTATATCAGGATCAAGCCGGGAGCTCAGCTGTTGTATGGGCTTGGCGGCAAAGCAAATTCTGCAGTAGCTGTCTCCATTGGGGGCAGCGAAGGTATAAATGCCGAGAAGATACGTAATTTCTACCTGCCAGCCGGTTTCCTCGAGTGTTTCTCGTTGTGCCGCTGCTATCAGGGATTCTCCGGACTCCCAGTGCCCGGCAGGCTGATTCCAGACAGTAGTGCTTCCGTCAGGCTCTGTGGCTCGCTCTTCAACCATCAATACTTTGCCATCGCGCTCAACGACGGTGGCTACGGTGGTATGCACTGCTGCGTTTGCTGGACTCATGTGATTGCTTTCCAGAATGGCCAGTTGCTGTTCTGTTTTTGGGTGACTGACGTTGATTTTTGGTCGTGCATCCTGTGGGTACACTAACTTCCAGGCATTTCAACTGTCCCGGTAATAGGTCTTCAAGCTTCCATTCACCGATGGCTGCACGAACAAGCCTTAAGGTTGGGTAGCCGACGGCAGCCGTCATACGGCGAACCTGACGGTTTCTCCCTTCCTTTATGGTGATTTCAAGCCATGACGTGGGGATGTTTGCCCGAAAGCGCACAGGAGGGGTCCGCTCCCAGAGATTGGGGTGCTCGATACGGCTTACCTGAGCGGGCAGAGTGGGGCCGTCCTTGAGTGTTACTCCCTGCCGCAGCGTATTTATCGCCTCGGCAGGAATATCTCCTTCAACCTGAACCCAATAGGTCTTCGCCATTTTGTTATGAGGGTTGGCAATAGCGTGCTGTAGAGGCCCGCAATCTGTCAGGGCCAATAGTCCTTCTGAGTCATAGTCCAGTCTGCCCGCGGGGTAGATGTCGGGCACATCTATGTAGTGCGCCAGCGTTTGGCGCTCTCCTTCGTCTGTGAACTGGCACATGACTTGGAATGGTTTGTTGAACAGATAAAGGGTGGCCATCAGCTGATTTCGCACCGGATCGTCGAGGTGAATGTGGCTATGGTAAGAGAAAGGCCAGCCCATGCAAAAACATTATGTTCATCTTCGGCGACTACATGACTCCAGTCAGCACCGTTGCTGGTTATTTGTTCAGCAGGTAAGCAGGATTTTCGACTAAAGCGGTAGTATTACTACAAAAATAAGCCTACTGCGATCTGGCTAACAGGCGTATACTTCCGTCTCCCTCTTGTTCTACTAAAATCATCATCACGGAGCTGAGAATGGGATACCAGAAGATTCAGGTGCCTGAGAACGGTCAAAAAATTACCGTAAATGCGGACATGTCATTGAATGTCCCCAACAACCCCATTATCCCCTTCATCGAAGGTGACGGTATCGGTGTTGACGTTAGCCCTGTAATGATCAAGGTTGTCGATGCTGCCGTTGAGAAAGCCTACGGTGGTGAGCGCAAGATCGCTTGGATGGAAGTATACGCTGGTGAGAAAGCTACTCAGGTATATGATGAAAATACCTGGCTGCCAGCCGAAACTCTCGAAGTCGTTAAAGATTACGTTGTAAGTATCAAAGGCCCTCTGACTACTCCAGTAGGCGGTGGTATTCGCTCTCTGAACGTAGCTCTGCGTCAGGAACTGGATCTGTACGTTTGTCAGCGCCCAGTGCGTTGGTTCACTGGTGTACCCAGCCCCGTAAAAAATCCTGCTGATGTAGAAATGGTGATCTTCCGTGAAAACTCAGAAGACATCTACGCTGGTGTTGAGTGGAAAGCAGGCTCGCCAGAAGCCGAAAAAGTGATCAAGTTCCTGACCGAAGAAATGGGCGTCAAGAAGATCCGCTTCACTGAAGGCTGTGGTATCGGTATCAAGCCTGTATCTGAACAGGGTACCAAGCGCCTGGTACGTAAAGCGCTGCAGTACACTATCGACAATGATCGTTCCTCACTGACCCTGGTTCACAAGGGTAACATCATGAAGTTCACCGAAGGTGCCTTCAAAGAGTGGGGCTACGAAGTTGCTCGCGATGAGTTCGGTGCTGAGCTGTTGGATGGTGGTCCATGGATGACCATGAAGAACCCCAGAACTGGCAAGCAGATCGTCATCAAAGACGTAATTGCTGACGCTATGCTGCAACAGATTCTGCTGCGCCCAGCTGAATATGATGTAATTGCAACTCTGAACCTGAACGGTGACTACCTGTCTGACGCATTGGCTGCAGAAGTGGGTGGTATCGGTATTGCTCCTGGGGCAAACCTGTCTGATGATGTAGCCATGTTTGAAGCTACTCACGGTACTGCTCCCAAGTACGCAGGTCAGGACAAGGTTAACCCAGGTTCTGTCATCCTTTCTGCTGAAATGATGCTGCGTCACATGGGGTGGACTGAAGCTGCAGATCTGATCATCAAGGGTACAGAAGGTGCAATCGCTGCCAAAACTGTTACCTATGATTTTGAGCGTCTGATGGAAGGTGCCAAGCTGCTGAAATGTTCAGAGTTTGGTGACGCTATCATCGCTAATATGTAATTGGCTTTTCTGCTCAATGTACACTCAATGTAATTGAGTGGAGATAACTGAACTTAAACGCCCGCGCTATTCAAATAGCGCGGGCGTTTTTGTTTTAGTAGATTGCAGATGTGTAAAGTCGTCTGAAGTAATTAGTCGGTGTTGGGTAAGGTTAAAAAGTTGTCTCTAAGTTGACATAAAAGACGTGAGCGAATACTAAATAAAGTGTTGGTGGGAGGTTCTCCCACCTTGTCATCTCAATGCTGAAGCCCCACAACATACTCAAATAGAGTGGGTAGGTTGTAGGTTCACGAGACTGATTCTAATGAAGACGGGTCGTGAAGGGGGCGGATGTTGATGGCGTGCGTACCTTTAGGTCCTGGAGCAGTTTCAAACTGTACTCTCTGACCTGCCTTTAACGTCTTGTAGCCCTCCACTTGAATAGCGGAGTAGTGAACGAACAGATCTTCGTTGCCACCGTCCTCGGCCAGAATAAATCCGTAACCTTTGGCATTGTTGAACCACTTTACTTTCCCTGTGTGCATGACAACGTCTCCTACATGACTGACAGTTATTCGTTATGCGGCCACATCATAGCAGATGGCATTGCATCCTGTAACAAGATGCAAGCTCGATAAAGTTTTGTAAGTTGTGTTAAGGCAGTCTGGCACAAATTCCCATGGTCTGCCAGCGTTGAAGTTGAGAGTTTTTGTACTCACTAATTAGGGTGGAGTCACACCAGAACCAGAAGTATGATTCCAGAGGGAAAACTTAAGGAGAAGCGAGAAAACATGAGTATTTGGCTCTCGGGAGATCATGATCCAGATTCGGGTCATGGACTCGTTGTTCAGCCTGCCAAGCCTCAGCTTAAAGCGCCGCCTATGTATCAGGTGGTCATGCTGAACGACGATTACACCCCGATGGATTTTGTGGTCCATGTATTGCAATACTTTTTCAACATGGATGAGGAAAGTGCGACTCAGGTTATGTTGGCTGTGCATCATCAAGGAAAAGGAATCTGTGGCGTGTTTCCCAAAGATGTTGCTGAAACCAAAGCGCAGCAAGTCAATCAGTATTCGCGCCAGAGTCAGCATCCACTGATGTGTGAAGTGGAGCGGGTTGGTTAAACCTGAAGAAGGGCAAAGCTATGTTAAACAGAGATCTTGAGTTCTCCTTGGGGTTGGCGTACCGCGTTGCACGTGAGAAGCGGCACGAGTTCATGACCGTTGAGCATCTGCTCCTCGCTTTATTGGACAACAAAGATGCCGTGCAGGTGTTGAAGGCATGCGGAGCTAACTTTGAGAATTTGCGCAAAGGGCTTGCTGAGTTTGTCGATGCTACCACACCGTTGATTCCAGATTCAGATCCCGAAAGAGAAACGCAGCCTACCCTCGGTTTTCAGAGGGTGATTCAGCGTGCCGTTTTTCATGTTCAGTCTTCGGGTAAGAAAGAAGTTACGGGGGCAAATGTTCTTGTTGCCATCTTCAGTGAACAAGAAAGTCAGGCAGTTTATATCCTTCATCAGCAAGGAATAGAGCGCCTTGATATCGTTAATTTCATTTCTCATGGTATCTCGAAAGTGACGGAAGACCATGATTTTGAGGCTGAGTCCGAGCAGGAGGAGCGCTCCGAGCAGGCTGAGGCTCAGCAAGGCAATCCGTTATCGAATTTTGCTACCAACTTAAATGAACTTGCTCTTAAGGGGCGAATTGATCCCTTGGTTGGGCGTGCGTCCGAAGTTGAAAGGGTTGTACAGATTCTTTGCCGCAGACGTAAAAATAACCCGTTGCTTGTCGGGGAGGCCGGAGTTGGTAAAACGGCTATCGCGGAAGGATTGGCAAAGCTGATCGTGGAAGGGCAGGTGCCTGAGATTATCAAGCAGAGCGTTATCTATTCTCTGGACTTGGGCGCATTGCTGGCTGGTACCAAGTATCGCGGAGACTTCGAGAAGCGCCTCAAAGGCTTGCTCGCACAGCTAAAAAAGCAAAAGCATGCAGTACTCTTTATCGATGAAATTCATACCATTATTGGAGCGGGAGCCGCATCGGGTGGGGCAATGGATGCATCCAATTTGCTGAAGCCTTTGTTGAGTTCAGGCGAGTTACGGTGCATCGGCTCTACTACCTTTCAAGAATTTCGCGGCATTTTCGAGAAAGACCGGGCTCTCGCACGTCGTTTTCAGAAGGTGGATGTGCTCGAGCCGAGTGCCGATGATACCTACCAGATACTACTTGGTCTGAAATCACGTTTCGAGGAGCATCACGACGTGTCCTACACGGACCCTGCACTTCGTGCTGCGGCAGATATGGCTGCGCGTTACATTACTGACAAGCACTTGCCTGACAAGGCGATTGATGTGGTGGATGAGGCCGGTGCATTTCAACGTTTGCAAAAGGATGATGTGCGTAAATCCATTATCGACGTGACCGAAATAGAAGAGGTTGTGGCGAAGATCGCTCGTATTCCTCCAAAAAGCGTATCTGCTTCAGACAAGGAGCTGCTGCGCAAACTAGACAATAATCTCAAGATGGTAGTCTTCGGTCAGGACGAAGCCATTGATACCCTGAGTGCTGCCATAAAGCTGTCTCGCGCTGGCTTGAAATCCCCCAACAAACCTGTGGGCTGCTTCCTGTTTGCTGGTCCTACCGGTGTCGGCAAGACGGAAGTAACCAATCAGCTCGCTACGATGCTCGGTATAGAGCTTGTGCGCTTCGATATGTCTGAATATATGGAGCAGCACACGGTTTCTCGTCTGATCGGCGCTCCTCCTGGATATGTGGGTTTTGATCAGGGCGGCTTACTGACCGAGGCCATCACTAAGAGTCCTCATTGCGTATTATTACTGGACGAAATAGAGAAGGCCCATCCAGACGTTTATAACTTGCTATTGCAGGTTATGGATAACGGTACTTTGACCGACAATAATGGACGGACAGCTGACTTTCGTCATGTGATTCTGGTGATGACGACTAATGCTGGAGCTGAGCAGTTAAGTAAGCGCTCCATTGGTTTTTCCAGTCAGGACAACAGCACAGATGGAATGGAAGCGCTGAGGCGAACTTTTACGCCCGAGTTCCGTAACCGTTTGGATGCGATCGTTCAGTTTAAACCACTGAATCCGGATGTGATTAAACATGTCGTTGATAAGTTTCTGGTCGAGTTGCAGGCGCAACTGGATGATAAGAAAGTTGTCATTGATGTGGATGAAGATGCCCGCGAATGGTTGGCCAAGCATGGCTATGATGAAAAGATGGGCGCGCGTCCAATGTCTCGCCTGATTCAGGACAAGATGAAGCGTCCTCTGGCAGAAGACATACTATTCGGAGCCCTGAGTGAAAAGGGTGGGCGTGTAAATGTATCTGTAGAAGAGGACGATCTGAAGCTGGAGGTGGAAGCAGCCTAAGGGCTGCTCCCCTGAGTCCTCGCTGCCGGAATCAGCGGGAGCGGTATACGATACGGCCTTTGGTCAGGTCGTAAGGGGTCATTTCCACCTTGACTTTGTCGCCAGTCAAAATGCGGATGTAGTTTTTGCGCATTTTTCCAGAAATATGAGCGGTCACAACGTGGCCGTTTTCAAGTTCTACGCGAAACATGGTGTTAGGCAGGGTGTCAACCACTGTCCCTTCCATTTCAATACAATCTTCTTTGGCCATTCAGCCTTCCTCGTTGATGAGTAAACGGGTTTGATTTTGCGGGCGCTATTGTGCCTTAAGCGAGGGCAACAGGCAAAGGATCAATCTGTCCCTCGCAGATAATCCTGTGATTTCGTTTAGATTTTGTGGCTTGTGGAGGTGTCATTAAGGGGTGATGATGTTTGTAAAGCCTGAGTCTTTTGATTTATCGCGTAAAAATCACTAATGGATAGAGTTAGGGCATCAACTTGGTTATGCAGTTTTGGAGATTAGTTGCACTGCAGCCACTGACCATCCAATAGCAGCTGTAAGGGGCGGTATTCAAGCTTATAGCTCATTTTGCGACAAGATTTGATCCAATATCCCAGGTAAACATAGGGCATGTTCAGAGCCTTGGCTCTTTCTATCTGCCACAGGATGGAATAAACACCTAAGCTTGCTTTGCTTTCAGGATCATAGAAGGTGTAAATCGCAGACAATCCGTGATCGAGTTTGTCCACTACTGAAACCATGATCAGTTGTTCACCCTGCCGAAATTCAACGAACTGTGTTTCAGGGCGTCCGTCAACAAGGAAAGACCTATACTGCTCCACTGATGGGGGGTACATGTCACCATCTGCATGTTTGCCATTGATATAGTTTTGATACAGTAAATAATGTTCTTCGCTGTACTGAGCATTTAAGACTCTGGCAGTTAAACCTGAATTTTTGCGATAAACCCGCCGTTGGCGTTTGGTTGGGTTGAACTCACTGGCCGGAACTCTGACAGATATACAGGCACTGCAATGATCGCAATGAGGTCTGTACAAGTGTTTGCCACTGCGTCGAAACCCCAGATCTGATAGGGAGCTATAGGTGTCTTTGGTGATAATCAAATCAGGATCAACAAACAGTGTTTTAGAGTGCTGTCCTGGTAGATAGCTGCACTCGTGCTCAGGCGTGGCGTAGAATCGCATTCGTTCAAGTTGCATTGCTGATGTCCTGCGCCAAGAGGGCGATGCCAGTCAGTGGCGATATTCTTTGTTTTAAGTAACTAGGCTCTTTCTTCGTGGAAATCAATAGAGCTTCAAAAGCTTTTCTGGTAACTGCTTGCCCTCCGAATTTCTGCATGTGTTCTGTTTTCATCTGGCAGTCAATCAGTTCACAGCCCATTTCAAATAAAAGTTGTGCCCAGAGAGCGAAGGCTACTTTTGAGGCATTGCTCTGCAGCGAGAACATGGATTCGCCATAGAATACTCTGCCAATTGCCATACCATAGAGACCTCCAACCAGCTGATCTCCTCTCCATGCTTCTACGGAGTGTGACCAACCCTGCTGGTGCAGGGTACAATACGCTTCGACCATTTCTGGGTGGATCCAGGTGCCGTTCTGGTCTTCACGTTTTATTTCGGCACAAAGTTTTATCACTGATGAAAAGGCACGATTTATGCTGATTGTGAATGGCCGGTGGCGGATGACTTTATTCAGGGTTCTGTTAATGTACAGTTGCTTGGGTTGGAGCACGAAGCGCGGCGCCGGACTCCACCATAGAATGGGCGAGTCGTCGTTATACCAAGGAAATATCCCGCGTTGATAAGCATAGATCAATCTTTCAGGGCGGAGGTCACCTCCCGCTGCCAGTAATCCATCGGGATCTCTCATCGCTTGTGTGGTTGGAGGGAACCAAAGTCTTTCATCCAGCCAGTGCAGCATAGATAATCATCCAGTTTCATTTGGTTATAATACAAGTCTCCTGACATGTCACAGATAAAGGACTGATTTTGCAAGCGAAAAAAATGCACACCCTCAGTCGGGAAAGGTTTGTTGATACAATTGTTCAGCTTTTCAAAGAAGGCCTGATCTTACTTGCTGTAGGTTTCAGTGCCTTTATTTTGCTGATATTGCTTACTTTTGATCCGGGTGATCCGGGTTGGAGTCACTTGGGCTGGAACCCTGAAATCAAGAACAGTGGTGGTATATGGGGCGCTTGGTTAGCTGATTTGATGTTTTCCGTCGTCGGCGTCGGTGCATTCATGCTTCCAGTGCTGTTTTCCATGAAAGCTTACTGGGTGGTGAAATTCTGGTACCGCCCCAGTTGGTATAGCCTGGGTATCCTGTTAATTCGTTTGTTAGGGCTGATTTGTCTCGTCATCAGTGCGTCTGTGCTGGCCAGTTTTCATCTTGATCCCACTACTCTGCATTATCCCTATACCGCCGGCGGCCTGGTGGGTCAAAACCTGGCGCCGTATGTACTGAAAGCGTTAAAGCTGGAGGGGGGCAGTCTGGTAATGACGTTTGTGTTCTTTATCGGCATTTCGCTCTTTACCAATTTGTCGTTACTCCAGGTCGCTGAATGGATTGGTCGTCAGCTTTGCTGGATATGGGACAAGACAGCGGCGGTACGAGCTGAGCGAGCTGAAAAAAACAGAAGAAAAGACGACTTTGCTCCCTTGCCTCTGGCTGGTGAGCCAGAGTCTGCTCGTGGGGCTAAAGAAGACAGCCGCACTGCCACAAAGTCCCTAGCACGAGCAGGCCAACAGCGGATAGAGCCTGACTTTGCTGAGTTCCTGGCCAATGCCCGGGCACAACATAAAAATACCACTGCTGACACTAGTAAGAAGCCGGCTGCACCAGTAGATAGCATGCTGTCTGATGCTTCTCGCATGACTGATCGCACTGTTACTGGACAGGAGAACATGGACCGCTTCTCCAGCCAGGAGCAGTTCAAACCAGGCAACGCCAATGCTGAGCGTGGTTCTGCCGATGATGACCTGCCCATTCTTGATCATGTCATTGAGCCGCACTCCTCCCCATCCGTGCACTTTCAGAATGACTCAGCAGGGGAGGGGAGAGCAGAAGAGCATTGGACCGGAACTCATCAGCTTGAAATTGACGATGATGATTTGCCATGGGATGAGCCATCCCCCGTCAATCCTCAAGGTCAGCCCTACGGTGTGCAGTTGAATGCAGCTGATGATGAGCACCATTACCATCGTGACAGCCAGCCTGCACCAGTGATGAAAACCGGTATTGAGGTTCAGCCATTGGGTAAACAGATGCTGCCTGATGAGGAGGATCTGGACGCGCCGAGACGCAGTGTCATACCTCGTCGTCCTGCACTGTCTGCTCTGCCTTCATTGGATGTACTAGACCCTGCAGACGAAAATAAAGGGCCTGGATATAGCCCTGAGCGGTTGCAGGAACTGTCGGGCTTGCTTGAAAGCAAACTACTTGATTTTGGTGTAAAGGCGCAGGTCGTTGCGGTTAACCCAGGCCCGGTAATCACCCGGTTTGAAGTTCAGCCTGCCCCGGGCGTCAAAGCCAGCAAGATTACCAACCTGTCCAGAGATCTGGCGCGTTCGTTAGCTGTGATGAGTGTTCGTGTCGTGGAGGTAATTCCGGGTAAATCTGTCATAGGACTGGAAATTCCTAATGAGCGACGCGCCACAGTTCGTCTCAGTGAGGTACTTAAAGCTGACACCTATCAGCAGACCAAATCACCGTTGCCCCTGGCTTTGGGACACGATATTGGTGGTTTTCCGGTGGTTGCTAACCTGGCAAAAATGCCTCACCTGTTGGTTGCAGGTACCACGGGGTCGGGTAAGTCTGTTGGTGTCAACGCCATGATTCTCAGCCTCCTGTTCAAGTGCACACCAGAGCAGGTGCGCTTGATCATGGTAGACCCCAAGATGCTGGAGTTGTCCATCTATGACGGTATTCCGCATCTGCTTTGCCCGGTTATCACCGATATGAAGGAAGCGGCCGGTGCACTGCGTTGGTGTGTTGGGGAGATGGAGCGGCGGTACCAGCTGATGGCATCAGTTGGGGTGCGTAATCTGGAAGGCTTCAATCGCAAGTTGGAGGAGTCTGCTGAACGTGGAGAGTATTTCCCTGACCCGTTGTGGAAAGCAGAGCAGTCCTTCGAGCCTGTTGCCCCCAATCTGGAGCCTTTGCCTTACATCGTAGTGATCATCGATGAGTTTGCCGACATGATGATGATGGTCGGTAAGAAGGTAGAAGAGCTGATCGCTCGCATTGCACAGAAAGCGCGTGCGGCAGGTATACACCTTATTCTGGCGACACAGCGCCCTTCAGTGGACGTCATTACTGGCTTGATCAAGGCGAACGTGCCTTCTCGAATCGCATTCCAGGTGTCCTCCAAGATTGACTCCCGTACTATTCTCGATCAGGGCGGAGCAGAGAGCCTGCTGGGTAACGGCGATATGTTGTATATGCCTGTTGGTACAAACCTGCCTATACGTGTACATGGTGCCTTTGTGGATGATGACGAGGTGCATCGTCTGGTTGAAGAGTGGAAGCAACGCGGAACTCCAGATTATATCGAAGATATACTCAACACACCGGAGGAAGGTAGCGGTCCCGTTGATACAGGCGGAAACTACGAGGAAGAACAGGACCCGTTATATGATGAGGCGGTTGCATTCGTACTGGAAACAGGCCGTGTCTCCATTTCTTCGGTACAACGCAAGCTGAAGATCGGCTATAACCGGGCTGCACGTATGGTAGAAGCCATGGAGTCTGCCGGCCTGATCAGTGCCCCGAATCACAACGGCACACGTGACATTCTTGCTCCTAACTCAACGAGAGATTATTGATGAAGTCCCTGTTTCAGCGCCTGTGCGGCGTTGCCTTGCTGACAATGAGCCTTGCAGCTCAAGCGGCAGAGAGCCCTGTTGAAGCATTTCATCGCCTTCTGAGCATGCATCAGACCTTGTCTGCTGATTTTGTCCAGGTGGTGGTTGATGCCAACGGTCGGCCGTTGCAGCAGACTACTGGCAAGATTGACCTTAAAAAACCAGATCTGTTCCGCTGGGAGACTGATGAGCCATTCGCCCAGTTGTTGGTATCAGATGGCAAGCATCTCTGGCTATATGACAAAGATCTGGATCAGGTCACTCGTCAGCCACTGGATCGCCGGGCTACCGCGACGCCCGTCTTGCTTTTGAGTAACGATGTGCAGGCTATCGAGAAGTCCTTCGATGTGCAGGGACGTACTGATGGCTCCGGGCTGTGGTTCTTCTTGTTGAAGCCAAATGACAAAGAGAGCCTGTTCACTGAGCTGCGTATCAGTTTTAAGGATAGCCATCTGATGGAAATGATGTTTGCTGATACGTTGGGTCAGCAGACTCGCATCACCTTCCGTAATCTTGAGGAAGATGTGCTGCAACCTGCTGACCTGTTTACCTTCACCGTACCTAAAGGCGCTGATCTTATAGAGCAAAACTGATGTCTGGAGACTTGTTCAGTCAGGACGAACCTCAAGGCTGGCAACCTCTTGCCAGCCGTATGCGGCCCAACCGGCTGGCTGACTATGTTGGTCAGCAGCATCTTCTAGGTGAAGGCAAGCCTTTGCGTATGGCGCTTGATCAGGGCCGTCTGCATTCAATGATCCTGTGGGGGCCACCGGGAGTGGGTAAAACGACCCTCGCAAAGTTGGTAGCGGAAAATGCCAGCGCCCACTTTGTTACATTGTCTGCAGTGCTGGCAGGCGTAAAAGATATCCGCGATGTGGTAGAGATGGCACGTCAGCGTCAGATGCAAAGTGGCAAGAAAACTTTGCTGTTTGTTGATGAAGTGCATCGCTTTAACAAATCCCAGCAGGATGCCTTTCTGCCGCATGTGGAGGAGGGCTTGCTGATCTTCGTGGGTGCTACCACTGAAAACCCCTCCTTTGCACTCAACAACGCCTTATTGTCCAGAGCACGTGTTTATCTGCTCAAGTCTCTGACGGAAGAGGATCTGGTCCTGATGCTGCGTCAGGCGTTAGTGCAAACGAAAGGACTGGCCGATCTTCAGCTACAGCTTTCCGATCAGCAACTATGCAAGATTGCCAAAGCAGCTGATGGTGATGGGCGCACCGTGCTGAACCTGCTTGAACTGGTCTCGGACATCGCCGAGCTGCGAGCAGATGGCAGTAGAGTTGTGGATGAAACAGCACTGGCAGAAGTGCTGATGCAGGGTGGCAGGCGTTTTGATCGACAAGGGGATATGTTCTACGACCAGATATCGGCTTTCCACAAGTCAGTTCGTGGGTCATCACCCGATGGCGCATTGTACTGGTTCGCGCGGATGTTGGATGGTGGTTGTGATCCACTCTATGTTGCCCGTCGTTTGTTAGCTATTGCTTCTGAGGACATCGGCAATGCCGACCCGAGGGCGCTACAGATTACTCTGAATGCCTGGGATATTTTCGAGCGAGTAGGCCCGGCAGAAGGCGAGCGGGCTATCGCCCAGGCAGCGGTTTATTGTGCCTGTGCACCCAAAAGCAACGCAGTCTATTCCGCCTGGAAAGCTGCACAGCAAATCGTCAGGGAAACTGGTTCGCTGGAAGTTCCCCATCACTTGCGTAATGCTCCCACAGGGCTGATGCAATCGCTTGGCTATGGTGCTGAATATCGTTACGCCCACGATGAGCCGGACGCTTATGCGGCGGGTGAGCGTTACCTGCCTGAGGAAATATTTGAGCAGCGCTTCTATCAACCGACCGAGCGCGGATTGGAGCGCAAGATTGGTGAAAAGCTCAGCTATCTTCGTCAGTTGGACGAACTGAGTGATTTAAAACGCTACGAGGAGAGCTAACACGGCATGCAGACGCTTCTATTCATTGCCTGTGGTGGTGCGGTGGGGGCTTTGTCCCGTTTTGCGCTGACCGGCTGGCTGGCTCCCTTCTTCAAGCCAGGAATGCCATGGGCCACCTTCGTGATCAATGTCTGCGGCTCTTTTCTGATTGGCATTAGCTATATTCTCATTACTGAAAAGGGAATACTCCCGGAAACTTGGCGGCCGCTGATCATTACCGGATTTTTGGGGGCGCTAACGACGTATTCTTCTTTTGCTCTGGAAACGGTGGCGTTATTTGAGCGTGAGTTGCCGCTTCATGCTCTGCTTTACATGTTATCCAGTGTATGCTGTACCGTCATCGCAGCTGCCCTTGGTATTGGGCTTATGCGCCTAGTCTTCAATTCACTCTGATAGAAACAGTCTAATCATGCTTGATCCTAAACTCCTTCGTACCCAGATCGAAGAAGTCGCCAAGCTGCTTCGCAAGAAGGGCTTTGAACTCGATATTGATGCGTACAATGCGTTGGAAGCTGCTCGCAAAGAAGTACAGATCAAAACTGAGCATCTGCAGAATGAGCGTAACGCCCGTTCCAAGGCTATTGGTAAAGCTAAGGCTTCGGGTGAGGACATTGCTCCGTTGATGGCCGATGTAGGCCGTCTTGGTGAAGAACTCGACCAGGCTAAAACTGCGCTGCAGGAGATTCAGGACAAGCTGGATACTTTCCTGCTGGCCTTACCCAACCTGCCAGACAGCAGCGTTCCTGAAGGTTTGAGTGAAGACGATAACGTGGTAGTCCGCGTATGGGGAGAGCCTACCCAGTTTGACTATGAGCCACGTGATCATGTTGATATTGGCCAGCCATTAGGGCTCGACTTTGCCATGGCAGCGAAGCTGACCGGTGCACGTTTTGCCACCCTTAAGGGCCCGCTGGCCCGCATGCACCGTGCGTTGATTCAGTTTATGCTTGATACCCATACAAGTGAGCATGGCTATTCCGAGACCTATGTACCGTATATGGTGAACGCCGATTCATTGTACGGTACAGGCCAGTTGCCCAAGTTTGCCGAAGACCTGTTCAAACTGCAGGGCGAGCAGGAGTATTACCTGATCCCTACCGCAGAAGTACCCCTGACCAACTTTGCCCGCGATGAAATCATCAATGCCGCAGAGCTGCCTGTGCGTCTGACTGCCCATACCCCTTGTTTCCGCAGTGAAGCGGGAGCCTATGGTAAGGACACACGTGGCATGATTCGCCAGCACCAGTTCGAGAAAGTGGAAATGGTGCAGATGGTTGAACCCGGCAAATCCTTCGAAGCACTGGAGGAAATGACAGGACATGCGGAGAAGATTCTGCAGCTGCTAGGTTTACCGTACCGGGTCATCATCCTCTGTGGTGGAGACATGACTTTCGGGTCCGCGAAGACCTATGATCTGGAAGTCTGGCTACCCGGGCAGCAGAAGTATCGCGAGATCTCCTCCTGCTCCAACATGACTGACTTCCAGGCCCGTCGTATGCAGGCCCGCTGGCGCAATCCCGAAACTGGCAAGCCAGAGCTGCTGCATACTCTGAATGGTTCAGGTCTGGCCGTTGGGCGGACGCTGGTGGCGATTCTGGAAAACTACCAGCAAAATGATGGCAGTGTCGTGATTCCAGAAGTGCTACAACCCTATATGGGCGGTTTGAAAGTGCTGAGTATCTGATCAGTCGGGTCAGTACCTGAAGAAGGGCAGAATGGTGACATTCTGCCCTTTTTTGTTTTCTGACATTGGCATAGACCATGATCGGCTGTTAGTTCTAAAAAATAAAAAGCTGTTTTGAATAATTTGACACTGCTTTCCTGCATTTGCAGAATAACCCCACTCTAACTGAAGTGGACAGGCCAACAACAATGTCTTCAGCTCAACGTTCTGCCAGTCGCTCGCCAGGCGATAACCCGCTGCAAGTAGCCATTATTGGTGAGTGCATGATTGAGTTACGCCATACTGAAACAGGTATTGTCGAAGGGTTTGGTGGTGACACCCTTAACACTGCGGTTTACCTCATGCGTAGCGCACAGCACCAGCTTGGCATCAGTTACGTCACTGCTCTGGGTACAGATGGCTTCAGTGACAATATGCTGGCGGCGTGGCAGCAAGAAGGCATCGACACTTCCCTGATTCAACGTTTTGACAACAAACTGCCTGGGCTTTACGTCATTGAGACAGACCCCAATGGTGAGCGTCGCTTCCACTATTGGCGCAGTGATGCCGCAGCACGTTACTGGCTTGATACTGCTGAGACAAATGCCATTCTTGAAGCGCTGATGAAGATGGATGTGCTGTATCTGAGTGGTATTAGCCTGGCCATTCTGGCACCAGCGGCGCGACAAAAGCTGATTGATGTACTGATCAGTTATCGCTCCCAGGGTGGCAAGGTGATTTTTGATAACAACTACCGGCCACGTTTATGGGAGAGCTCTGAAGCAACACAGCACTGGTATCAGCAGATGTTGCAGGCAACTGATATTGCCTTCCTTACTTTGGATGACGAAGACATGCTCTGGGGCTCGCTTCCGGTGGCTGACGTCATCTCGCGAACACAGGCTGCGGGAGTCACAGAGGTCGTGATCAAGCGCGGAGCAGAGTCTTGTCTGGTGATGTCGGATGGACAGTTGTATGAAGTCCCGGCAGTAAGGGTTTTGCCGCAGCAGGTTGTTGATACCACGGCTGCCGGTGACTCCTTCAGTGCGGGCTATCTGGCAGCCCGGCTTTGTGGTGATTCTGTTGAGCAGGCTGCAGCAGCAGGTCATCGTCTGGCCTCGACCGTAATTCAACACCGTGGTGCGATTATTCCCATGCAGTCGATGCCTCAGGTTTGAAGCCGCGCTCATGATCTGTGTTGAGGGGCATATTTATCGAAGCCCCTCCGACATTTTCTTTCCTGTCATTCTGAATATACTGAAAGGCCGTTCTACAAATATTAAAACTTGGCGAGGTGCGGCCGGACTATGAGCAATCCTGATACCCAACCGGATTCCGTTTCTTCCGTGATGAAAGTCTTTGGCATCCTGCAGGCTCTGGGTGATGAACACGAGATTGGTATCACCGAGCTGTCGCAACGTGTATTGATGTCCAAAAGCACGGTCTACCGTTTTCTGCAGACGATGAAATCGCTGGGCTACGTCAGTCAGGACGGCGACAACGACAAATACTCCCTCACGCTGAAGTTATTTGAGCTGGGAGCCAAGGCGCTCCAGCATGTTGACTTGATCAGGATCGCTGACAAGCAGATGCGACAGCTGTCTGGATTGACCAGAGAAACCATTCATCTGGGCGCCTTTGAAGACGACAGCATTGTTTATATCCATAAAATCGACAGCCAATATCATCTGCGCATGCATTCACGTATCGGTCGACGCAATCCGCTACACAGTACGGCGATCGGCAAGGTGTTAATGGCATGGCGTGATCGTGAAGAGGCTCTGACTATTTTGCGCCGCTGTGAGCTGCGTACTTTTACAGCGAATACCATTACTGACCTGTCCCAATTGGAGTTGGTGCTGGATACCGTGAAAGCTCAGGGCTTTGCTGAAGATCGAGAGGAGATGGAGGAGGGCGTCTACTGTATTGCTGTGCCGATATTTGACCGCTTTGGTCACATTACAGCTGCACTGAGTATCTCCTTTCCGGCAGTGCGTTTTAATGATGCTCAACAGGCAGAGTATGTGGCTATGCTGCATAGCGCAGCGAAGGCGATCTGTATTGAGTCGGGTTTTACCGGCTATCCGTTCTGAATAAAGCGTAGAGCAGCAGTGTACCGGCAGTCCCTGTCTAAGCGGCTGCCGGTATTATTTTCAGGGCCGGCGGGCCCAGTGAGCCACCGCACGGATATCTGCGGGAGATGTACGGCAGCATCCGCCAATCAGCGATGCGCCGCATTGATGCCATTGCTGTGCTTGTTCGGCGAACTGTTCTGAGTTGGCTGGCCCATGCCAGCATTTGTTTTCAGGGTCATAACTCTCACCGGAATTGGGATACACCATGACTGGCTTACTGGTAGCGGCCCGTGCAGCCTTCACTAACGCTGGGATGAACTGCGGTGCTGTGCAGTTGATACCTACCGCCGCTATTTGTTCAGCACTTTCCAGTGCGGCAACGCAGTCACTCAAAAGCTCACCTTCACTATTATGTGCTTCGTCCTTGCAGCTGAAGCTGATCCAGGCGGCAATGCCGGGGAACTCAGGCATCAAGCGGGCGATAGCCTGGGCTTCGGTGAGGCAGGGGATGGTTTCGCAGGCAAGCAGGTCTGCTCCGGCATCTACCAGCACTTGCATGCGTGGACGATGGAACGCCATAAGCTCTTCTTCAGATTTTCCATAATGGCCCCGGTATTCTGAGCCGTCTGCCAGCATGGCACCATAAGGGCCTACAGAAGCTGCGACCAGCGGGCGAGGGCGTGATGCTTGCTGCACAGCTGAAAGACTATTCCAGAATTCATCGCGTGCTTTAGCTGCCAGAGCGATGGCCTTTGCCATCAGTTCGCTGGCTTGTTCTGCATTCAGGCCACGCTTGGCAAAACCTTCAAAGGTAGCCTGATAACTGGCGGTAGTAGCCACATCGGCCCCCGCTGCAAAGTAGTCGTAATGCACGGCCTTGATCAGCTCGGGCTGCTCCATCAACACTTTGGCAGACCACAAGGAGTCGTTCAGGTTACAACCGCGTGCTTCTAGCTCGGTAGCCAGGGCACCATCAAGAATCATCACAGGATATTGCGCCAGAATGGCCGCGATAGGGTTTGCAGACATAACCACCACACCTGAGGCATCGCCTCATTACTGAGTGACACGTACGTCGAGTTTGCTGACGTACCGAAAGAGTGCTGCAGACTACCACAGCTCGCTATTATTGTGGGGCTGGAGCTGGCCTAGAGCACTTCAAGATCAGGAATATGCAGTATGCCGTCCTCCATGGCGTCTTCATCCAGCTCCCGAATAACCTGATAGATACGTGCGACATAGCGCAGAGTTTCGCGCGGGATGTATCGCCCTGTATCTTCGCGGTATAGCGTGCGGGCCAGCCAGACAAAGCGAATAACAGGAATGTTTTTGGCCTTGGCTTCCTCAATCAGCGCCAGTGCATCGTCATCCATACCTTTGCAGACAATGCGTGGCAGTGGCGTGGTTTCGGCGTGATAGTACAAACCGACAGCAAAGTGGGTGGGGTTGACCACCAGTGCATCGGCATCTTCCAGTTTGGGCTGAGGTTTGGGCGCCGGACCGCCCCCCATGGCAATCTCTCGTGCTACCTGTCGGCGATGGCCTTTAGTATGGGGGTCGCCTTCGGAGTTTTTGTGCTCCTGCTTGATGTCATCCTTGCTCATCATCAGGCCCTTGATATGGAAATACTTCTGCATGCCAAAATCGATGGATGCCAGCACCAGCAGTACCGTCAGACAGGTACGTTCAATCTTGATAAACAGCAGCGTAATGCCATGCCAGGTGGTATTGAGATCGGTCAGTGGTAATTTGATCAGCGTCTGGAGCGCAGGTTTCAGCAGCAGATAGAGGATGAAAGTCAACGCCACCGCCTTGACTACGCTATTGAACAACTCAAACAGTTTTTTGCCGGAGAACATATTCTTCAGCTGGTTAAAAGGGTTGAGTTTGTTGAAATCGAGCTTGAGAGCTTCGGGAGCGAACAGAAAACCAAACTGCATCCAGCCACCGATCAGTCGCATGATCACGGCAATGCCCAGCACTACGATCATCATAGAAGCTGCTATTGTCAGGCAGTGCACTACCACGGCTTTGGCGGCATAGCCAAAAGGTTGTTGCAGCAAGGTGAGAGGGATGGCAACCAGATTTTCCATATTGGTCATGCCGGACTCTACCGAAGCGAGCACCACTTCCAGTAACGCTGCAGCAATCAGCAGCTTGGGCACATCCTGACTCTGACCGACCTGGCCTTTCTTACGCGAGTCCTGCAGTTTTTTGTGTGTGGGTTTTTCTGTCTTTTCGCTCATGGCGCGACTCCGTTATCGGCTCATAGAGCCACCTGCTCAGGGCGAGGAGAACAGCAACTGCAAAGTGTGCTTGAAGCCGACCAGCTGCAGATTACGCTCGCTGGCCAGATAGAAAAGTGTCGGCATATAGATGATCAGAAATCCCATACCGATCAGACACTTGAGTGGCATGGATAGCACAAAAGCCTGTAGTTGGGGGCTGTACAGGCTGAGAATGGCCATGCCGAACTCAATAAACAGCAGCAGGGCGACCAGAGGGGCGGCATACAGCACCATGTCGGAAAAAGTCGTGGAGAGGATATCCAGATAGACATCCATACCGTCGGCTGCGGGGGCTGGAAACCACTGGGTTGGCGGCCACACCAGATAGCTGTCCCAGATGACCTGCAGGAGGGTGAGAAAGCTGCCCGACAGCACCATCATCACAATCAGTGTCTGTTTGAACAAAAAGCCTAATGGTGTGAAGTCCTGACCTAGGCTGGGGTTGAGCTGGCCGCCCATCAGGGCGCCTCGCTGGTTATCAAACAGGGCTCCGACGGATTCAAACAGCCAGAAAGGCATCGACAGTAGAATGCCGAGCAGCATGCCGAGCACGGCTTCCTTGAAGTACAGGGCAAATATCGTCCACCACGAATGGTCGGTGGGCAGTGCAGCATGAATGCCGGGGGATACCATCAGGGCCAGGATGACGACGACGGCGTAGCGCATCATGCCTTTCAGTTCGTGAAAGGAAAAAATCGGCACCAGCAACAGACAGGGATACAGTCTGGCCATGGCCAGCGTGATAGCCAGCACCCAGTCATTGAGATGCAGAATCCCCTTGTAAACCATCTCAGCGCCCGGTGGTGGCGATCAGGTTGAACATCTGTGTGGTGAACTGAATGATTTCCACCCCCAGCCAGCGCCCGGTCAGCGCCAGGGTAATGCCTACAGCAACCAGTTTGATGGCAAATGGCAGCGTCTGGTCCTGTACCTGCATCAGTGCCTGTAGCAGTGATACGATGACGCCAACCAGCACCGCCACCAGCAGGGGCGGGGCAGACAGCATCACCACCAGCACCATGCCTTGTTTGAACAGCGTCAGCGCATCCAACAGCGGCTCCTTCTCGTCAAATTGTCGTTACGACACATAGGTATAGAACAGACCATCCAGCAGGCGGCCCCAGCCATCCACCAGAACAAACAGCAAAATCTTCAGGGGTAGCGAGATGGTCATCGGCGATACCATCTGCATGCCTAACGCCAGCAGAAGGTTCGAGACGATCAGATCAATGACGATAAAGGGGATATAAATCAGGAAGCCTATCTCCAGACCCGCCTGCAGCTCCGACAGCATGAAGGCCGGAATGGTAATCAGCAGGTCGTCCTTGCTGACTTTTTCTGACATTTCTTTTGGCCACAGTTGCACGGTGTTGCCGATCAGATGGGTCTGCACATCCGGCTTGGAATTACGCGCCATGAACTGTTGCAAAGGGCCGATCAGGTGGTTGACGCTGCTCTGCATCTTGTCCAGAGAGCTGAAGTCAGGCGGTGTTTCCTTGATCTTGACGCTGATGTCCTTGAATACCGGCGCCATAACAAACAGGGTGGCGGCCAGGGCGATACCGTAGATGGCCATGTTCGGCGGCACCTGCTGCACGCCCATGGCATTGCGCGTGATCAATAGCACCATGGATATCTTCAGAAAGGCACTGCAGACGATCAGCAGGATGGGGAGCAGCGAGAGTGCGCCCAGAAAGAGCGCAAAAATCAGCGGATCGACCTGTCCCAGATTCATCAGAACGCTTCCGGTTCAGTGTTGTCAGCTAACATTCCCGGTAGTAACACACTGCTGATCTGTACCCCCAGGCGGCCTTCCACCTCGACCAGCTCGCCCCGGGCGACAGGCTGATGGCGATGATAAAGGGTGGCATAGCCCAGCGGTTCACCGGTCGCTATCAGTACGTTGCCTACCTGCAGCTGGCCAAGTTCTTTCAGCGTCATGGCGATCTGTCCTGCTTGTAGAGTCAGGGTGACAGGTGCATCACTCTCAAGCAGTGCGTCATGAACGCTGGACGGTGCGTTGTCATCGTATTGGTCGTACATGGATTGATCTTCTGCGGTGACTTCACTCAGATAAGTGATCTGGTAGGCGGGCAGGGTTCCTTCCTCGACATAAGCCAGTTGCAGACGCTTTCCTCCCAGTTGTACCGAACCTTCGCCATGAACCGTAAAGAACGGTGTTGTGGGTAGCAGAATATCGCCCGCACACAGTCTGCTGATCTGAGTCGCTTGTAGCGTTAACGTGCCCAGTAACAGCGGACAGCTGCATTGCAGCGATGACAGGTCAAGCCGGGAAAGCGGTTGCCATGGGCCGCGGTCAAGCAGCTGGTCCAGCGTCGAATCCGGCAGGGCAACAAGCAGCTGGCCGCTGCTCTCTGCAAACTGCCAGCTCAGTACATAGCAGGGCGAAGTGGGCGGCGGCGAAGCAACCGGCAGCAGATGCCCGAACAGGGCTCGGGCAGCGGGGCACAGTAACTGGTTGTAGAGCTGCAGATACCAGGGCGCTTCTGAGCTAGTGGATTCCGCCGTGGTGCTGGCAAAAGGGGCTGCTGATAGCTGATTGAGAAAGCGCTCGGCTTGAGTTCGCGCCAGACGCATCGGGCCGATGCCTGTGAGCACGTCCAGCCAGTCGCTCTCAGCGCTTTCCGGCGCCAGACTCAGGGTCAGGCTGCCCATCACTCCATCAATGGCCGCAAACTTCAGCTTGCGGCCATGACCCAGCTGTCGGCTGCGTAGCGCCTGTTGCAGCGATACGGTGCGCAGAGAGGCCAGCAGACTAGTCGTCATAGTCAGTGTCCTCGCGCAGAAATAGTCCCAGCGTCACAGGCCGACCAAGGCGTTCGCTGAGACGCTGGCTGATATGCGGGTGAGTTCTGCGTGCGTAGGCGAGTGCAGCCGGTTGCAGAAAGGTCAGGTCAATCTGCCATTCATCAGCAGACTGGCAGGCATTGAGTTGTACTTCACCCAGATGCGGCAGCAGCAAGGTGCATTCAATACTGTCAGGCGGTAAAGGCCCAAGCTGGTCAGCGATATGGTTTTCCAGTGTCGTCAGCACCAACGGTTGTTGTTGCCAGTCGCTGGATATGCAGTGCTGTGCGGTCTGTACTTTCTCTTCCTGAGGAAAAGGAGTAGTGACCGCGAGCGAAGCGAACAGCATCGCATCTGCACTGCTGAACGTTTCTTGCGGTGAAATGGGCTCATCAGTGGTGGATGAATCGCTGGCATGAGCAGCACGGAAGGTCGGTAGCTCCTGCTGCTGAGAAGGTCGGGCCTGGGCTTCATGGTTACTGAAGGTCGGTGTCATGTGGCCTCCTCAAGTTCATGGGTGAATATCTGCAGGCGTTCGTTTTCCAGCTGTAATACGTCTACCTGCCGCTTTGCCTGTTGTACCTTTTCCTGCTGTTGCTCCAGTGCCAGATGCAGTTCATTCAGCTCACGATTGATATCTTCCAGGTCGCGCAGCAATTGCTTTTCCTTGCCCATCCAGTCCTTCAGGGCTTCGTGGCTGATACTGCGTGACTGGTGCTCGGCAGCCAGCGTGGCACGCCGTTGCAGATGTTCTTCACGGCGCTGCTGTAGCTGCACTTCCTTCTCGTCTATGCGGCGCTGAATCTCTGCCAGGGCCTGTCTGGCACGGCGCCAGTGACGCTCGCTGGTATGCAGGCGATGGGCACGGATGGGTGTGAGTACCTTGAGATTGGCTTTGAGGGTGGCCAGTTCCGGGTCGGTCGGCGTGCTCTCTTCGCTGATAAACCTAGAACGGCGCATGGCTGCTCAACTGCTGCAGAACATGCAGGGTTTCGTCGTAGTGCGTGGGGTCATGCATGTCTTGCTGCAGAAAGCGATTGATGTCGCCCTGCAGGGCGACGGCAGCATCGGTGACCGGATCGTGCCCCTGCTCGTATTCGCCCAGGCGGATAAGCATTTCGACTTCTTTATAAGCGGACATCAGATTGCGCAATTTGCCTGCGGCCTGAATATGGGGACGCTCGGTGACGTTGGTCATGGTGCGGCTGATACTGCCAAGGACATCGATAGCGGGGTAATGATTTTTCTCGGCCAGCTTGCGTGACAGGATGATATGGCCATCAAGCAATGAGCGCACTTCGTCAGCCACCGGGTCACCGGCGATCACGTCGCCTTCAATCAGGACAGTGTAGAGCGCAGTAATGGAGCCCGCGCCTTCCATATTGCCTGCCCGCTCCACCAGCCTTGGTAGCATGGTGTACACCGAGGGTGGGAAGCCTCCACGGCCGGGAGGCTCGCCTGCTGCAAGGCCTATTTCACGCTGGGCGCGGGCAAAGCGGGTGAGGGAGTCGATCAGCAGCAACACCCGCTTACCCTGAGCACGAAAGCCTTCGGCAATGGCGGTCGCGGTAGAAGCCGCCCGGGCACGTTCCATACTGGTACGGTCGGATGTCGAGCACACCAGAATGGCACGCTGACGCAGCTCGTCATCAAGCTCATGGTCGAGAAACTCCCTCAGCTCCCGACCTCGCTCACCAATCAGGCCAAACACGATGACATCACAAGGCATGTTGCGCGCCAGCTCTGCCAGCAGGGTGGTCTTGCCGCAGCCTGCGCCGGCAAAAACGCCAATACGTTGTCCTTCACCGATGGTCAGCAGGCCATCAATGGCCCGCACGCCTGTCGGCATCGGCGAGCTGATACGGGGGCGCTGCGTTGGTGCCAGAGCGTCAGCAATCACTGGGTAGGTAAATTCATCACGCTCCAGAGTGAAGGCTTCTGATGGCCCCTGCAGATGACGACCGAAACCGTCGAGTACGCAACCGAGCAGGCTGTCATTAATACGAATGCGATGTTCCTGATAGTAGGGCGTTATACGGGCGCCCGCCTCGATGCCGTCCAGCGCGCCCAGCGCCGATAGCAACGCCGTGCTGTCACTAAAGCCGACGATTTCCGCCAGAACCTGTTTGTCGTCCTGACCTTCAATACTGCACAAGTCACCGATACGGGCGAAGGGCAGGCGGCTTTCCAGCAGGATGCCATTGACCTGTACCACCTTGCCCTGTACCTCCACTGCATTGACCCGAGCCAGACGCTGCTGCTGGCGCTGAGCCCAGGCGCGCAGCTGTGCGGGACATGACATTACCAGGTGACCTCGTAATCCTGCTTGCCTTTGAAGGTGACCTTGCTGGCCTCAATCGAGACCAGACGGATGCCGTCCAGCTCATCCCCCACGAACAGACGTCGGCCATCGCTGGTAACTACATGTCCCATGGGGCCGGACGTGATCTGTACGATCTCGAACGGTAACGTGAGTGACAGGGTGCTGATCTGATTATCGACCAGCAGGGGGGTGGTAAAGCGCTTCTGAAAGCGGCTGAGCATACGCTTGACGAGATCCTGTTCGTCGCGGCTGAGTGCCCCCGTCAGCAGTACCTGCTGGCCATGCACCCTGACTTTGACCTTGTCGCCCAGTTCCCGGTCATTAAGCATCTGCTTCAGTTGCTGTTCGACATCCGTCGAGGATGAGAGCGACATCTTGTTACTTGCGTTCTGGCTATTCACTGCTGGCCGCTCTGGTGCGGGGGAGAGTGCTGCCCAGGTGCTGGTGGCGACAATGGCTGCCGCACTGAGAAAGCCCAGTACAAAGGGAACAACCGAGCGTCGGGCCTGGACGGGGGCCGTAGCTACCGGATTGGTGGCGGCAATAGGCTCATCATCTTCGACTGGCCAGGGGGTATTGGCATCCACTACGGTCAGCCAGATACCGTTGATGGCAAATGCCACATTGGCGCCCAGTGCTTCGATACTTTCCAGTCGGTGCCCTTCGGCATCAGTGACCTTGCCCTGCAGCGCTGTCAACGCCCAGTTGCCTTCCTGCCATTGCAGACGGCAATGCTCGGGTTTGATGCCTGGATCAAACAGCACCAGATCGGCATTTTCATCGGCACCGATGAGCCACTGTTCGCCAATCAAAGGTAAGGCAGCGCCACGATGTAAGCCGGTAAGAACACGTAATTCATACATGATGACTGTCCCTGTGACTGCGCCCTTAGGGCATGTCAGGTGGTCATAAAACACATTGCTGGTTTGCCCTGTTATGCAGAAGCCAGGGCGGGTAAGACTCTGTGCCACTCAGTGATGCGGCAACTGAGTGCCTTTGCTGCTTAAGTGGGCTGCCCGGCAGTGGAGTTCCCGCTGAAGTGTGGATAGCCGATGCGATCACGGCCTTGCTCCTTGGCGGAGGTCAGGGTGCCAGCCGCTCTGGACAATAACGAGCGCAGGTCATCGCGGCTGGTGAGGGTAGCGACACCGATGCTCACCGTCAGACTCACTGCTTCGCCGGAAAAGTTGAACTTCTGCTCAGCCACGCGCGAGCGCAGCTTCTCGGCCACCAGTAAGGCGGTGTCGGCAGGTGAGTTTTTCAGCAGTACGATGAACTCATCGCCGTTCCAGCGACAGAGAATATCGGACGCACGCAACGTGGTACGTAACAGCGAGGAAAGGTGCTTGAGCAGGGTATCGCCAGCGTGGGTGCCGTAATTCAGATTGACTCTGGCAAACAGGTCAAGGTTGATCAGCAGTACCGACAACTCTTCCTTGGTGCGTTTGGCCTCCTTCAGCCCCTGACTGGCCAGTAGTTCAAAGCCGCGGCGATTGGGGAGCGTGGTGAGCGGATCAATGATGGACTGCGCCAGACTCTGGCGCTGCCACTCTTGCAGTGCTTTGTTACTGATACGCCAGACCAGCAGCACCAGAACGATGCCTGCCAGTGTCAGCATATAGGCAGGCGAGCTGAGGTCGCTGTACCAGCTGGGTGCGCTCATATCTGCAATGGCAATCAGGCGACCATTGTCCAGCAGCCGGGCAACCAGCAGGTGTTTGCCATCGTGATCCTGATAGTTGGCGTCAGGAGCGCCCTGTGCCAGCTGTTCCACCGCACTTTTCAGGCCCGGCAGCTGCTCTAGTGATTGGCCGCGCTGGGTTTGCATCGGGCCGCCTTGCGGGCCCGTCGCCAGCAGATGTCCCACGGCGTCAATGATATAGAGGTTGCAGTTCAGGCTTTGCAGCACCTGCGTTTGCAGGGTGGTGAGAAAGGCATAGTCATGAGTCAGGTCAGTGGACGCAGACGGCTGGCGGAGGTGAGGTTCCATGGCCTGTTCCAGCAACCATGCCGACATGTGCAGATGTTTGCTCATCTCTTCACTGTTCTGCTCATGTTCACGCTGCACAAGGCTCCAGCTCAGGGCAACAAAACACACCAGCAGCAGAGCGGCCAGTTTGAGGGGCAGGGTGGAGGATGAGCGAGCAGAGGGCATAGGCAGGTCTAATCCATAGTCTTCAGGCTTCAAGTGAGATGCGTCCCAGTACGTTGACTTGTGAAGTACTTTGTAGCTCAGAAAACGACAGCACGGGGACATGGTTGAACTCATCCTGCAGCAGGTTACGCAGAATCCGGCGAAGATCCTGTGCTACCAGCAGGATGGGTTTGGGCGCGGCGAGTACCGGGAAGGCTTCACGTAACTGCTGCACCAGCATATGGCTGGCTTCCTGTGACAGTGCAAAGAACGACTCGGTCTGGGTCTGGCGCAGCGAGTCGCGCAATAGCTCTTCGGTTTCTGGCGTCAGCAGCCATACATGCATACCGGTCTGCGTGCTGTACTGATGGCATATCTGGGCTTTGAGGCTGATGCGGATAAAGTCCGTCAATGCACCCACATCACGCTCATACTGACCGTGCTCAATTAGGGCTTCAGCGATAGGCCGAATGGCACGCAGTGGAATGCTTTCTGCCGCCAGACGCTGAAGTACGGCAGCAAAGCGCGAAGTGGGCACCACGCGCTGCAGCTCCTGCGCCAGTTCTGGCTGTTCGGCTTCCACCCAGCTGAGAATGGCCTTAGCTTCCTGCAGCCCGATGAACTGGGGGCCGGTTGCAAAGAACAGACGCTCCAGGCGTTCTATCACCAGTGTGGCGGGGGTAATAGGGTTCAGTTCTGTTGACTGTGCCAGCGCATGGCTGGCGGGATACCAGAACCAGCGTTCTTCGTCACGGTCCAGCCTGCCTTCCTCTCCCTCTGCCTGCTGCTGCTCAGACAGCAGGCTGCGATCTATGGCAACGCGATCTGGCGCGTAAGTCGCTTTGAGCGTGGGCACTTCATAGACACAGAAGCGGAACTCGTCCTCCGCCAGCTCTTCGTTATAGTCGATGTCGAAGGACGGTAGAGTGATGCCGTACTGGTTAACGATGCGGTTGCGGCAGCGGCGTGACAGGCGGATCAGCTCTACGGTGAAGGGATCATTTGGTGTGCTGCGACAGGGGGGGAACTGCAGCATGTAGGCGCGTGCCGGATTGAAACGACGGATATCTTCATCACCATTCATCTCCGGTGGGGTGTCTGCCGAAAGCCGATTCGCTTCGCGCATTTGTTGGATGCGCTTGGCTTTGAACAGCTGGAAGATGCCGCTGGCCAGCGACAGGCTGGCGAGAATGGTGAAGATGGTGGTGGGCATCCCCGGTAGCAGAGCAAAACCGAGCATGCCGAAGGAGGCTATGATCCAGGCTTTGGGCTGGCTGGTGATCTGTTCAGCCATCTCCCGGCCGATGTTGGCATCCAGCGCCTGATTGTCTGGTGCTACACGGGTAATGATCATACCTGCCGTCAGCGAGATCAGCAGCGCAGGAATCTGGGCAATCAGGCCATCACCGATCGTCAGCACCGAGTACAGATGCATCGACTCGGCAGCCGTCATGTCGTGCTGCAGGGTGCCGACGGCAAAGCCGCCAATCAGGTTGATGGAGACAATCACCAGACCGGCAATGGCGTCCCCTTTGACGAATTTCATTGCACCGTCCATGGCGCCAAACAGCTGACTTTCCTTACCTAACTGTTCACGACGAAAGCGTGCGTCACGGGCATCGATCAGACCTGCACGCAGATCACTGTCGATTGACATCTGCTTGCCAGGCATGGCATCCAGTGTGAAACGTGCCGCCACCTCCGCTACACGTTCGGAGCCTTTGGTAATGACCAGAAAGTTCACCACGGTCAAAATCAGGAAGATGACCAGACCCACCGCCAGATTGCCACCGACCACAAAGTTACCGAAGGCCTCAACGATATCTCCGGCGTCCTGCTCCAGCAGAATCAGGCGGGTAGTGGAGATCGATAGCGCCAGCCGGAACATGGTGGTGAGAAGCAGAACGGCAGGAAAGGAGGAAAACGCCAGTGGGCCGGGCAGATACATGGCCAGGGCAATCAGCAGTGATGACAAGCTGATGTTGATGGCAATCAGCACATCCACCAGCCCGGTGGGCAGCGGGATGATCATCATGAATACGATGGCGATGACGAAGGCGGCACCGACGACTTCGGAGCGTTTCATCGCACTGATGGCGATACGATTCAACAGCAAAAATAACTGGTTCATCAACGAGTCCACGAGTGTTCAGCGCAGGCTGAGACCGGATGGGTGCAGGGTGATGTACGGATCAGGCACGGATCACACCGGCGAGGAGCAGGGCCGTACAGCTTCTGAGTGGTGAGGTGCTGGCAGTGGTTCCGCGCTGTAGGGTAGTGGACGCGACAGCTTCAGCTCGAATTCCGTCTTGTATTCGACGGTGAAGCCATAGCGTTGATAGAGCTGTAATGCAGGATTGTTCTTATACACATCCAGCGCGATAGAGCGGCAGCCAGCCTGACTGCACGTATGCAGCACGCGCTCCAGTAACAGGGCGCCCAGCCCCTGACCCTGGGCGAGGGGGGAAAGCTGCAGATCCCACAGCAGCGCCGAATGCACATTGAAATGCAGCCGCACCAGCCCGATACGAACTTCATTGTTGTCGCTGAGGGCAAAGGGCTGCAGCGCAATATTAGGTGGTAACTGGGCGAAACGTTCGTCATCACGGGCAACGACCACCATGCTGTTATAGGTCTGTTGCCAGTAGTGAAGGAACAGCTCCTCACTCCATTTCACTCCAGCCTGAGTGTAATAGCTAAGCATGTTCGCGCGAGTGAGGCTGGAGGCGAAGGCAAGATCGTTGTCACAGGCATTCCTTAGTCGTGCCAGAGCACGAAGGGGGCTGTGCGATGCTGGGCGGGAGGTGCTGATTTGGCTGTTGGACATGTCAGTATCGTTCAGTGAGATGATGGCGGTTGCTACGCTTGCTGCTGAGCTGCCAGTTGCTGGCGTTCGAAGTGTGCATATTCGGTCATCATTCGTAGCATCAGATTGAGTGTGCCCTGACGCGACTTACCATCTTTCCAGATGGCCAGCGGCATTTGCTGGATAAGGGGATAGAGCGCGTTGAGAAACTGCAGATGATGCAACGGTGACTGGCCCACGGCGTCATCACTCAGGGTTTTGATTTCCCTTGGGTAAATATTTGACTGGGTAAACTCCACCAGTCGGCGGGTCAGGCGGGCTGCGCTCATTTGTCGGGCCATGTGTTTGGCCGCCATTTTGTTAAGCAGCTCACGGCTGCCATTAAGAATGTTGCTCAGCTGCTGACTGGCTGTCAGGTCACGCAGTAATACACGCAGCTGATTGACGGGGAGAGAGGGGAATTGTGAGCGCAGATCATCATCCATGGCGCGCATCAGCGTGTGGATGCCCTGGCTGAAATGATGCTCATCGAACTGGCTGAGCAAAGCATCAAAAATCGCAGCCAGTGACGCCTGGCCAACAATATTGCGGTAATAAAGACTGCGGATGTTTTGCCGTTGTTGCGGGTCCTGACTGAACATCGCCAGCGCTTCTGCGGTATTGATGCCTGCCTGTACTTCCGCGCCGTGTTCGCTGTGCAATGACTGCACAACTTGCTGAAGGTTATTGAGTAGCGTGCCGTTGCCCTGTGCCTTGGCTCGGTGCATGGCGTGTTGAGCCAATACTTCCGCCTTGGCAGGGTCACCTCCTACCAAGTCTAGCAATTGATCCAGCGAGAACTTCTGCTGTCCCATTGCCAGTAACTTGCGAACATCTTCATCCAGCCTGCTGTCAGCATGGCTGTTCAACAGGGTGTAAAGTGCTTCCAGCTTTTCAATGCGCAGCAACGTTCGCGGTTTAACCGAGCGCTCTTCCAGTGATTTGCTATGGCGCTCCACGCTTTCGCTGAACTTCATGGAGATTTCTTCCATGGAGTCTGCCAGTGCATCTTCAGCAATACTTTTCAGATCAACCTTTTCCGCCGGGGTGGAAGACGTCACCGGTGGGCTGTAGAAAGAGGTATCCAGTGTAGTGGCATCGGGCGTGGGGGTGATGCTCATGTTCATAGGATGATCTGCCATTGCAAGGTTCTGTCAGTGTGGGTGGCCATCCCTCAGACTGAGTTCCTCAGTGGTCTTGGTTGGAAAATTTTTTACTGCGATATGCAATCAGTAAGCGTATAACAGCCACTCACTTCTGGGCCCCTTCATAAGGTGATGGGGCTGTTGCTGGGTGGGCATACCATGTTGACGCTGAAGGTGGGGCAAAAATTCTGGCTGGGCAGTGCAGTTATCCTGGTGGGGTTGTTGGTGCTTAGCAGTGAGCTGTTGTTCCAGCAATGGCAGCGCTGGCGCAATCTTGAGCTGAGCAGACTTGATCTCGCTGACTTTCACTCGGCAATGCTGGCATTCAATGCGGTGTCTGCAGAGCGAGGCCCAGCCAATAATCGTCTGACCGCTGCAGGTCGGCAGACGGAAAGTCAGTTGCAGTTGGATCAGTCTCGACGGGAAACTAATCTGGCATTTGATCAGTTGGAGGTAGGGCTGCGTGAGCAGTCCTACCGGTTTGGTCTGGCGGAACAGTTTCAGTACGCGCGCCACAATCTGACGGTGGCGCGAGCGCGAGTGGATGAAGTTGCGACGATAAACCCTGGTCAGCGTCAGCCGATGACCATCCAGTCGGCGATCGATGCCATGTTCGGTGTGATCAATGTGCTTCGCCCGCCCATCAATGAGCTACAGACAGCGATACTGCAGCGCAATCCGCATCTGACTCAGGCTATTCTCACCGCACGTGTGATGACGGAGCTCCGTGATTACTACGGTCGGCTTGGTTCTGCGTTGATTGTTCCTCTAAATAGTGGCAGTGCTATTGATCAGCAGCGGCAATGGACCCTCTTTCACTTGAAGGGGCGCATCAGTCAGCTTACCGAGCAGGTCGATGTGCTGATCAAGCCCTATCAGGGCGGCTCACAGCGTTACGGCATTAACCGCGAGCAATTGCGCAATGGTCTGCAGACTGCGCTGGCTATGGTCGATAAGTTGATGACCGAGGGCTTGTTGGCGGGGCGTTACTCTATGACGGCGCGTGAGTTTACCGATACCTATGTGCCTAATCTGAACATGTTGGAACGATATCGTGATCGGGTGATGCTGCTCAGCCAGCGTGACGTCGTTGCTGCCACCGAAGTGGCACTAGGGCATCTGGTGACTTCAGCTGTCCTCTCTGTTGTGGTGACGGTGATCCTGTTGCTGGTGCTCTGGCGCCTGAACAGTGCCGTGCTCTTGCCGCTGCTGCGTGCCAGGAATGAGCTACTTGCGCTGGCAAGCGGAGAGCTCAAGGAGCCTCCGGCCATTCCGCGCAGCTATCGGGGGGAAATTCGTCAGCTCTATGTGGCACTGGATATTCTGCGTCAGGAGTTAAAGATCCGGGCGCGAGAAGAGGAAGAGCGTGCGGCCTTCAACGTCATGCTTAAGGTGCAGGCAGAAACGGATCCGCTCACCGGGCTATTCAATCGTCGGACGCTGGAGATTGCCGGGCGCAGGCTGGCCGACTACACCATGGATGATCGTGTGGGGTTGATACTGCTGGATATCGATTGCTTCAAAAGGGTCAATGATGATCATGGCCATCTGGCTGGAGATGAAGTGCTGAAGGAAGTTGCCCGGCGCCTTCGTCAGCGTGTCCCGGCATCCATGACACTGGCCCGTTACGGTGGGGAAGAGTTTGCCATCCTCTGTGATGACGCGGGTAAGGACACCTTGTTGAAGCTGGCCGATGTATTGCGACTGGTCATTGCCAGTGTACCCATTGACCTGCTGAAAGACGTGTCGCTGACTGTGACCGCCAGTGCGGGCGTTGCGATGAAGCGCGCTGATTTGCGCACCTGGCATGACCTGTTTGCCGAGGCAGACCGGGCGTTGTATCAGGCCAAGGCTAAGGGACGCAACTGCGTAGTCATCGCTGAACTTGAACAAACAGTCTGAGGGAGGGGCTTAACTCTATAAGCCCCTATACAAGGAAAGATTCAAAGGGAAAGATCCGGCAAGCCCAGGTCTGTTCAGTTCTTGCGGCCGCTGATGATGTCGGCGATATGTTCAATTACGCGTGCAGCCGTCAGCGCTGCATCCTGCTGTAATTCATCCAGCCCCTTGGCGTCATTAACAAAGCGCTCCTCCATTTCGCCGATGTAACGCGAAAAGTCGAATCGGTCTGCCTGTTCTGCCGCCGTCGGTGCTTTGCCCAGTGTGATCTGCAGGCGTTCGATCACCATGGCAATGGCAGTCTCAAAGGCGGCACGTTGAGCAGGAGTAAGGTAGCCATCGCCCTTGTCGAGTAATTCCTGCCAGGAATCTGGAGTGCTGGTTGGTGTGCTGGAGGCTGCAGTGCTGTTGTCAAAGCCCAGCAGATCGGTGTTGCTCATGGTTGTGTCCTCTGACGATCCCTGCTGAAAAGATAAATAGCAGGGTGATTAGCAGTGGTGGTGAATATGTTGGCTCGTGTCGTCGGTACTTCCGATGTATACGTTTAACTTAGCCGATACCTTAAACCTGCTGATGCCTGTAGGCAGGCGCTGAAAGAAAGTGTCAAACCACTGAGTGCAATTGCTCGGTTCGACAAACCGGCATGAAGTAAGGGTCAGTGATCCCGGCGACAAGGGGCAACCTGAGCGAATTCAGGTTGCCCGTGTGAATGGGTGACAAAATCAACTCATCTGAATCGATAGTTCAATGTTGGGACCGTTTTGGCCGCCCAATCCGCCAAGGCCACCGCCCATACCACCACCGGCCTGACCAAAGGTGCCGGAGTTGTTGTCCATCATTTTGGCAACCAGCTTCAGCAGGTCTTTCAGCAAGTCCTGAATCTGACCGCCACCATCCTGAGTGGGGGAAATGGCGTTGCTGAGTGAGTTTTCGCCGGCGCCTTTCATAAGTGAGTTGCCAATGTCGACCAGGCTCTTGCCGAGGTCTTCCGAGCTCAACCCTCCCAAGCCACCGGCGCCGCCCAGGCCGTTCCCGCCGCCCAGTCCACCCGCTCCACCCAGACCACTGTTGCCGCCGACACCGCCTGAACCGCCACCCGTGCCTCCACCTGAGCCAATGCCACCGACACCGCCCTGACCTCCACCCATGCCGGAGTTGTTTCCACCCTGGCCGCCGTTCATCATCATTTGCATCATGGCCATCAGCAGCATCTTCATCAGGTCTTCCATATTCATCTGACCGTCTGAGCCGCCATTGCTGCTGCCACCGCTGCCGGAACCGCCCTGACCGTTGGCCTGATCAGTGCCGCCGTTCTTCTGCATCTTGTCCATGAGCTCCTTGAGCATGTCGCCCAGCTCTGAGCCCTGACCACCTTGCGAATTACCCAGCCCGCCATTCTGGCCACCGGATTGTCCGCCCTGGGCACCCTGGCCCTGCGCCATCTGAATCAGCGCCTTGACCAACAGCTCGACCAGCTTTTCCAGGCCGTTGCTGCCCTGACCTGAACCTTGCAGGCCCTGGTTCTGACCGTTCTGGCCAAGGCCTGACGAAAAATCGGAATTACCCAGCGGGCTGAAGCCGCCAATGGAGTTGGACTGTATGCTCATCGTGGACATAACGTTTCCCTTCCTGTTCGTAATCAAATGTCCGGCCCTGTATTAAGGTCCGGGATAGATGATGGTAGGGAGCGACCCTTGTCACGGTCGCTGGTCTGAGGTGCTGCGGGATAAGAGGTTGCTCCACGCCATTCCGCTGAATGAGTGGTATGCACTTTGCTGAGGTTCCCCTTAGGAGCAGGGTAAGGTCGAAAAAGCGCAGCAATTACGCAAATCTAGTCGGTAATAACGGTAGGGGGATAACTGACAGCGGATCAGGGAAATGTGCCGGCGAGTGCCTGGGATTGATTCACCGGCCACACAGAGGGCGTGAGCTATCTGATCAGGTTGTGGGCGAGGGCATAACGCACAATTTCTGTATGGCTGGAAAAGCTCATTTTTTGCATCAGCCGGAATTTATGGGTGCTGACTGTTTTGTTGCTGATGCACAGTTCTTCAGCGATTTCATTGACGCTGAGGCCGCGTGCCAGCAGGCAGAAAATATGAAATTCCCGCTTCGACAGACTGTCATGTTTGGGTGTATCGATCGCCTCGTCAAAGTCGAAGGCGAGTTTTTCGGCCACATCGGACTGGATATAGCGGCCTCCCTGAGCCAGCTTGCGAATCCCGGCGATCAGGGTGTTGGCATCGCAGTCCTTGCTGAGATAGCCGCGTGCCCCTGCGCGGATGGTGCGGCGGGCAATCTGCGTCTCATTGTGCATGCTGAGTATCAGAATCGGCAGCTCAGGATAGCGCTTGGCGATAGTTTCAATCAGGGGAATGCCACTGAGTCCTGGCATCAAAATATCCAGAGTCAGAATGTCAGGCTGCTGCTGCTCCAGAATGGTCAACAGATGGTCGCCATCGACTGCTTCGGCCATCAGTTCAATGTCGTCATACAGTGCAAGCAGCTGTTTCAGTCCCTCACGCACAATGGAGTGGTCATCTGCAATCAACAAGCGAATCTTCATCGATGCCTCTTCTAGTGTTGCCAAGGGGAATATGGAGTTCAATATAGGTGCCTTTGTTGGGGGCACTGAACAGATAGAGTTCACCCCGGATCATGATGGCGCGCTCCTTAATGCCCATCAGGCCAAAGGATTCACTGTGCTGACGTTTGCTGTCGAAGCCGCAACCATTATCGCGAATGCCCAGAAGCAGATGAGAATCCAGCTCATGCAGCAGAATGTGCACCTGACTGGCATTGGCATGGCGGATAATGTTTGTCAGTGATTCCTGTACGATACGGAACACCGCTGTCGCAATGTCTTCTGGCAGACTAACGTCAGCACAGTTCAGGGTGAGCCGGCATTCACAGCTGCGATTGCGCTGCTTGAAGTCTTCTACCAGCCATTCCAGCGCGGCAATAAAGCCCATATCCAGCGCGCCAGGTCGCAGGCGTGATACCAGATTACGGGTAAAGGAGATGGTGTGTTGCAGCTGTTTGCGAATACGCCCCAGTTGCTGAGTGAAGGCTTCATCGGATTTTCCGTAGCGTACACTCATGCTCTGAATTTCCATACTCAGGGCGGTGAGCTGCTGACCCAGCTCGTCATGCACCTCGCGTGCAATATGCTTGCGCTCACCCTCGCGAGTGCGTTCACGGTGAGCCACCAGTTCCCGCAGCTGGCTGCGTGAATACTCCAGATCCTGGCGAAAGCGCTTGAGCAGGGTGATGTCGCGGCCGATGGCCAGCACGCTGTTGATACGGCCATCAGGGCCGCGTTCGGGCACCAGATTGATCAGCGAGCAGGCCGGACCTTTGATCGACATCCAGTTCAATTCAAATTCGAGGTTTTCGCCGCTGCAGATCACTTCCTTGATCTTGTTATGGTACATCAGGCCTTCTTCGCCACCAGGATACTCCAGCGGGGAAGAGTTGATGATGACCCGCGACAGACCGCCCGACATTTTGATGATCTTGGGGTTGATGTAGATACGGCGGCCATTGAGTTCGTGACGGCAAATCGTGTCCGGGGAGTTCTCCACCAGAGTGCGGAATTCCTGTTCTCGCTTTTGCAGCGCCAGTTCGGCATGGCGACGCTGGGAGTAGTCACGACCAATACACAGTACGCTGCAAACATGCTGTTGATTGTCGAACTCGGGGATAAGATGAGCTTCGTAGCAATACTCGATACCGTCATCGGTCCAGATGATGTCCAGCTCCTGCGCAGTGCCAGAGTCCACGACGTTCTTGATCTTATCGTACAGGGCCTGATCATTGTGCTTGATCACAGAGTCGTCAAGTGGAGTCTTGTTTAGCACATCTTCCATCTGGCTGGCATGGGCGATCTTCAGGTAGGCCGGGTTGGCATAGGTTCTGCGACATTCAGTGTCATAACGGATCACTACATCGCGCGAATGCTCGACCAGGGCTCTGAATTCCTGTTCCCTGAGCAATTTCTCCATTTCCTGTCGTTTCTTCTCGGTAATGTCGCGGGATATACCGGCAATCCGATACACCTCGCCCTGATCATTAAAGATAGGAATGATGGTGGTATCGAAGGTGCATAAGGTTCCATTGAGCAGCACATTTTCTTCGTAATGATAGGGCTGGCCGGTGTCGGTGCAGATGAGTTTCTGTGAGTAGCAGCTGGCAACTTTCTCCGGCGGCAGGAAGGTATCGAGATAGCGTCCGATGATCTGTTCAGCGGGTAAGCCCAGACGTTGGGCTGAGACTTTATTGACATCAACAATCAGCAGACGGCGCTCGGGAGTGATATCCAGCAGATAGAAATCATCAGTCAGGTTATCGAAAACCTGTTTGTGCTGTTGCTCGATTTTGAATCGCTGCTGCAGGACATGTTCAGCACGGCGGCGTCGTTCTTCCTGACGGCGTTCGGATATGTCACGGAAATAGCCCACAATCAGGCTTTTACCGTTGTGCTCGAAGTAATTGACGATGATCTCGACGGGGACATGGCGCCCGCCTGGCAAAACATGCTCAGACTCGAAGGTGTGAGTCTTATGTATCGCCAGATAGTTTTCCAGCTGCAGTAGCTTATGGGGATCGTAATGAGGGTCGATATCTGCCGGGGTCCAGGTCAGCACGGTTTCCCGGCTGACACCAAAATGACGGCAAACCGCCTCATTTACCAGAATAAAGCGATAGCCCTGGTCAGGGTCAGTGACAAAGATGGCAGGATCACGCATGGACTCGATCAGTGCGCGCAGCAGGCTGTTTTCCTGTAGCAGAGTATCAGCACTGATGTTCGGGAAGACGAGAGTACTAAGGTTTTCCATCGTAAAGGCTTGCCCGCAATAAACCTCAGAAAACAGCGTATTAGCACTGCTAATTAAACGGTTAAGTTACTTGATTGGCTGGTCTGGTGCTAGTGGTCGCGATTTGATGAAGACACAGGTTGTCAGTAAAACGTGACAATTGGGCGCAGCTGATGAGGCTTTTAGCCTTCGGGGGCAGAGGGCGTGTTGCTTGTGTGGGAATACAGGCGGCCAGCACGGCGGCTGGCCGAACGGGTGGAGTGCAGGCTGAAGGTATTCAGAAGTTGATACCCTTGCCACTTTGAGTGTTAGCGTTGTTCGCCTTGTTGGCTGAATCCACATAGCCATTGGAAATAGCGTTTTTAGTATCGACTATCAGTTTTTCAGACTGAGCAATGCTGGCTTGCACAACTGTCTCGGCAATGGTGTGCTCCATCATCTCGAGCGCATCAAGATTGTCCTTTAACATGCGCTGGCTGAGCTGTTCCAGATCACGGTTGATGCTGTCGAAATCGTTATTGCCAGTGCCGCCGGTGCCGCTGTTGCCTTGTGCATTACCACTACCGCCGGCATTGCCCAGAGGAGCGCCGCTTGGGTAGTGGCTCTGGTTGCTGCCATTCCCTCCACCTTGTCCGCCATAAAGATGGCCATCGTTAAATGCCAGTGGATTACCCTGCGCATCGAACAGACTGCCCCCGCCAGCCCTGCTATTGCTACCGCCCTGAGAGCCCTGACCCCGTGCAGAACGAGGGTCGTCATCAATAGTTATACTCAGGGTTATCTCCAGCCTTTTTTCTCTGGGTGGACTCCGAAATCCGCCGTCGGCTATGGGCTGTTGTGGCGGGAAAGACCCGCTGTGACAGCTGCCTGAAATTGCCATCCTTCATCTCCTCTTGCGTTGCAATCCTCAACGATGTTGCCCGCATAAGAACCGCTATGTCAGCGGTATGCCGAAGCTGAGTGGGAGGGCATCAGGGGCTGGTTCCGCAGTTTTTTCACCTGATCTGGGGACGGAAAAAAGTGAAAAAAGCGGCGGAACCGGAGTCGGGTGACCACCACTTAACCAGCGAGACATGCATCGGCGTGTCCGAAATCCAGAACACATTCTTCTGACTTTAGATAGGTGAAAATTATGAGTTCAGTTCTAGGTAGTCTAGGTGGTCAAGGTTTGCAGGCTTCTCAGGATGCTTTGCAGCTTCTGGATAAAACCTCTGCAGAAACCACCAAAATGAATGCGGCGGCGCAGTCTGACAAAATGAAGACTGACACCGTCAACAGTATCATGAACGGCTATGTTGACTCAGCTAACAAAGCCAACAACGCCGCTACTCAGAGCGGCAAGGCGATCAACTACTAAGATTGGTTTACGTTTCCAGGGATGGCAGGGGTCCGGTCTGGACGTGTGTAGTGGCTCCTGTCATTCGTGGTAATGCTCCGGAGATAGTTTCCCGAGGCTTACTGGTCGTGGTTGCTATCTGCCGACTTTGAAGGAGAAAAGTGAATGATCAATGCAACCCTGACTATCAGTATTCCTCTTGATAACTCCGGCGGATTGCTGCAGGGCGACACCAACAAAGGTGCCGCACCGTCGCAGCAAGGTTCCCAGGGTGGCAGCACCAATCCGCTGGCAGATATGCTGGCCGATGCGCTGACACAGGCGCTGTTTCAGAAACAAGGTGATGGCGCCACCTTTAATAACCCCGGCAACAATCCTTTGATGGATATGATTGCCAAGTTTATGGATCAAAATAAGTCCAACTATAGCGGGCCAGATGATGCCACCGGTAATGTGCGCAACTGGCAGGACGAGATGAGTGAAGATAACTATCTGGATAAGAATGAGCTACAGGAATTTACCAAGGGCCTGAAAGATGCTTTGTCCAGTGTGTTGGGCGGTGGCTTGCAGCAGATGTTGGGTGGTGCAGGTGGCATGGTGAGTGATGTAGGTAATACCATCAGCGGTCTTGGCGGTATGGCGGGTAGCGTGGCAGGCGGAGCCCTGGGCGGCCTTGGCGGTAGCATGATTGGTGGTGCGCTGGGCGATGCACTGGGTTCGGCCATCGGTGGCTCGATCAGTGGTCTGGGCAGCCAGATTGGTGGTCTGGGAGGTGGTTTCGGCGGCGGCTTTGGTGGTGCGGGCTTTGGTAGTGCGTCTCCTCAAAGTACAGGCTTTGGCGGCGGCAGCACGCTGGGTAATATGAGTCCCGCTATGCAGTCAGGTGTTGCTACAGCTGGCAGCTTTGCTTCCTATGCCGGTAAGACCGCATTGGACAGCATCGGTACTCACAATGATAGCGACACACGCTACTTCGTGAATAAAGAAGACCGGGAAATGGCAAAGGATATTGGTCGTTTCATGGACCAAAACCCTGAAATTTTCGGTAAGCCTGAGTATCAGAAAGATAACTGGGACAAAGCAAAGACGGATGACAAGTCATGGGCTGATGCACTGAGCAATCCTGATGATGATGGTATGTCCAAAGAAAGTATGGACAAGTTTAAGCAGGCGATCAGCATGCTGAAAGACACTATGGATGGTAAGAGCACTGGCAACCAGCAAACGGATATGGATGCCATGTTACTGGCGAACAGTCTTGTCAATCAGGCAATGCATAAAGTCGCTGCCTGAGTCTGGAAGGCGATGATGGCGGGTGATCACCGGGAGGTCATCCGCCTCTTTTCATTGTCGTCGATAGTGTTGGCAGGAGGTTCTCATGTCAGTGAAAGATATTCAGGGGCTGGGACAGGTCAGTATCCCTTCCGCGGGCGAGTCGGGTGAACAGAGCAAGATAAAGGCACCTTCTCAGCAGGACGTGCATTTTTTCAGTGCGGCGATGCAGGCTCCCCAGCAGGACCAGAGCAATACCAACGTGGCCGAGCGCATTGTTGATCAGCTATCTGGCTCATCAGAGCACTTGCAGGCGCTGTCAGACAAGGCTAACAAGGCGTTACGTAAAGCCTCCAAGTCTTCCAGCCCGGAAGACGTGATAGCGGCTAACCGCTCGTTATCCTCTTTCTATCTGGAAAGTTTGCTGACCACCAAGCTGATCAGCAAAGGTTCGCAGGCAATCGAAAAACTCACCAGCCTGCAGTAAACGGCCGGAGGCTGTTAAATAAGTACTGAGCCGCAGAGCGGGAGAAAGTATGGGGCGCTACCTGATAGTGGTATTACTGACGGGCATGCTGGCGTTGCTGGCTGGCTGCCAGGAACAGGTGGAGCTGAATCGTAATCTGACTGAAGCGGATGCCAACGAGGTGATTGCTGAACTGGCATCGAAGCACATCGAAGCGGACAAGACCATCACCAAGGAGGGTATCACGGTTATCGTTGATGTGCCGGACATGGCTCGAGCTGTTCGCATTCTGGATGCTGCCGGATTGCCGCGTAAGTCCCGCGAAAATATGGGTGAGGTGTTCCGTAAGGAAGGCGTGATTTCCTCACCGCTGGAGGAGCGGGCGCGTTATATCTATGCCCTGTCGCAGGAGCTGGAGTCGACGCTGTCGCAGATTGATGGTGTGCTTGTCGCCCGGGTCCATGTGGTGCTGCCTGAGCGGGTAGCGCCGGGAGAGCCGGTGCAGCCAGCTTCGGCAGCCGTGTTTATCAAGCATCGGGCTGATCTTGATCCTGATGTTATTCGCCCCCGTGTTGAACGTCTGGTGCGCAGCAGTATCCCAGGTCTTACCGACAAAGAAGACAAGCTGGCAGTGGTTTTTGTGCCTGCAGAGGAGTATCACGAGCAGCAGAGACTCGTTAGCTTTGGTCCGTTCTTGCTGCCTGTGGAGTCCTTGCGTTTCTGGCAGTGGAGTCTGATCACTGGGGTGCTGTTTCTGCTGCTGTCGATGATTGCCCTCTGTTTGTGGCTGAAGCCGGAATGGCGCAACGCCTTGTTGGGGCGCGTCGGTCTTGGCGCAACAGGCAAGGCTCCCGGACGATGATCCTTTTCACCCTTTGCCATTCCTTGAGCCGGTAACCGTTCAGTATGACCGCTACGGCTGAGCAGTTATTGCCATGGTTGCAGTTCTGGCAGCAACCCTGGCAGCAGATGCATGACTCCTGGATAGAAGTGTGTATACCGTCCAGCCTTCGTTGTCTTATCAGGGGTCAAAGGTGTGCGCTATGGCAACAGCTGGATGAGGTGCAATTACGGCAGATGTTTGATCTTGCCGACGAGGCACCCTCCATGCCGGGTGATGTGTTGCTGCAGTGGGTGGTGCTGTCGCATGACCAGCGGCTGCAGGTACTCAATCTGGCGGCAGAAGTAGCGGTTCGGCAATCCGGTGCCCATGGCATATCGCCTTCGGATGTCAGCTGGTGCCGGCACTTGGCCAAGGCGTTAATGCCGGGCAACTGGTCGGTAGCCCAGCACCCGCACTTGCCCGGAGAGCAGGTAGGACTGGCGCTGTTACAGCAGTGGATGTCAGTCGCTACCTGGAGTAGGGCAAAGCTGTGCTTTCCCAGTGACTGGGTACTGTCGTTACAGCATCTGGAGCCAGTGCCGGCCAATCGTCTCAATCAGCTATGGCATGCGGTAATGTGGCGAATATCCAATAGTCATACGGAAGAGGTGGGAAATGTCGGTTGACCGCATGCCTGCCACCCTTACCGCTGCCAGCTTGTCATCCATCTTCAGGAGTGAAAGTGTCCATGTTCGTTAGACGACGGATCTCCCTGCAGAGCGCTGAAGATCTCGCATTGCTACCCGTCATCACCGCCCGGCAGTTACAGTTATGTACTACGGTAGAGCAGATCACTGCACGTGCTGAGCAACAGGCGGCATTATTACTTGAGCAGGCGGAGCTGCAGGCTGAGAGTCTGTTGGGTGAGGCCCGGGCGCAGGCCGCTGTACTGGCTGAGCAGGCCCGGGCACAGGCACAGGAAGAGGTCTGGCAGGAGGCGAATGGATTATTGCAAACCTTGCAGCAACAGCGTGATGCGTTGTGGGACGAGGTGGAGCAGGTTGCAGAGCAGCTGGTGCAGAGTGCATTGCAGGCGGTATTGGGGGACATGTCAGCAGAGTTGCGAGGCCAGAGTCTGGTGCGCCAGCTGGTGGCCACACAACGGCAGGCCGTACCTGCCGTGCTACGCTGCACCACGGCGCTGCAACCCGTGCTGGAGCAGGCGTTACAGCAACAGAGGGTACGCCACTGGCAGTTAGAAACCGACCCCTTTGTTGCTGATGACAGCGTCATTCTGGAAACAGACGCCGGAGTGTTCCGCTGCTCCTGGTCAGCTATCTGTGAACAATTGAACAGTACGCTGAATACCCATACCGAAGACCATTAATGTAATCCACGGGTGTCAGTGTCCTGCCGGTGTCACTGGGTCTGGCGTGATGTTGCGTGACTTTCCCCGCTTTATCGTCTAATCCCCCTTCCTGTCCGGGGTGATTCCGGGAACCTTCAGACATGCTGAACCACCCATAGATTACTGATTACATGCTAATGGGAGGTTCCTATGTCTTCGGTAGAATCCGTTCGTCATCGCCTTGATACCCAGTTCGAGCGCAGTCAGAAAAACATGGATGACATTGCCACCAATCTGGAGGGGGCATCGCTTGATGACATCTATGCCTTTAACTCGGCCATGCGACAAAACGCCACTGCCAGCTGGGCAGTGAATCAGGAGCTGCAGGTCAAGCATAATCTGGCCAAAGCGATCATCAACGAGATTCGTTGAGATGCCTGCTATGCAGGAAACCAGGGAAGGCATTGCCCGCTGGCTGGCAGCGTCAGATCAGCAATTGCGACTGGACATTGACCGCTTCAGCTGTGTCCTGAGCAAACAGCATGGGGGGGTTGGCTGTGCGTTCGAGTTTGGTATGTCTCTGCACGACGCCGGTTTCAATCCCCGCTTGTTGTTGCAGCTGGCTTCTGCCGGTCTGGGGCGCTTTGTCGGGGCACTGGCACTGAATCCCGACGATGGACAGTGTGTGCTGGTGAAGTGGGTTGCCTGCAATGGCGAATCCGCTCAGCAGGACAGCACAGATGTGCTTAGTGTCGTGGAGCAGCTGGCCAATCAGGCCGAGGTGTGGCATGACATGCTGCTCAGCTATCAGTCACGTCATCGAAGCGGCCGCAACCAGAGTGTTGTGCCGCGCAGCCCCAGTGTTTTACCCCTTTCTCTGTCTCAGCAGTTACGAGGCTTTCGTTAAGCAAAAACAACAACTACAACTACTAGCAGCACCTGCGGCTGAGTCGATAGCGACTTGGTTGAGCCTTCTCTACCCTGCGGGAACGATGAACAGTACGAATAACATGAGGGTGTTATGCGTAGAATTACCTTGATTTTGTTGTTGCTCGGCCTGCTGTACGGCGGTTCATCGTACGCAGCGGTTCCCGAAAGCTGGAAGACCACCGCCTTCGCCTATGATGCGCATGACACTCCACTGGAGCTGGCATTATCGGATTTTGCCCGTACCTTTGGGGTCAAGCTCGATATGGGCAACGTCTCCGGTACCGTCGATGGCAAGCTGCGCGCTAACAATGCGTTGGAATACCTTGATCGGCTGGCGCTGGAACACCAGTTCCTGTGGTTCGTCTACAACGGTACGCTGTATGTCAGCCCGCAGGATGAGCAGACCTCTGTCAGTCTGGATGTGTCGGAAGATGCGGTCTCTGATCTCAAGGATGCACTGACGCACGTAGGTTTGCTGGATGAGCGTTTTGGCTGGGGTGAGTTGCCCGACGAAGGTGTGGTGATCGTGTCGGGCCCTAAACAGTACGTGGATTTCGTCAAAGCGCTGAGCAAGAAGAAAAAGAAGGGTGACGATAAGCTGGAGGTCATGGTTTTCCCGCTGAGATACGCTCTGGCCGATGACCGCTCTATCAAGTATCGCGGGCAATCCATTGTGGTGCCTGGTGTGGCATCCATGCTTAGTGGCCTGCTGGAGAAGAAAGGTGGCAATGAGGTGCCCCTTGGCTTCAATACCGCCGACATGACCATGCAGAGCAGTCTCAATGCACTGGATGCCATGCAGGAACAGGCCACCACCCGTATTCAGGACAGCGTAAACAACCGCAGCCTGACGCAAGAAGAAATCAACCAGAAGCTACAGAACAATCGCAAGAAAGGCGGATCGAAAGTCAGCGCTGATATTCGTAATAACGCTGTGCTTATTCAGGATGATCCGGAAAAAGAGCCGATGTATCAGGCGCTGATCGACAAGTTGGACCAACCGCGCAGCGTGATTGAGATTGATGCCATCATTCTCGATATTGATCGCAGTAAAGTTGCTGAGCTGGGTATTAACTGGCGTATTGGTAGTGGCAGCACTGAGGCGACGTTCAATGCTTCAAGCGCTGATCCGTTTATTGCCAGTGGTTCCTCCGCCACGGTCCTGATTCAGGATTTTGGCCATTTCTTCACACAGATTCGTGCGCTGGAAAGCAAGGGCGATGCGTCACTGATTGCCAATCCGTCGATTCTGACCATTGAGAACCAGCCAGCCGTCATCGACTTCAACGATACCGCCTATATCACCGCCATCGGTGAGCGGGTGGCCAATATTACCCCCGTTACCGCGGGCACCAGCCTGCAGGTGATCCCTCGTTCCATTGGCGAAGGCCCGCAGCGACTGATTCAGCTGTCACTGGATATTGAAGACGGTAGCATCGAACAGTCAGATGGCAGCACTGCCCCCAGCGTCAACCGGGGCACTATCAGCACTCAGGCGGTAATTCGTGCTGAGCGTTCACTGGTGGTGGGCGGCTTCAATGTGGAGCAAAGCCAGAACCAGAACAGCAAGATTCCGCTGCTGGGCGATCTGCCGGGGGTGGGTAATCTGTTCAAGTACAAGAGCACCAGTCATTCCAACCGCGAGCGGCTATTTATCATTACGCCGCGTCTGGTCGGTACGGAGGTCAATCCGATCAAGTATGTCTCCGATGAGAATCGCCACGAGGTGGATCAGGCACTGCGCAAACAGAAGGGGCGCAGCAGCAGTGCGGAGCATCATGTCACCCGTGGCGAGGTGGAGGATGCCCTCAGTGCCTTTGCTGACCATTACGTGCCCAAGGGTTTTCAGGCTGCGCCACCTGTCGCGGTCTATGGCCCGGAGCAGATTTGTCATGCGGAAAATATGCTGTTCCTCAAGGACAAGGTGCAGTGGTACGCCAATGACCGCTTTGCTGTGGTGATCGGGGCGGTGCGAAATAACAGTGCTGAGAGCCGTCGATTTGATGAAGCCAGTTGCGATAGCCGAGAGACACTGGCCGTTGCCGTATTGCCTGGCGCAGCACTGAAGCCCTGGCAGCAGGCGGAGGTCATGGTGGCGGTCAGGATTCCTGATCCTGATCGTCTGCAACGGCCGTCACTGATTGAGCCTGTCGCATCATCTACCCCTCCCGTCACGCCCTGAGGAACTCGTCATGCGTTTATTCATTCTGATCGCCGTGGTGCTAGGGTTGGCCGGTTGTGCTGCTGCAGGTAATAAGTCATGCACCACAGACAGTTGCTCTCGGCCGCTGTCTACGCCGGAAAAACTGGTGATCTGGTGGTCGCCTTCCATGCGTGATGGCTTGCCGCAGGATCAGGACACCACCTCTCACTCGTTCACTGATTGACGGGCAGCATGCTGAGCGAACGGGAGCCTGTTCTCTTTCTGCAAGGTGGTTACAGCACGCCTTCGCTGTCTTGTCCGGAGACGGGCGTCATATTGAGGGAGCATACCGATGCTAAATAACACTGCGCTGGAGCAGCTATTACAGCAGGCCATGATCGGTCGCTCCATGTCCGTGCCTCTTGCCATGGGGGTGATTCTGGCCTATCGGGAGGACCAGCACGGGCGAGGGCTTGAGCTGGCGGTGTCGCGTGCCGAGCAGAGTCCGAAGTTACTCAAGGCGGTGCTGGAAAGGCGCTTTCGTGATATGGCTGTTTATGAAAACTGTTTCCCCTGTACCAATGACAAGGGTGACTGGTTGGTGTGGTTTCCCCTGCAGGGTAGTGATCAGGCCATTCAGTACAACCAGCTGGCTCATGGGGCAGAGCAGTTACTGGCGTTGGTTGGGCTGGAGTCTTCGCGGTAACGATAGAGGTAAGTGACGGCAGGCTGGGGCGGGGCAACCAGCCTCCTCATTGGCTAAGTCTTGCGATGAGTGAGATGACTCACACGCGATCTTATGATGGTCTCTTGATGGGTTCCGTGCTCAGGAAAGTATCAGCTGTTAGGCGGCATCAACCTGACGCAGTAGTTCCTGAATGAAAGCGCGAACGTCTTTGGTTTGCTCGATAAAGCCAGTCAGGCTATTGCTGAAATGTTGTTCATCGGATTTATCCAGTGGTAGCACATGACACAGGCAGAGGTTGTCGCGTTCATCGACTGCCAGCCAGCAACCTTGCATGGCGCTGATTTCAAAGTTCAGTAACAGTAACTTGCGCAGTATCTGAGGCGAAACGTCACTCGATAGCGTCAACAGAGAGCAATGGAAAATAGCACTGTCACTGTGATCGGGTACTTCAATTACCGTCACTTCCTGATCCTCGGCGTCGTACAGGGCACAGACGCCGTCCTTTAACTGCAGTGAGGCACGGATACTTTTGCCGAAGTGCTGAATAAATTGGTTGGCTTTGAGTTGGTGAGGAGTCATGGTCAATCCCTGCCAGTGATGCTGAAGAGTGAGTGACGGTTTATGGTCACTGTCATTCTGAGTGGACTGTGGCATCAGGGAAGTTCCCTGACCTTTTCAGGTGGATGTCAGGCGAGATGACGAATCACTGCCGCTTGTAAGACTCAATCAGCTTGCGGGTATCGTCATTGTGATCAATCACCCCCTGATGTTGCTGCTGCCACTGCGCTGCGCGCATTTCCTGTGTCTTTTGCTGATGCTTAAGCGCATCTGCCAACAGCAGAATCTGATGCAGCTGGAGCTGTCGGCTGCCATGGCGTTTGTCGGCGGTCAGTGTGGTGTGCTGCTGTTGTTGCAGGCATTGCTGATGAAAACTGCGCAACTGATGCTGGAGCTTTTCCAGCTCGGCGCTGCTGAGGTGTTGGGGCACCCTGATTTTACCGGAGTCAGTACGAAACAATCCCATGGCGGCATTAAAGAAACGCTTGATGGGATCTGTCACAACACTGGTCTGATTTAGCAGCCTGACCCCCATGGAGCCCAGCATGCCCATGCTGCTTTTGGCCTTTTGTGTGCCTGTTAGAGGGCTGCTGTCTGCTGCCGGGCTGACCGGCGTATTGGCTGACGTGGTACGCATGGTGTGTACTCCCGCTCCGTGGGGCGTGATGATGTGCGATCTCTGTAAAACGCTGGGCTCAGCGTCATCCTGTGCTGGGTGGCGCGGAATAGATGGCAGTTCCGCGATGCGGCCATGCGCTGGATTTAACCGGTACGCTCCAAGGGAACCCGAGTCGCCACAGTGCCACTGACAACCTGATTGTCTGGCTGTTGGGGCGGTAGTAAATGCAGTGGCTAAAGCCGATTCAGTCTGTCAAAGGGAAGGGCAGACATTTTGTACGTCTAACGGGGATCATCTGGGTGCTGCTGATGGGGTGTCAGCCTTTGTCTGTCCGGGCGGCACTGGCCAGCAAGCCCTTTGCCAGTCAGGTATCTGCCACACCCAAGGTCATGCTGCTGTTATCCAAGGCGCATGAGCTGTTCAAGAAAGCCTATCCCGATTACACCGATCTTAATGGTGATGGTGCACTGGATACTACCTACGACAACAGCATCACCTATGATGGCTATTTCAATTCCGCTCTGTGTTACAGCTACGATGGCAACATGTTTGTGCCTTTCGCAGCCGCCAGCAATCATCTTTGCACAGGTGCCTGGAGTGGCAACTTCCTCAACTGGAGCACCATGTCGAGGATGGACCTGATTCGTAAGGTGCTCTACGGCGGCCGTCGCTACAGTGACCCCAGTGCCAAAGGATCGTACACCGTACTTGAGCGTGCTTTTCTGCCGGACGATGTACACGCCTTCGCTAAGGTATTCCGCAGTACCACCAGCGTTACGGTCAGTCAGGTATCGCCGTACTCTCAAACTGCCATCACCCTGTGTAACGCCTCTCAGGTGTCGACGCTGGAAACACGCGGCAGCAAAAAGTATCCACCCGCCAGTAAGAATGCCCCCTTGATCCATGTGGCCAAGGGCGCATGGCCATTCTGGGCGACACAGGAAGGCCATCAGTGTCAGTATGCCGGGGGGGAGCAGCCTAGCAGCAGCGACAAAATCAGCAGCAGTTCGCCCTTCAAGGCCCGGGTGCAGGTATGTAATGGCGGGCTGGATGACCGCAGTGGATATTGTGAGCAGTATCCTGCCGGGACCCTCAAACCGGTGGGTTTACTGCAACGCTACGGGGAAACCGGCAAGCTCGATTTCGGCCTGATCAGCGGCAGCTACTACAAATACAAAAAGGGCGGGGTGTTGCGTAAGCCGCTGGAGGCATTCAACACCACCGACAGTAGTGGCACTGAAACGGATACCGACACCGGCGTGCTGCTGAAGACAGACAACAACACCAGCATGGGGACGAATGACCGGTCTATCATCGGCATTCTCGACAGCCTGCAGATTATCGGCCGGGACGATAGCTCGTATGTGACGTACAGCTGTGGCTGGAACGGTGGCAAGGACAACGACGGTGATTGTGTCGACTGGGAGAATCCGCTGGGTGAAATGTATCTGGAGGCGCTGCGCTACCTGACCATTGATGATGAAAGCCAGCGTACACCCTCATCTGACTTTGCCATTGGCAGCAATGACCAGGCCTACTTCACCCTGAATCTGTTCCGTTCCACCAGTTGGGGGGCAGACCCCTGGCCCGCCAAAGAGCGTTGTGCCAGCTGCTCGATCCTGATTCTGTCATCCGGGGTGAATACCTACGACGCTGACCAGATGTTTGAGGATGGCAACTATGCCGGGTTATCCATCAACGCTACAGATCTGAAAACCTATATCGACAAGATTGGTACTGCCGAGGGTATCAATGGTGGAACCTATCTGATCGGCGAAGCCAGCGGTGGCACCAGCAAGCGTTGTGACAGCAAAACCATCACTGCCTTGTCGACCGCCAGAGGCATTTGCCCCGATGCGCCAGCGGCTCAGGGCAGCTATGGGCTGGCCGGGCTGGCGTACTATGCCCATACCCAGGACTTGAAAACGGCAACAGGCTTTGACGAAAGCCAGACGATCAAGACCTATGGTGTGGCCCTGTCCGAAGCGTTGCCGCTGTTTTCTTTTAAAACTGATTCGGGCTCTATCACCCTGGTGCCGCGTTGCTATAACCAGACCGGCGCTAATGACTGCAGTATGAATGATGTGGTGATTGCCGAGCAGCAGTTTGATGGCAAAGGCAATATCAGCCATATGCGCTTTTTCGTTGCCTGGGAAGACGGCGTCAAAGGCGGTGATTATGACATGGACATGGTTGAGGAGTTTGATGTGTGCGTCGGCAGTGCCTGCGATGATGGTGAGACTGCCAGCAATCAGTTGAAGGTCACGGTAGGAGTACCGTATCGGGTGACTTCGCAGACACTGAGCGCCGGGTATCTGGTGATTGGCTCCACAGCCAGCAGTGCTGAGCAAAATGTGGTGACGGTCAGCACCACCATCAAAGATTGGGTCAACCTCAACAACTACACCAGCAAGTATTCCGATGGTGACGCATCGACTACACCCACCTATGCCTACGGTACGTCACGCTTTGTGGCCGCCGCCTCCAGTGCCATTACCACGCCACCGGCACCACTTTATCTGGCCGCCAAATACGGCGGCTTCAATGACCACAATGGTGATCTGCTGCCCGGTAGTCGCGACGAGTGGGATAAAGACGGTGACGGCTCACCGGACAGCTATTTCAAGGTCAACAACTTCAGCGAGCTGGCAGATTATCTGAATGACGTCTTCTCCAGTGTCGCTACCAGTAACGGCTATACGCCACCGATTTCCAGCAGCAGCGCGGTGCGTGATGGCAGCTATATCTTTGTGTCTACTTACGACAATACCTATTCATGGAATGGCGATCTGGTGGCCTACCAGTTCAATGACAGCCTGACGCTCAATAAACAGTGGAGTGCTGCTACCCAGCTGGAGAATATGAGCGAGTCCAGCCTGTCCAGCTCGCGGCAGTTGTTGAGCTGGGACAATGAGAACCTCAAAGGTGTGGCGTTCCGAGCGGGGAATACCACCTGCAGCAGTGATCAGACGGTGCTCAACTGCGCTCAGCTGACCCGGTTGATCGCGGGGCTTAGCGTGTCTGATGCTGAAGTTGCGCAGCAGCAGGCCATTGATTACCTGCGCGGTAGTCATACTCAGGAAGCGGATCAGGGTGGCGTGTTTCGCAACCGGAAAACCAAGGAAGGCAAGGCGACACGACTGGGGGATATCGTTGACTCGGTGCCGGTCTATGTGGGCAGCCCCAACTTCGGTTATGCCGATGCCCTTGAAGGCAGTCATCACCTCTACAGCAGTTTTCGTAGCAGCCACAGTAACCGCAGTGGCATGGTGTACGTCGGCGCCAACGACGGCCTGATGCATGGATTCAGTGCGGCTACGGGCAAGGAGGTGTTCGCCTACGCACCGAATGCCGCTCTGGATGCCATGGCCGCTATGCTGGATCCTGACTATGACAGTGATCACAGCAACGATCAGCATCAGTATTCGGTGGATGGTTCGCCGACCATCGTCGATGCCTTCTTCAATGATGACTGGCATACAGTGCTCACCGCCGGGATGCGGGCGGGCGGCAAAGCCGTGTTTGCACTGGATGTCAGCTCGCCCGCGTCAGTTAAAGAAAGCAGTGCCAGCCAGCATGTGTTGTGGGAATACGATGAGGCGGTCGATAAAGCATTGTTCGCGGATGCCAGCTCTCCCTCCACGCTGGGATACACCTTCTCCAAACCTGCGGTGATCCGCCTTAATAACAACCGTTGGGCTGTCGCTTTTGGCAACGGCTACGAAAGCAGTGCTGGCAGTGCCGTGCTCTATCTGGTGTATCTCGATGCCATGCAGGATCAGCACTGGAGCAAAGCAGATGTAGTCCGCATCGATACCAGTAAGGTCAGTGGTATCGCCAGTAGCGCCAAGACGGGCAATGGCCTGTCGAATATCGCTCCGGTGGATTACGACGGCGATGGCAATGTGGACTACATATACGCGGGGGATCTGAAAGGCAATCTGTGGAAGTTCGATCTGAGTTCGTCTGACAGCAGTGACTGGCAGGTAGCGCAGAATGCGCCGCTGTTTGTTGCCACCACCACCGCCACAGCTGGCACTGTGCAGCCGATCTATGCGCAGCCAGAATTGGGCTTCACCCGGCAGGGCCTGATGATCTATATCGGCACCGGCAAATATCACGATGTCGGCGACAATCTGGTGAGCAATATCGTCGCCAACAGCCTCTATGGCATTCGGGATGACAGCATGAGCAATAGCAGTTTCAGCTTTCCTGTCAGCCGCGCCAGCCTGACAGCACAGACCTTCACCAGCTACAGCGAGAGCGGCACTACTTACCGGCAGATCAGCAACAATACGGTGGGCAGCTATGGCTGGCGGCTTGATCTGGACAGCAGTGCAGGGGAGATGGTGATCAATACGCCACTGTTGCGGCGTGGGCGCATTATCTACTCCACCCTGATTCCCAATCCTAATCAGTGCGGTGCCAAGGAGTACGGCTGGCTGATGGCCTTGAAGGCCAAGACTGGCGGCGGGCATAACTCGCCCATCATGGATACCAACGGTGATGGCGCCATAGACAGTCATGACTCCAATGCGGCAGGGGTATTGAATAAGGACTCGACCGGTGCACTGATTATGGACAGCGGCAAAGGCGCCGTGTCGGCCTACGCATCGGATGGCAATGGCGGCCTGAAGGAATACAAGATTGGTGAGGAAGCATACCGCACCGGGCGGGTGAACTGGAAGGAAGTGTATCCCGGCCAATAAGGTGGGCACTGGCCAACGGATACCTGTGCTGAATTGTTGTGCCAACCTGGACTGGGAACTGAACAGCTCATAGGACACTTAATACCTGGCAGTCTGAGCAGGTTCTGCGTCAGCTTGGTAAAACTGATCCGGGTGACAAAGGGTTAGTGAGCCTGTTTCAGAGCTAGTAGCAGAAAGGTGACTCACCCTATGACAGCAGGAATCCATTGGCTTCAGGCAGATGCACTGATGGCTGCACTGGTTTTTGTACTTGTAGCTGGCCAGGCAGAGTCCTGGCAGGACTGGCACCCTCGGCGGTGTTTATCACCATGAGGATGGCCTTTTGTATCGCCGTGATGTGATACAGCCTCATGGTGCCCAAAGCGGCAAACTTGACCAGTCAGCCGAATCCAGTCTGGGCGGACAGCTCAGTGGCCCACTCACAGACAGGCTGTCAGCCGCCTTGCCGCTGGTCAACAAACTCAACGACAGCAACAGTAGGAATCCCCGGTTCACCTGGGCTTTTCTCAAGTGTCAGTTTGAGGGGGATAGCAGTGTCCTTGTCAGGCGGCTGTTACTGGATTGGCAGGCGGGCAGCGACAGCAATGGTATCGGCTATGCCAAACGCCCATTCGTCCGGCACTGGAGATGTGCGGCAATATCCGACCGGAGGTGTAAACGGTGTTGATGTCACCCTGGTGTGTTCGCTCGGACAGGGTCTTGGCCGCGATGACCCGGGGTCTTTACGGTGGACCCTGGCACCCGGTGCCGTACTTGATATGCGCCACAAGCCCTTCATCAGCGGCTATCTGGGATGTCAGCACGGGCCCATCCGGCAATGGGAGACGCTACTGGTTTGGCTGCTGTGCTCGACAGCACTAACCAGACCATCAACTTCTATGGCCTGGGAGTGTATGGCCTGGGAGTGGCCTGTGATGAAGGTAACCTGCAGGGCTGCACACCGTATTCAGTATGGGTAACAACACTCATCTTGGTGGATCTACCTGATCGCTGTTCATGGAAAGCAGATACCGACTACTTCGAAGTAAAAGACCCGATCGTACTGCTGGAAACCGAGCCGAGTCTGTCCCGGCGCCGTTGCAATGCCTACAGTCTGTCACTTGATTTTGTGTTCTGAGGGGGGCTGGAGCATGTTGATCAAATCATTCGCGTTAGCCTGCCTGTTGTGGACTACCACGGCAGCGGCAACCAGTGCTGTCGAACAGTCTGCGGGGGATGGACTGGTGGTGGTCGTCAGTGCTCAGGCGGCCATCACCCAGCTCGACCGCTATCAGCTCATTAATATTTTCATGGGCCGCTATCGTCAGCTGCCCGGCGGTGGTGAAGCTATACCTTTGGATATCGGTAAGTCTGAACAAAAGGCGCTGTTCTATCAGCTGCTGGTCGGTAAGCCGCTGGCAGATATCAATGCCTACTGGGCACGGCTGATCTTTTCCGGCAAGACCCGCCCGCCGCGCCAGGTGGACAGTGCCGAACAAGCGTTACAGCAGGTGGCGGCCAATCCCACCATGATTGCCTATGTCCAGCGTTCGCAGGTGGATGCCCGCTTCAGGATCGTCTATGAGTTTTAAATTATCCGCGTTGCGCAACGCCTGGCGCAGTATTGCCATTCGCACCACCATCGTCATTCTCAGCTTGGGGGTCATTCTGTCATTTGTATTTGCCTGGCTGGGAGCGCCACTGCTGCTCAGCTATGAGCAAAAGCGCACCCATGACCAGTTCGACGACATTCTTTCCACTGTACAGAGCACGGTCAGCATTGCCTGCTTTACCGGTGATACCACGTTAGCTATGGAAATTGCGCGGGGGTTGATGACCAACAAACCGGTGGCTGCCGTTCGTGTGCTCAGCGATGACAAGGTCATTGCGGCGCTGCCTGAGCTACAGGCAGGAGAACGCTGGCCACGGGCAGAGCCAATCAGCCGGGTGGTTTCGTCGCCCTTTGATGACCGGCAAATGGTAGGGCGCATTGAGCTGGTGCCGGATGAAAGCTTTATCCGCTATCAGGCCAGTATCTACAGCGGCTACATTACCAACTTTCTTAAACTGCAGATTGTGGTGGTGTCGCTGATCGTCGCACTGGTGGTGGTGCTGTCTATTGTCAGGCCGATTAAGCGCATCTCTGATGAACTGCACCATCTGGAAGCGGATCATGGCGAGAGACTGGCGCTGCCAGCAGGCAACGAACACAACGAAATCGGCCGACTGGCCGAAGATGTCAACGGCCTCATAGGTAAGCTGGTGGGGTTGCTGAATTCGGAGCAGGATGCTCGTCGTGAACAGGCGCTGAGCGAGCGCAAGTTCCGGTTGATTGTCGAGAACGCTGAACTTGGCATTCTGGTGCTCAACCAGCAAGGGGTAGTGGAGTCCCTGAATCCGGCAGTGGAGCGTATGCTCTGCTCCAGCCATATTGGTATCGGCAGCCAGCTGCCGCTGGATGATTTCATCCGTCAGAAAATCAGGGCAGGCCAGTCGCACCGGGAAGATATCCCGATTCAGGGCAGTGATCGCTGGGTGCAGCTGGTACTGCACGCACTGGGTGACGGGCTGACGCTGGGTATCCTGATAGAGATCACCGAGCGCAAGCAGAAAGAAGCCCATGCCCTGACCATGGCCGAGAGGGATTTGCTGACCAACACCTATAACCGCCGTGGCATTGATCATCGTCTGCAGTGGATGTTCAGTCAGTACAAGGTGGCCGTAGGAGACTGGCAGGTAAGCCATAATCAGTTTGCCTTACCAGAGCCGCCGCCGTTTGCGGTCATGCTGATTGATCTCGACCGCTTCAAGTACATAAACGATACCTATGGCCATGATGCCGGGGATGAAGTGCTCTGTCAGGTGGTACGTCGCCTGGAGCTGCTGGTCAGGCAGGGTGATGTGATTGGTCGACTGGGCGGTGATGAGTTTGTCCTGTTACTGCCTGACATGCGCAGCATGCAGGCGGCGGAACAGCTGCGTACGCTGCTGGTGGCCGGGATCTGTGAGCCGATGGAACTGTCGTCCGGTGTAACCGTTGCCATTGGTGCCAGCATCGGTATTGCCATCGCCTCGGTGAGCGATGACAGTTCCGCTGTCGTGTTGCAGCGTGCTGATCAGGCCATGTACGGTATCAAACATCAGCACCATGCTACGGACGGTGTGTGAGCGGCGTGCCTTACAGCAGCCAGATGGCTGATCAGGCTTGTATCTGCAGGCGGCCGATGCCATGCTCGCCGCGCTGTATTTCACCGAATTGATAAGGACTCATTATGAAAGGTCATCCTGCTGTCATTGCTGCCCTGAATCGCCTGCTGGCCAGCGAACTGTGTGCGATGGACCAGTACTTTATCCATTCACGCATGTATGAAGACTGGGGGCTGACCAGGCTGTTCGAGCGCATTGGTCACGAAATGGATGATGAGAAGGGTCATGCCGACGTGCTTATCAAGCGTATTCTGTTCCTGCAGGGTGTTCCTGATCTGGCGACCCGTGATCCGATACGTATTGGCCACGATGTTCCTACCATGTTGCGTAATGACCTGTTGCTGGAAGAGGAAGTGGGCGCTGCCCTGAAAGACGCTATTGCTCTGTGCGAGCAGGTGCGCGACTACCAGACCCGCGATCAGCTGCGCCCCTTGCTGGAAGATACCGAAAACGACCATGCCCACTGGCTCGAACAGCAACTGCGTCTGATCGATATGATGGGGCTGGAGAACTATCTGCAGGCGCAGCTGTAGAACTATCCGCAGACGTAGCTGTAAGGCATATCAGCTGATAGCAGGTTGCAGGCAGAGCAAATGGGGTGGCCGTGGTCACCCCATTTTTTGTTTCAGGCACTGTGTGCAAAAGCGAGCTGCTGTTTCCCATAGTGGGAAACCCTCCGTTGTTTCGCTCAACCCATGCGATGGACTCAGCGCGTCACGATACGCACATAGTTAGACTGGATGTAACGGTCCAGCGTTTGCGATGGCCCTGTACCTCGTGCGGTGATCCGGTACTGCTCGGCACGATCCTGCTGGCCATGGCCGGTTACGGCACTGTTTTCTTCCTTGAACTGTTCCGGTTCCGGCAGCTCTTCAATGATGTAGAGCGGCGCTGTGCTCAGGCGCTTGTCGATGTCAGCCACATCCTTGCCATAGGTGATGGTCTTGCCGTCTTCCTGCCAGAGGTTTTGAGTCGTGGTGACCTGCCACTTGGCGGTATCGCTATCTGTTACCTTGTAGACGCCATTGTTGAGCTTGCTGGTCATTATGGCGTCGTCACTGGAGACAGCCTGTTCTGCCTCACGCAGAGCAGACTCTGCGACGATGCGGGCCAGATGGCTGTCCTCTTTGTTGGCCTCGAGCTTCTGGCTGAAGCTGGCCAGCTTGAAGCTGCTCAGACCTATCACCACTAGCAGCGTCATCAGTACCAGACTGACCAGCAGTGAAGCACCTCGCTGTTTTACCATGGAGCGGTCGGGAGCGGGCAGTGTTGCCATCATAAGATCACCTCTAGTCTTCAGTACTGAGGGCTACGTTGGGTAACCAGTAGCTGGATTCAAAGCCTTGTCGCAAACGGGAGCTGCTGCTGGTACTCACCGTGGATTCCAGCAGGGTAAAGTCAGGCGCACTGGCACTCAGGGACACAGCGGTGATGGAGCTGATCACCAGACCTACCCGTACACCCACGACATAGGGTGACAGCAGCGGGGCGATCTGCAGTTCGGCCGGTGTCAGCCATTGCTCGATACTGCGATCCTGATCAGCATCCACACCAAACAGCAGATGCATATTTTCCACCCCTTCCACCAGCGGCTGTGTGCTGTTGCGGGCAGCGTCGCTGTGGCCCTGCGTCTGGCAATAAAGCGTGCGGCTGGCATCGACAAAGAAGCGCATGGTCACCGTCTCGCTGCTTGAGAGGGAATAGCCGAGGCAGTCGAGCAGGGTGTCTTCGCTGCTACCCTGCAGCCGCAGATACAATTCATCCGGTGAGCCGCTGATGCTGGTATTGGTGCTGACATTGATAACCTGACCAGCCTCCCAGGCCGGGCTGGCACTGCTGTCAGCACTGAACTCACTGCTCAGGGCATTGAGTGGCTGGTCGGTATAGCCTGCATGTTCAATCTGCTGGCCGAGGATGTTTTGCACATAGCGGGCGGTGTCCTGCAGCTCACTGCTGGCGGTCACGCTGGCGTAGGTCTGGCGGCCGCTGAGCAGCACATCGGTCGCTGCCAGCACCAGTACCACACCCAGAGCCAGAGAGATCATCAGCTCAATCAGGCTGACCCCTGTCTGGCGATGGATTGTCGGTGAGCGCAAGGCGGAGTTCATAGCTGCACCACCAGCTGATAGCAAGCCAGGCGATTAGCATTACTGGTGGTGAAGTCGCAGTCGGCAGTGGTGGCACCGTTGCGTTCTTCATCCCACAGCACCTGTATCAGGTAGAGGCCATTGGTGTCCTTGCTGAGCAGAATCCGTCCTGAAGGCAGTTGCTCTGTCACCGTACTGCGCCAGGTATTCTGTGCCATCTGGACGCTATTGCAGCTACTGCTGCACCCTGACTGGCTGCTGTCGAACAGGTAACTGCTGACGTTGGCACGATCCATCTGCAGGCGGCCAGCGATATCGTCAGCGAGCGCCGATGCATGCAGGCGCTGATTGACCAGCTGAGATTCGCGCAGGGTGCTGAGATGCAGTGCTGCGGCACCGAACATGCCGGCAGCCAATACCAGCAGGGTGATCAGCACTTCAATCATGCCGACACCGCCCTGATACGCAGGTCGGCGAGGTACTGCTCGTGAGGTGTGCAAGTGAATACAAGCCAAGGCTGTGCACCTGAATCTGACGACACCGTATCCCGGCCATGTTGTACGTTACTGATGGGCAGACCGTGCGCTGACAAGTTCGATTACAGCAGCGACCGGCTCGGACAGGTCAGGGCAGTAGACGTTGCCCTTTTCGTATATACATGGCAGAAGACGATGCTCCGGGAATCTTACTGTCCAGCTGGACATGCGCCGATGCTGGCAGTGACATTGGTCAGGGCAGCCAGCAGGGCGGCCCTGACCAGATTATGGGTGGGAGGAGTCGTGAAGCTGGTTCCGTTACAAGTAAAGGTTCACGATCTGTTGCGCGTCAGCCAGACTGCGTTGCAAAGAACTTCGGCATGTTCTTTTGGGCCTGCTAACCTTGGTTATGCGGGTAAAAGGCGCTACATCAGTGCTTTGCGCCTTGTTTGGCGCTGGCCCGCCAGATGGTGAGCGCGTTCTAAGCCGGAGGGGATATTGCCCGCCCCTGCTTTAACAACGGTGCTTGCATCAACTTGCCTGGAGTGCACGGCCGAGCACCTTACCGAGTGCCTCGGCCAGTGCACCTGTGGCATTGCTTGATCCGTCAGTGCTACGCCAGCACACAACCCTGTCAGGCCGCACCAGTACGGCTCCCTTCGCTGAAATTCCCCGGAATTGAGCCCAAGCTAAGCGGGTGTCGAACAAGTCACCATCAATATGGCCAATACGCAAGACGTCCACCGGCAGATCGTTTACGGCAGCGAGCGTCTTGGCGGCAGAGCACCAGTCCTGGCCGTCTTCACCAGCGATCAACAGGAAACGGCCGGGTACGACGAGGTTCTTGAGCGCTTGGCGATTACCAGATTCATCATCAATCCAGGCATGTGGCAGTGGGCAACCTGGGCGTGTGCTGGGCTCATAAAGGCGAATGTCGTCAATCGGTTTAGGGGCAGGAGACTCGTCTGGCACGATGGCGGCTGAGCGATAGCTGTAGCCATATTCGACGTTCAGCTCGTTGGCTTCCATGCTCAGAAGACGAATGGCGCGTAGCGCGCGGTGCCGGTGTTCTGCGTCTTCGGGCTTATCACTCCAGATTCTCTTAAACTGGGCCCAGTTCTGTTCGACAGGTGCGCCGGGAATCAAGCCGAAGGCGCGGCCTGCCTCCATATGGGCTCGAGAATTTTCCAGAGAGCGTGTGACATTGCGAGCGTCCACCGGGCGACGTTCTGCCTCGTAGGTATTAAGTAAGCTCTCATCGGCCTGCCCCTTAAGTACGGCAGCGAGTTTCCAGCAAATATTTTGCGAGTCCTGAATACCGCTGGTGAGGCCAAGCCCCCCGGTAGGAGGATGACGGTGTGCTGCATCTCCAACCAGAAATACGCGTCCAGAGCGGAATTTTTCGGCGAGTACGCCTTCCAGTGTCCAGCGGGTTACCTTGTGAATTGTCATTGGCGCATCACTGATACCGAGTGCCTGGCGCATATTGGCTTCAATTTGCTCATTGGTAAGATTTTTTGGGCCTTCTCCCTGATAAGTCACATGGAACACCCATTCCTCACTGTCAGGTCCCCAGTGGTCCGGTCCCATAGGAACGAGCACAGCCATTTCACCAATGCCGGGGCACCAGATCCAGCGAATCAGCACATCCGGGTCTTTGGCTAACTTTGAGAGGTCGGCTGTCACATGGGCTGTGGCGATCTGCGCAACAACGCCCAGACCGTCATAAGCGATGCCGAGCATCCGGGGAACCGAGCGTCCCCCGTCACAGCCCAGCACATAGCGGGCACGTACACGGTATTCTGTGCCATCGTCATGGTTCTTGATCCAGGCAGTGACGCCATCGCTGTCCTGCTCCAACTTGACCATCTCATGGTGGAAGCGAACAGCCCCTGGACTAAGCTCTTCGGCGCGCGCTTTCATTATGGGCTCAAGGCGAATTTGAGGGAGATTAGCGCTGCGGCAAGGGCTTGCTTGTACCCAGTTCGCGCTGGTGTAGCCTGCTCCCCAGGTCTCAAGTTTGGCAATCAGACGACCGTAATCGGGATCAGCCCCTGCAAAGCCACCATACCAGCCCATCGCTGCCATGTTCTCGGCAGGTGTACTCTTGGCATAGATCGATTCGGCGATACCGACATCGTCTAGAATCTCCATGGTGCGTTGGTTCAGCACATGGGCTTTGGGAAGAGTCGAGGTGGTTGGTAAGGCGCTTACCAACAAGCTCTCAATGCCAAGTTGTGCCAACAGCATCGAGCAGGTAAGGCCCGCGCCGCCGCCTCCGATGATCAATACGGGTACTTCGATTGTTGTTGTTTGTACCGCAGACTCGATGCTCATCTTGAGACTCCTCCATGGAGTGGTCAGGTTGGGGTAGGCCAGAGAATGGCTCCTGCCTACCGCTTGTTTGCGTAGGACGCTACGCAGTAACTCGGTTCCTCAATCCTCCAGCGGAATAAGGGGACTACAGGCCAGTATGGCTGCCTCGTCAGCACTCAGGCCCAGCGCGCGGAGTGTCAATTCGGAGACGTTTTCGCCAGCACGTAGCGGCGTTTCAACGCCTGATGTGATTAGTTTCATTGCAGCCAGTGTTGCCCCTGACAGCAGTGCCAGCGCCCCCATAGCCTGATCTTGCCGCAGATTGAAACGACCGGCAGCGATGCCACTTTCGATATCCAGCAGCGCTGTTTCACGGATGGCCAGTTGTAATGTCTCTGTACACAGTCCGAAGTGGGCGAGGAATAACCCCCAATCGCGCTCCTGATGAGCACGTAAGCAGAAATGGCGGACACCATTTGATATACGCACAGCGGCATCATCATGGCCGGAAAGGCGAGAGTGAACGCGCTCACCCATGTCTCGCGCCATCTCAGCCGCGACATGCTGAAAGAGCTCGTCGATAGTGTGAAAGTAGTTGTAAAAGGTACCGCGAGAGATGCCTGCAATAAGCACCACATCATCAATCTGGGCTGCTGTACCTCGCTCGGAAAACGCACGTCGAGCGGCATCGTGAATGCGCTTACGCGTGCGGGCTGAACGGCCTGCCTGTTCCTGCAACGGTACTGTTTTTGGTGGCGTCATCTAAACCAGACCTACTTGTCTTTCGCTGTAAAGTGGGTGTAGAGAGGTTTTCTCATGAAATTGACATTAATGTCAATAACAGGATATTTAATCCAAAAATAAACCAAAATGACATTTTAATGTTAAGAAACATGCGGACTTTCGCATTGGTGGGCTGATTATGTCTGTGCGACTCGGCGCGAACGCGAAGCCGCACTGGTGAAGCTCCGCACACTGGGGGGCTACCGCTGGCGCACTTTAGTGGTGGACACGGCCTGTAATACGACAGGCTTCGTGGCAGCCAGTTGTATGCTCGGCGTGACACTCCATGTAGCGCAGAACACCGGAGGTCGACATAGTACGATTGAAGGTCTTACCGCCCGCCAAGCAGGCTATGGCTTGAGCCTGACGATCCGCGCCTGGATCGAAACCCACTTCGAATGGCTCAAGGCAGCGGTTGGAGAAGTAGCGCGGGCTGGTCTGTTGACGGCTGAAGGTGCAGCGGCATGAGCACGTTCATGGGGAAGAAATAGCGCAATCTGATCTGCTCTACGCCCTGAAAAAGGGCTAATTTGACTGCGACCACTGCCACTACAACGCAGTGCTCGCAGTTATCTCTGCGAACTCCAACAGGCTGCTAACTCGCGAGATCGTGAGCAGGTTCCAAGTGCTATCAGACCTTAAAGCGGCTGATTAAGGTATCAAGGTTGGTGCTCAGGTGAGATACCTGTTCACTGGAGCGGGCAATCTCCGCAACCGCCTGTTCCGTCTGCAGAGAGCTGGCGCTGAGGGATTCCAGATTCTGGCTGATTTCCTGTGCGACCTGCGCCTGCTGTTCGGAAGCCGTGGCAATCTGCAGGGTCATGGTGTTGACCTGCTCCACCAGCGTCATGGATTCACGCAGTTGAGCGGCCGTCTGACTGGCCTGAGTTGAGAGCTGTTCGGTGTTGCGCACGCTGGCCTGCATTTCGGCCTGTGCCTCCTGTGCACCCTGTTGTAATGCGGTAATGATGGTCGTGATGTGCTCAGTCTGGCGCTGGGTATTTTGTGCCAGCGAGCGTACTTCATCAGCCACCACCGCAAAGCCCCGGCCGCTGTCGCCCGCTCGTGCAGCCTCGATAGCAGCATTGAGGGCCAGCAGATTGGTTTGGTCGGAAATACTCTGAATACTGACCACCACCGTGGAGATATCGTTGACCCGCGAGGTGAGGATATCGACTTTCTCACCGGACTTTTGCATCACGTCTGCTACTTCGTGCAGTACCGCAGCGGACTGGCTGACCTCGGCGACACTGCGGGCCACCTGTTTACTGGTTAATGAGGCGGTGGAGGCCACCCGCTGAATATCGGTGGAGACCTGCCCGGCTGTCGCGGTCAGCTGCTGCACAGCTGTGGCGATCTGGCTGGTGTTAGCATGCTGCTCATGCATGGTTACGGTGGTCTGCTCAGAAATGGAGGCCAGTTCCTGAGCCGTCGCCGCCTGAGTGGTTGCCGCCTTGCTGATCTCACAGACGATCAGTTTGAGATTGTCAGCCATGCGTGCCATGGCACCGTACACACTGGTGGGCCGGGCACCGCTGAAGTGAACGGACAGATCATTATCGGCAATGCGGTTGGCAATGGCGCGCATGACTTTCGGCTCGGTGCCGAGCGGCGTCAGTATCATGCGTGAGGCGCCAATGGCAGCCAGTGATATGGCGACAATGGCGAGGAGCAGTACCAGCGCACAGAGTTTGATCAGGGTGTCGCGGCTGGCCAGCGCTTCTGCCTTGTCGATCTCGGCAACGATAGCCCAGCGCAAACCTGCGAAAGAGAAGGGGGCATAGGCAGACAGCACCGGGTTGCCGTTGTAGTCGCGGATGATCTCCGTACCGCTCTGACCCTGCAGGGCGTTGTCCGCAGCACGGGTGTTCACGCTGCCTTTGTCAGGGTTGAGGAACGAACCGCTGACGCTGTGATATTGCTGATCCAGATAGGCATCGGAGCGCATCAGATGATCGGGACCGACCAGATAGGTTTCTCCGCTTACGCCTAACCCCTGACGCTCGGTCATGATGGCGTTGAGCTGATCCATGGGAAACTGCACGGCCAGCACGCCGAGCTTTTTACCCTGCGCATCAATAATCGGCGTTGCCATAAAGCCTGCCGGTTCGTCATAGGACGGGGTGTAGAGCGCAAAGTCAGTCACCGCGTACTGGCCCTTGCTCATAGTCATCGCCTGATGAAAGGCCTCAGCGAGGCCAGACTGGGCATAGGGGCCAGACACCAGCGACGTGGCGAAGTCGATCTCTTTGAAGACGGTGTAGACCACATCACCCTGAGGGCTGATCAGGAAAATGTCGTAGAAGCCAAGGCGTTGCTGAGCGCTCGACAGGTAGGGGTGGATCAGCTGGTGAATCTGGTTGTAGTCGGACTGGCCAGCGGCGGTGAGCAACTTGTTTTTCTCGCCCACCGGGTTGGGATTGCTGGCGATGTAGTTGAACTGCAGCCAGGAGGTCGTCGGCGACAACTTGCTGAAGAGAGTATCGACGGCCTGCTGGCTGACATGCGGATTGTGCTGCTGCCAGAGGTGCAGAAACTGGGTTGAGTAGAACTGCTTCAATGCGTTCTGCGATGCGCTCAGCTCATCGGCTGTGGGGGTTGCAGCCTGATAGGCTTTGTCGAGCAGGGGATATTCCTCCTGCACTTCGTAACTGTCTGCAAGCAGCAACATATTGGCCACCAGTGCCTGCAGGTAGTCCTGTGCGGCGGCTGCTTTGCTGGCTCTTATCGAGGTTAACTGCTGGAACGTTTGCTGTTGCAGGGCATGGGCGGAATACCAGCTGGCAATGCCGGTCAGCAGCAGGCATGGAATCACACCTACGAAGAAGAGAATAAGCGTTATCTTGCGTTTGAAGCTCATCGTTATTGTCTTGCTCAGTTTCTTTTAGTGATGTTAAGACCCGACAGGTAACCAGATTGCTGTGCTGATACTGCGGTAGCTGCCTCACAGCGGCGGCAAATCGGTTACAACAAGGTGCTGAGTCTCTGCAGAAGCGACGGGCATTCACCCCGGTTGGGGTAAGTGCCCCTAGGGTGAGCAAAAGAGCGGACATCCATGATCTGCACCCTAAGGTGCGTCAGTGTGGTTTGCCAGTTGTCAATACTGCCAAGGTCCACAGGGTTTACATCCCAGTCGCAGCTGAGTGGCGACTGGACGTATTGGGTTCCGGCTGCGGTTAACCGCGCATTTCCAGCTCCTCCTTCTTCAGCTCATGCAACGCTGTAGTGAGGGGAAGACGATCATGTGCGACGCCTCCTTCGATACTGCCAATACGGCGGTTATGGGGACTTGCAGCAGTGCATGGCTGTCTTCGCTTTCCAGGGCGCCATCAACCTGGACCTGCTCGGCGTTTTCCTGTGCCGCTCTATCGGTTTGTGCTGCTCCACCATTCAAGCTCTTCCATCCTGTTTCTTTCACTTTTTGTATTTTTTTGGGCGAACTAAAGTCGCTTAATTTTCACCTATAACGATTAAGAAACAGACCTCTGCTAGATGGCCCCGCGTATGTAGATAAATCAGGAAGACATTCATGCAAGCTTCAGCCAATAACAATACCGATAGTATCCATGCCGTAACTCAGCCCCTTGATCAGAAGAATGCTGACTATCTGCAGAAGAGTGCGCCCGCACAGCAGCGTGGTACGACCTCATTAAGCAGAGAGGGGCAATCTAGTCAGAGCAGAATAGACGTGCAGCAGCGACAAGCTGATACAGCAGGAGAGTCGCCCAAGAAGCACAAACACAGAGCAACCAGCCTTAAAGGTATCAAGGAGCGATGGTTTGGGAGCAAAAACAACCGAGTCGCGGATCAGGGGGGGCACACAAAGATACCAACCACAGCAGATACTTCCCGTCCGGCATCCCCTCTGTCGCATGGGCAGCTGCAGGAGCACAGCCCGAACATCAGACAAAGTGGTGCAGGGGGGCGTGATCATGTTGTGCGGGAGCACTTTATCGAGCGTCTGAAGTCACCCGATTTACGTTCCTCAGCTCAGCAGAAACTGAACTTAAACGTTATGGGTGAGGTGGGTGTCAACGCTCAGCAGAAACCCCCTGTCAGTCATATTGCAGGGCCGGAAGGCTTCTTCTATTTCGTCAATCAGCAGGGTGATCTGCATCGGTATGATCCCACTGTCAACGAGGTTTTGCATACCGGCCTTACAGGTGTAGATCAGATATCGCTCGGTGCTGATGGGCAGGTATATGCACGTATGGATGATCAACTTTGTACCCTGGAACGCAGTGGCAAACCTCGTGACGATATTCCAGTACATCAGATGGACGTTCCTGGTGACGTTCAGGACGTTGCGGTATCAGGCAGTAAAGACCGGTTGTTCGTATTGAACAGAGGCGGTGAGCTATTTCAGCGCGATACTGATGTGGGAAACCCTGCTGCAAGCCAGACGCAGCCTGTTTCTTTGCCAATGGAATTAATGGCCGCTGAGCCACGTTCCATTGCTTGTGATGCCAACAGTGCGTTGTGGCTGATGGATGCCAGCGGAACGGTTTGGCATGGTGTTACAGGTGATGACGGCAGGCAATGGCAGAAACTGCCAGACACAGATCATCACTTTACCCGGCTGGATACGCTTCCGGATGGCAGCGTCGGAGCAAAGGATCTGGACGGAGGATTGCATCGTTTTGAAAAGGCATCCAATAGCTGGCACAAGGTCGCGATGACGGAGGTCAATCAATCCTTGTTCGGGCGACTGCATGGGGCATTGCCGATACACAACAAGGCAGAGCTGATCACCTTTCTGGGCGGTGTGGCAACGGCACGTCCTGCGTCGTCTAACCCGCTCAAGCACCCGATACAAAGCCTGAGCCGTGTCGCCAAGAGTATTCCTAAGCTGTACAAGGACCTTAAGCACTTCGATTACAGCAAACAGCAGCAACACCCGATGGCGCGATATGACGCCCAGGTTGCGTCGTTCTTTAAGCTCCTGGCACCGGAGAACCTTCGTTCAGTGGATCGCAACGCCATCGGCAGTGATGAAGGTATCGCTCAGTTTGCTCGATTATTGGATGACGGCCTGGGCAGTGCAGCTACGTCTCGTTGCAAGCAGTTACTTGAGCAGATCACGAAAGATAGAAGTGACCCGAAATTACAGAAAGAACTGCGCATGCCCAAAGGTGCTGCTTCGACCGATAACGTTCTGGAGCGCATCAAGGGGGTCAGAGAAATGCTTTATGGCAGTAGTGATGAGGTTGTACAGCAATTGAATACGCTGCTGGAGCAGGGTACCCATGTGCCGATGGATGCATCCCGTTACCGTGCAGCGTTGTCAAGCCTGGTGGTGGATCATGCGGTGATGGCAGAGCTTGCACACAAGACCCTGAATCAGGGGGTGCCCATGGAGGATGCCCTGGCTGAGGCGCAGAGTATCAGAAATCAGGCGTTGCCCAATCTGGTTGCCAGGTCGGGGATAGCGGAAACGGATCCTTTTGGCAATGCCGCTAAGGGCTTTGATGCCATGCAGACCATTCTGCGTCAGGAAGGTGACATGTTGCCACGCATGATCAAAAACTATGCGCCTGCCATGGGGTGGAAGCTGGAGCGTCAGCCGAGTATGGCTGAGGCTGCAGAGTTGTTTGGTCGCCTTGCTCACACCATGAAGCCGGGTGACAGCATTAGCATGGGCAAATCCAGTGACAATGGTTTTAACACTGAAAACTTCAGGGTGGTATTGTCCGGTGCCTGGGCCAAGATGACGGGAGGTGTGGCCGTTACCTGGCTGATTCCTATTCTGGATGTTGGCAAGCTGAAAGGCGCAGGAATGAGTATTGCCAAGACGGACGACGGTATCCGTGTGGAGATGAATAGTTCACGTGGTAGTTACATGCAGGCAGGTTTAAGAACGGGCTTGGGGGCGGTGGGGTTACCGCAACTGATGCCTGAAAAGCATGGAGCTACATGGGCGTTTGGTGGCTGGGAGATTGCTGTTAAAGGCAAGAAGACAGACACCGTTAATGACAGTATCGCCTTCACGATCAAGGATGATGGTCAAGGTAATATCGGGCGTGTTATTCGTGATGTGATGACAGGCCATGCAGACCTGTTTGATTTGATGCGTCAGTCTGAGGAGGTGGACTCCGTGCACGGCAAGGGACGCAATTGGAACGTAGGGGTTGCAAACGTATTGGTCGGGGCGGGAGGAACGGATCAGCCAGGGTGGGGAGCTTTGGATGCACCGAAAATACCTGGCACAACGGGAAAAATACTGGGAGCGATAGTGCCAGAGTTGGCGTTAGATTTTGGAAGCAAGTCAGCGCAGTCTACCTCCACCAGTAGTACCGGGCAGACAAGCAGAAGCAACATGCAGCAAGGGTTTGGTCTGCAAAGTGTACGGGGCAACCTGATCGGTGTCGGCGTATTAGAAAGTGACTATCTGAAAGTGCCTTTACCCGGTGACATGATGTTGGGCAGCGGGCCGGACAATGAAAGTGCTCCTGGCCTGACGGGCAGGATGGGGATACCAAGCTTGTTGCCTGGCGTTATTCTGGGTAAGGGGTTTGACCGACTTTCTCCCACCGCAAAGACGGTGACATTGACCTCCGACAGCAGGGGGGAGCCTGTTAACATTGATGTGCAGCTGTCTGTCAATCGCACCAGCAAATTGCTGAAAAGGATCGACAAATACGGCGAGCTGCAAAAACAGATTCCCGGTCTCAAGCAAGCGCTTAAGCAGATTACTCATCAGCAGGGAAATACGTGGATCAACAGCAATAAACCTGTGTCTGTCAGTATGGAGTTGAAGCCGGATGTGCTGGAGCGAATAAATGCAGATACGCCCCAAGGTGGTGCAAGTCGACTAGAGGCCATGAAAGCGGCAGCAAAAGACCTGAAAAACTTCCGTCTGAAAGAGCTGAATATCTCCCATAGCCATGAGGCAAAGAAAGGCAGCCCACTGGTCATTCCCGCCCGAACCCGAGCTATCAACGCGTCGCTGGGTGCCACAACCCCTTTCGCCAATCTGAAACTGGTATATGACAAAGACACCGTGATGAAGCATGGTGAGTCACTTATCCGCTCTATAGGCTCGTTCGACGACGGCGCGTGGGGAACGTCTGCCCGGCAGTTCCGTTTGACGCGTTTGACGCATCAGTTGGAGAACATGGTTGATGCGCTTGGGCAACCTCCAGAGAAATGGGATCATGGCGATAGCCTTAAACAGGTGTATCAACAGCAGCGTAATGCATTAAAGGACGACTTTACTCAGACATTGCGTAAGCTCATGACAGCCAAAGCTACTCCAGAAACGCTGACATCGGTTGAAGGGGCATTTCATGGATTGGTGGCAAAGCTCGACAGCCTCAAAGAGCAGCACGGTATCGGTTCATTTCTGAGCCCAGCCGTGATCACCCACGGACCTCTGTTTGACAAGCCTGACGCTGGGAAGCTCAATCATCTTGATGACGGTTTGCAACCAAAGGATGACATGCTGTGGACCAAGGCCATCAAGTTGATTGATGAGCTGGCAGAGATGGACCTTTCCGCACTCAATGCAAAGAAGCTGGGTAAACAGAAAACCGAGGCCCAGGAAAAGGTAGATGGTATCAAACGTGCTGTTAGTGCTGTTGCAGATGCCGTGCCTGAGTTTAAGCAGGACTTGTACGCACGTCTTGATTTACTGGCCGCGCGACCGACGGAGCGGGAGCTGTTAGCGGAAGTGAAGCGGATGCTGGTCAAGATGAATATGCCTGGCTAAGACAGCAAGTGCCGCAGGGAACAGCAGTGGTTTTTACTAAGCCACTGCTGTTCGGGCACTCTGCTCACACCTGTTTTCTGCTCACACCTGTATTTTTCTGCTCACACCTGCGTGTTGTCTGCTCGCGTCAGTGCTGGTGAAGGCGCTATCAGTGTTTGCGTACCTCCAGACCCTCTTTCTTTAAGCTGCTCATAGCCGTCACCAGCTCGGTGTCGGGGGTGGTGACCTGACCTGCCAGGGTGTAGCTGCGGGGGATATCCTGATCGGCTCCGTACTTGAAGTTGATGGTGCCAGCGGCACGCTCCATGTAGACGTTGGCATTACTGGCTCCGCCGACGAACAGAGTCGGTGTGGTGAAGCCTTCCTTGTGCTGTCCGGTTTCAAAAATAGTGATGGATTTGATGCGACGGCTCTCTGGGTTTTCCAGCGCCTGTTTAACCTGATCCAGACCGGCTTTGCCTTTGACAAAGTCTGCCTCCAGCTTCATCCGTGGCTCGTCCTTCAGCTCCAGAGTGACCCAAGTGTAGCAGTTGGGGCGATTGCGGATGTCATTCAGCACGCCAGCAAAGGCGGGATCATCTTTCATCATCTGGCTGACCTGACTGGCCAGCGCATCCTTGCGTGATGGCGCAACCGCCGCTGTCAGCATATTGAGCACACCGCCATGGTCCAGATGCCGGGTGTTATAGTGAGCCACCACGGCCTTGGCCACGGACATTACATCGGTCTTGTTGGTGGCGGCTTCATGCTGAATTTCAGTTGCGCCTATGCTGTTGAGCGCCGCGTACTGCTCGTCATTGGTATGGGTAACCACACCCGACTCGACAAAGTGGTTCTTCAGCAGCTGCAACTGCTGCTTGATATCAGTCATTTCCCTGGCGACCTTCACGACTTCCTGACTGGCAGCATCTTTAAATGCACTGGCCAGACCGCTGAACAGCTTGTCCATGGTGCCAGAGGTGACGGCATCGGCCTTTTTCGACTGCATCTCACCACGCACCTTGACCGCGTTGTCTACCGCCACCGTGGCAGCGGTACGCAGGTTGGCAAAGGACGATAGCGTCGTCTGCTTAGCCTCAGTGGTTGTGGTGGTTTCCCCGGTGTCCGGGTGGGTGGACGTGGTTGTGCTGTGGCCAGTGGTGAAACCCTTTACAAAACCCAGGGTCGCGGCAAGGTCAAACCCGGCGTTAGCTGTATTGAGCACACCGCTTTTGTCGTTGGTGCGATGCTTGGCTTTGTCCAGTCCTTCATACATCAGCTCGTCTTTGTTGATGGAGACCAGATTGAGTCCGCCTGTCAGGCCGCCCCCCAGACGCGCACCCACGGTGGGATTACCGTCTTTATCGGTGAGATCCAGCCGGGCGCGGGCGGTGAAGTTCAAGCCAAGATCAATACTGAAGTTGGTCTTGGTGCCGTGCATAGTGACGTGTTCCATGCCCTTGTTGAACAGCTCATCGGGGGTAATCTTGCCGCTGGTCAGACCATCGACAAAGGAATCAATGTCCTTACCACGCACGTTAAAGATGAATTCGTTGTGCTGAACCTGGCCGCCGCTGATGGTCAGGCCAGCACCTGCGACGACGTCAGGCTTGAAGGTCATATGGTGGTCGTTAACATTCACCGGCTTGCTATTACTGTCCTGGCCGGTCATGGCAGGTAGCGCGTTCTTGCTGATACCGATATTGCCCTGAATGCTTGGCCCGAGGTTTCGGCTGATAGTCACTTCAACCCCGTCTTCCAGCCCATAGAACTCAAGATTGTAGTTGCGTTTCTGCTCGGCACCGGCCCCGGGGAAGATGTCAACGGCTTTACCCTGCAGAGAGTGGGGAATCACACTGGCCGATGCGCTGGCGTTGTAGCTGCGGGTGAAGATCACGTCATCCAGAGGTTTGAGGGAATGCAGCATGCTTTTCATTTCCTGATTTAGCTGCTGCTGATCCCTGGTCTGGGTGACGGCACGGGCAATCAGGTTGATGCCGTGATCCTCCTGACTGAAGGCACTGATCATGACTTTGGCGGAGTCATACATGCCTTCCACATCTTTATGACTGAGCATGCCGCGGTCAGTGAGATGCTTGACCTGATTCTTCTCATACTGGTCATCGCGCAGCTGGTTCAGGTCATGGCGCAGCATGCTCAGCTGATCGGCATCGGGTTGCCTGCCTGACAATACCTCGGCTTTATCGATCAGCTTGTCGAGCTTCTGCAGTATCAGGGTGTCCAGCACCAGACGGGACTTCACCAGTGCCATCTTGTCACTGGGATCACGCTGGCGGCCCATCATGATCTCGGTCTTCTGATGGCTCATATTGACGTTGAGATCGGTAAAGGCTTTCAGCAGATGCCCGACATTGCTGTCGGCTGAGGCGGGCGCGTGCTTCCAGGTGTTAAGCACTTCCGCACTCAGGGAGTGGCCGGAGCGATTGGGGTTAAAGCTCTGCTTGAAGTCTTTCAGTTTGGACGGCTTGTAGTCCAGCTTCAGCTCACCCCCCGCGTCCAGTACGCCCTGATGTTTACCCAGCTTGATCAGCTGACGCTCGGCACTTAGCTCCAGCTCATTACGTAGCGACTCTAGTTCGTCTTTTAGCTGCTGACCTGCTTCCCCGAGGTCCAGGCGCTCAAGGCGGGTTTTGATATCCATCTTGTCACGATCCGGTGCAAGGCCCGATTTCAGCAGGGTGTTGTTGGCCTCCAGTTCCTTGAACAGGGCATGCTCCTGTTCATATAGCGGCTTCAGACCTTCTCGGCCCTGCCATTGATGCTGCATATAGTTGCCAGCCGTTTTAATGGGGCGCGGTATTTCCAGACTGGGTTTGAATACGTGGGCTTTGAGCCGATCAGTGAACTTGCTGCTGATCTTGTTGGTTTCCATACCCAGAACACCACCGACCTGCGCGGTGACCACGTAGTTGGCGCCCGCCATCCCCAGCTTCATACCTTTGGTGGCCAGGGCAAGGTTATCGAACAACTTGTCACGACCGGTTGTCCCTTCCGCCGCAGGTTGTGGCGGCTGACGATGCCACCCTTCGGCACTATGACGCAGCTTTTGTCCGTCCGCGGTGATCAGCTGTAATTCATGCTGCTCACTCATGGACAGCCTGGCGCCGTGCAGTTCTTCGGGCAGCTCACGGTGCCGGACTTCATGCCATTCGCTGTTGAGTTTGCTGCTTTTGGGCGTCATCCAGGCTTCTGCTGGCAGACGAAACAGCTTTCCTTCGTCAGTCAGCGCAAACAGGGTGTGGTCCTTATCCACCTGCAGGTGCGTTATTTCACCCTGCAAACCGTTCTGGCGGATGGGCACATCGGGGTGCATGGCGCGGCTGGTATTGGGGCGAACCGAACTGAACTTGAACTCACCGGCATGAGTCAGGGTGACAGCCTGATAACTGTTGAGCACTGCTGCTGTCTTGATATTGCCGTCGGGGGCGCCCTTGGGGCCACTGCCAAGGGCAGGTTGACCACGAGTCTTGGTCAGAGAAAACACATTGTCGGAGCCGAAGCTGATACTGCTGCTGTTTTCATCAATAGTGATCTTTTTCAGCTTACCGCTTTGCAGGGCATAGGGCTGACCATCAAGACCACGCTGCAAGTCTTCAATGTTGTCTGCTCCCTTGGTCCACTCCTGGGTGAGCTTGTCCTTGAAGTAGAGCGCGCCTTCGTAAGTGGCAAGTGTACCGTTCTTGCCAAAGTCTTGTTCCTGAGTGCGTAACTGCGCCTCCAGCAGACCGGGCTCAGTCTTGTTCAGACCAAGAGTGTTGTCGATATGCAGGACATCAGACAGGTTCCAGCCGGGTTTGAAGGTCTTGCCGGATTCGTTGAGTGGACAGGCGTGGCGCTGATTACTGTGATCTTTGACTAACAGGTGCAGTTCGCCCGTCGCTGAGTGGGTAAATCCTTCAAACTTGGCATCTTTGCCAAAGGCGTTCTGTAACTCATGCTGGGGCACAATGGTAAATCGCAGCTCGTTCTGGTCGTGCTCCGGCACGGTTGCTTTCAACAGGCGATTTTCCTGGTCGACCGCGAATAGCTCCTTGCCATGGAGTCCCACGCTGGTTAACTGTGCGGCGTCGGTGTCCTGCAGACCGACGATGTCGCTGCCTGTGGCATAACGCGGCTGGAAGTCTCGTGCAGATTCGATATTTTCAGACAACGAAGGGAGCAGGCAGAGGGTTGCCGGAACATCGTTGGTGGATAGACCGGTAGTACCCTGGGTTAGCAGGGCGGCTTCACCCTGCTGGTTGACGCTGAAAGAGCTGATCGGACTTTCGGTAACAAAGCTGCTTTGCCCGGAGGCGAGTTCAATCAGCTTGTTGCCGTCCTTGATTCCGTAGACACCCTGATCCGCACCGGTGTTGAGCGTCGTCACTCCACTCTGGTCCTCTTTCCAGATATCCAGCCCTGTCAGCTTATGCAGCTCACCTTCGTGTATGCGCCAGTGGTTGCCGTTGGCATCTGCATGAATGCCGGTTGCCTGGGCGAGAATGTTGGTGTCTGCGGGGGCATGGCCGGTTTCGCTAAGCTGAGCAAACAATGACTGCGGTTGGGCAGTGGGGGCTGTTTGGCGTATCCCATGGTTTTCCTGAATGCCAGGGAACAATCTCGACGTCCTGCCTGGGTCGGGGATAGGTTGCCCTATTTCATCCCGCAGTGTTGTGGGTGGTTTGGTAAGCGGTGTCGAGCTATGCAGCGCGATAAAACCAGAATGGGGATTGGTGCTGAGTTGAAACACTTTACCCTGTTTGTCCAAAAGCAGCTGGTCGTGGCCCTGATTGCGGCTTTCATGGGCAGCATAGCTCTGAAACGGGCGACCTATGGTCTGCTGCAGCATGGTGGCCAGATGAGGGGAGGATTCCTTGTCGATGGAAAGCTTGCCGTTGTTGAGCTGTAACTGCGGAGGTTGTATGACGTCACCAGCGCTGGAGTGAGCGGGAGAAAAAGGATGACTGAACGAGGGCGAGTGGCTGGGTGGGGTGTTGGGTGGGGTGCCACCAGCTACCTGGGAGCTCTCACCTCGCTCCAGATTGTGCAGATTTTGCCGAAACTGGATAGGCTGCAAGATCGCAGAGGACATCGGTTCTTTACCCGGACGACGACTAAACACAGTGGATTCTGCTTCGTCTTGATCTCTCTCGGAAAAGTGGCTGCTGGTACTTCTGAACGAGTCCGACTCACCCAATGTTGAAGCGGCGGAATGAAATGACTCTTGTCTGGATGACATGTCATCTTCTTCTATCCCTTCATTGTCCCCTTCGGGAATGGTGTACAAGTTACCGATGTCATTCTGGTCCTGCATAGAAGCCTTTGCATCGTCCTCTGAGAGGGGCTCGGTCTCAGGGGCTGAGGTCTCGGGCGGAACTAAATCCTCAGGTATCTGGAATACGTCTGCTGTGGCAAAGGCTGAAGCACCCCGGGCGCGCATAGCATCCAGCGCTTGCTGGACCTCCTGATCCTCAACGTCGGAGTCGGATTCAGAAGCACTGTCGTCTGGTAGATGAAATACATCCTGAGTGGCGAAGGCGGATGCACCCCGAGCGCGCATCGCATCCAGCGCCTGTTGTACATCCCGATCTTCCGGCTCTTCAGTGCGTGTCTCAGTGTTTTGCTGGCTTGCGGTGGAATGGCTGTCAGAAGTGGTATTGAGCGAGGTCAGTACGCGGTTTCTGGTCGTTTTCCATTGCGCTGCCTGCTGCGCCTTCATGACGTCTGAAACGTACTCATAGCCTACTTGATCTTCTTCCCGCATCCGCGCCAGAAGTGAGTCAGCGGGGTATGGATGTGACGATGTGCTGGTGGATGACTCGCCCTGCTGCTTAGCTGCAGTATGACCAAAGCCCATGCAATGCATCATTTTAGAGGTGAAAGACGAGCTTGGTCTGTGCTGCCCGGCTGTCGTATTCCGTTGCTGTGTCTGCTGAGAGGCGCTGCTCGACTCGCTTTTCTTGCCAAAGCCAAACTTGCCTTTCAGAAAGCCGGGTTTCTTGTGCTTATGTTTACCAACGGGCTGGCCGTCGGGTGTTTCGGTTTGCTGATGCAGTTGTGAGGGTTGCGTGGCCTGACTGCCCTCATGGGCCAGACTGATGGTCATTCCCTGAGAGCCGCTGCTACTACCCTGACGCAGTGTGGCTGGATTCTGATGCTGATTGCTGTTTTGAATACCATGGATTTCGTGACTGGAACTACCAGGGATTCTCGTACTCATGTTCAGTACCATCAGTTGAATTTTGATGCCCATGCCCTTGTGGCATATTTTGTTAGAACGTGTTTGGTGTCATCAAACGCCATTAACCGGACGTCTACAGAGTCTTAGTGACGCAGTAAGCTATCCGGTTGCGTAGAAATGATGGAAAGATCAGAAAATTTTCAGCACTGCTGACTGCGGCAGTACCTACAGTTCCTTGACGCTTGTAGTTCTGACGTTGTTGGCGTGCACCTTGACCGCGTCTCAATCGCCCAGCACTAGTGGGTGTTTGCCATTGGTGGCGTTGCCTTTTCATGGCCGCGGCATTCTCACCGACATGGGTGCTGCACGTTGTCGATCCGGCATCGCCTTTGGTGCGGATGCCGTCCGCTTCATTATCTACCAGCACGGCATTCTGTGGACTGGCGTCATCTTCGATGAGTAAACAGCGGCTTCTGAGTCTATGACTGATCGTCACCATCAAAGGATTCATCAGCTTTCACTGCGATAGATTCGTCCTGCACGAGAGCGTCGAAAGAGGCTTTGGGAGCATGATGTTGGCCACATTGCTGGCGCCTGTGCCGGAGCGGGGCATGGAGGAGCTGCTCAGGCTGCCGAAGGATTGTGGATAGTTGTCCGCCACCTGCCGACATCGCGACTGACTGAAGGGGGCATATCCGATAGCTGGTCATCGTTGGTATAGGGGTTGAAGAGGTTGTTGAGCTGCTGCTTGCCCAGATCCAGCATCGTCTTGTTACTTCTCTCCTGGCTGCTGAAGGCACTCTGCTGTGAAGAGGTATTACCACTGCCCTGATTTTGCCCCATCTCCTGCAATGTTTGCATCACTGCTTTCAGCCGCTGATCGAACAGGTCGTCTCCCCGGTTTTGGCCTGTTGTCCCGTCTGGCCATACTTTCCTCCGCTGTGCGCAGATAAGTTATGCCGAGGCCGTAAGATGACGGCAAATAACCCTGTCTGATGGTTTGGCTTCGCTCAGAGGAGTGCAGCTCTGGGATAGCCTGTAGAAGCATAAGGTAGGTGCTACAAGCGAAGCGACAGTTCCGCTTTCTTGTGCACTTATCGCTGTACCTGGCGGGCTGTATTGCTGCCGCTTGGCTTTGTTGCATAAATAGA
>NZ_LAPT01000210.1 GCF_003194385.1 Pokkaliibacter plantistimulans
TGCATATGGTGTTGTGTGTGAGTGCGACTGGAATGATGGAAATGGTCAGGAAGGATGGCCTCCAATGGATGGTAGCGAAGGAATAAGAAGTACCGATATCGATACATCAGGAATATTTGATTCAGATGATATGACTATCAAGGCCGCCTGAGTGCGGTTTTACCGCATACCAATAACGCTTCACTCGAGGCGTTTTTCGTTATGTATAAATAAGGAGCACACCATGCAATATGCCATTGCAGGGTGGCCTGTTGCTGGCTTCCCTTCCGAATCTTTACTTGAACGAATCACCCGTAAATTACGTGACGGATGGAAACGCCTTATCGACATACTTAATCAGCCAGGAGTCCCAAAGAATGGATCAAACACTTATGGCTATCCAGACTAAATTCACTAGCGCCACTTTTATTGGCGATGAAAAGATGGTTCGTGAAGCCGTCGACGCTTATAAAAAATGGATATTAATACTGAAACTGAGATCAAGCAAAAGCATTCACTAACCCCCTTTCCTGTTTTCCTAATCAGCCCGGCATTTCGCGGGCGATATTTTCACAGCTATTTCAGGAGTTCAGCCATGAACGCTTATTACATTCAGGATCGTCTTGAGGCTCAGAGCTGGGCGCGTCACTACCAGC
>NZ_LAPT01000211.1 GCF_003194385.1 Pokkaliibacter plantistimulans
AGACAAGGACAGCCTGCTGGCAGAAACAGGCCATACCCTCGGCCTCAAAGACATCAGTCTGGATATCGAAGGTGGCAAGACCTTCGTCATCATGGGGCTGTCCGGCTCCGGCAAATCCACGCTGATCCGCCACTTTAACCGTCTGATTGAACCCACTGCCGGTGACATCAGGGTGGACGGGCAAAGCGTGGTGGCAATGAACGATAAGGAGCTGCTGGAGTTTCGTCGCCACAAGATCAGCATGGTGTTCCAGCGTTTTGGTCTGCTGCCACATCGTAACGTGCTCGATAACGTGGCCTATGGCCTCAGGGTGCAGGGCGCAGACCCGGCGGAACGACAGCGTAAGGCACGTCACTGGATAGACGTGGTCGGGCTGGCAGGCTATGAAGCCGCCTATCCGGACGAACTGTCGGGGGGCATGCAGCAACGGGTCGGACTGGCTCGTGCACTCTGTACCGACCCCGACATCTTGCTGATGGATGAAGCCTTCAGTGCCCTCGATCCGCTGATCCGTCGCGAAATGCAGGATCAGCTCATCAGTCTGCAAAACAGCCTGCACAAGACCATCGTGTTTATCACCCATGATC
>NZ_LAPT01000212.1 GCF_003194385.1 Pokkaliibacter plantistimulans
GCCTAATGGCGGAGCAAGGGTGACCAAAATGGAACCCCATGCCTTTGCTGGTGCTCTGAATAAACTCCGTACGGGAAAACTCTCCAAGAATTCATCAGCTAATCGTGAGATTGCTCCCAGAAAATTAGAGAGCAAGAAAGCACCTCCGAAAGTAGGGCTACACGATTTACACGTTGAGGTCGATCCTCTTTTGGATCAACCTGCTGAGAAGTCTACTTCGTCAACTCAGTCTTCATTTTCTGCTTCTGGTGGTAATGAGTTTGCGGAGAACTTTGCACCCACATTAACTACAGTGGCAGATTGGCCAGATTCGGTAGCGGAAGATATATATCACAACAAAATGTCTGAGGCGGACGGTTTTGGTTTGTCCGAAGATCAGAATCTGTCTGGTATAGACGAGTCACTTAACCTTGCTTCAGGTCATGCAGAGTCAAGACTCTCAAGCTTTGAGGCTGCTGGGTCTCAGGCAGAATGGTATGAACAATCTTTGGTTGATACATCTGGCTTGCAGTCAGAGCAAGCAACAAAAGACTTCAAGGAAGATTGTTCTTCTGATACGACAGCTTCAAACCCATGGGAGCGACCCATTTCTGAGCTAATGGATGATGAGGTCGATCCTTTTGATGAGGTCGATAGTATTTCAACTTCTGTAGAGATTGACCAGAAAGAAGCAATCGTCATTGAGGAGGAAGAAGTTCCTTACCAGGAAACCGCACGTGTCCTACCCATGCGAGCTGACCCATTACTCGAGCTTAAGCGTCAGGCGCGAGTGAAAGCAGATGCGTCGTCGTTCAGTGTCAATGCCGAGGAACACATTATCGTTAGTGTGACCGCGGTCAGTGACAGTGGTTTTGATGGTGAGCAATTATTGCAGGTACTGCTCGCATGCGGTTTGCGGTTCGGGGAAAGAAATATCTTCCATCGCCATGAGCTAGGGCTTAACAAAGGTAAAGTTCAGTTCAGCATGGCTAATTTGTTGAATCCCGGTGACTTTGACCTTGATCATATCGAGTCTGTAAAAACTCCAGGGGTGACGTTTTTCATGGGTATGCCTGGTGCAGACGATTTGATGCTGGCGTTCGAGTGTATGCTGAGTACTGCACAGTGCTTGGCAAAAAACTTGAATGGGGAGCTTAAAGACGAGAATCACAGCGTCATGCGCCCCCAGACAATTGAACATTGTCGTCAACGTATCCGGGAGTTTGAAAGGCGTCAGTTGACGCATCAGCCTCATCGCAGACAGCAACTTTCTTGATAGCAAAGCTGTCCTGACAGAAACGACATAGGCCGGTACAATTCCGGCCTATGT
>NZ_LAPT01000213.1 GCF_003194385.1 Pokkaliibacter plantistimulans
GACCACCGGACAGCTGATGGGGTTTGCGACGGGCATACTTGCTCATGTGCACCAGCTTCAGCATGTGTGCGACACGGTCACCGATCTGGTTACGGGTCATGCCATCCTGCTTCAGGCCAAAGGCAATATTCTGCTCCACACTCATGTGCGGGAACAGCGCATAGGACTGAAACATCATATTGATGGGGCGCTCGTAGGGAGGCAGCGCGGTAATGTCCTGACCGTCAAGAATGATGCGACCCGCGGTGGGGCGCTCAAATCCGGCCAGCATACGCAGCAGCGTGGTCTTGCCACATCCGGAACCGCCGAGCAGGGCAAAGATCTCGCCTTTGCGAATCTCCAGGCTGACATCATTGACGGCCTTGGTATCACCAAACATCTTGGTTACCTGCTGAATCTGCAGGATCGTCTGCTCAGGCCTCTTGGCCGAGTCCGCCATGGTAGCGGTGCTGGTAGCTACATTCATTATCGACATAACCTCCTGACTTATACTTGTTGGCGACCCCACCGCCGGGGGAGCTACCGAAACCTGTAATACTTCGACGGCCTGATGCTTGGCACTGAGCGCCGGCTGACCGGCACCTGACGTATCTCTGCGACGAATCGTAAACCTGTGACGCGTGGAGCCTGTGCAGGCAGCCTGGCTGCCGCTTGCCACGCTACTGAACCGCCAAGAGTAACAGAGTCTGCCTGACGGAACATGTGCAACCAAATCGCGCTTTATATCAGAAAGCACAGCAGACGCCAGTGCTAGAACAAGGTTTTGCGTTCATCTGTGCAGCGAACCGCTGCACAACAGATCAACCGGCCCACTGCAGCGCAGATTCACCGGTAAACGTTCCACCGGCGATATGGGTTGCGGGGCAGCCTGCAACAGTCAGGAACGTGTTCACGCTCCAGGGCCCATGTATTTGATAATCCTGTTATCTATACCTAAACCACTATGCACAAGCTATGCCGAAGAATATAAAGGACGAATTATTTTTATTAGTCCAATTCAGTGTGCACGAGCTAAATAATCAGATAAATACTTTCCCATCCATCTTCAGTTTTAGCTCAATAAAACTTTACCACTAGCAACCGATAACAATTTATAAAAATACCCCCAAGGGAATATTGAAGAATATCTAACCGATAAAATTATGCTTAATATTCGTCATATATCCGACACCCAAACCGCGCTACCGCATCGCAACAAAAAACCAGTACGTTCAATATGTTACATAAGCTCAACAAAGGTGATACCTGAGCTGATACGTAATCAGCAGCAGACAACGCTTATTCAGCCACAAATAAAAAGGGCGATCTGTTCAAGGCACCAAAACAGGTATCCACAAACCAGATCGCCCCAAAATAGCGCATGCTATTTTTTTAATTACACGGTGCGCAAATAGGAGTCATATTCCAATTGCGTCACCTGACTTCCGAAAGTCGCCAATTCCTGCCATTTACAGGCGCTATATAGGCGCTGATATGGCTCACCAAAATACTCTTTAATAAACTCCGACTCTTCAAAGGCCAGTAACGCATCGGCCAGATTGTCCGGCAGTGACGCCTCATGCTGTGCATAGGCGTTACCCACAGTAGCGGGTGGCGGTTCCATCTTGTTGACGATGCCGTGATAGGCGCCCGCCAGCACCGCGGCCATCGACAGGAAGGGGTTGGCATCGGCACCACCCACGCGGTGTTCAATACGAATCGCCGAACGCTCACCGGAAGGAATACGGATTGCCGTGCTACGGTTGTCGTAGCCCCAGCACGGATGCACCGGCGCATGGCTGCCCGCCTGGAAACGACGATAAGAGTTAATGTTCGGCGCCAGCAGCGCCATGCTGTCCGCCATGGAGTGAGTCAGACCGGCGATGGCCTGACGCAGCAGATCACTGCCGGTGGGCGTGCCATTATCGAACACGTTATGGCCTTCCTGATCAATCAGGCTGAAGTGGATGTGCATACCGTTACCGGCCAGATCGCCGTAGGGTTTGGCCATAAAGGTCGCGTTCATCTGATGGGCCTGAGCGACGCCCTTGATCACCCGTTTCAGCAGAATGGCGTGTTCCGCGGCCTGCACCGCATTGGCGACGTGATGCAGGTTGATTTCATACTGGTTCGGCGCCTGCTCGGCTACCGTGGTATCCACCGGCAGATCCTGAGTGGACGCCGCGCGGGAGATACCGTCGAAGAAGTCCTCGAACTCATGCAGCTCCTCGATACCATACACCTGATTGGTGAACTGACGACGGCCCGTGGTAGGCGACATGGGTGGCTGCGGACGGCCATCAGCGGCAGGGTCACGGTCCAGCAGATAGAACTCCAGCTCAATGGCTACTACCGGCGTCAGCCCCAGCTGTTTGAACAGATCACAGATATGCTGCAGACGGTGACGCGGATCACCGAAGAACGGTGCGCCGTCAGACTCATACATGGACATGACAATCTGCGCGGTGCGGCGTTTCAGCCAGGGCACTTCCTTGAGGGAACGACTGACCGGCAGACAGAGGGCGTCGCGGTCGCCGGTTTCAAACACCAGCCCGCTTTCCGAGACGTCGTTACCCCAGATATCCAGCGCGAACATGGAGCTGGGCAAGCGGATACCGCTGGACAGCACCTTCGGCACCGCACTGCGCGGCACCCATTTCCCCCTGACCACACCGTTGGTATCGGGGATCAGCAATTCAAACACCTCGATATCGGGGTGCTGATTGAGGAAAGCATGGGCATCGTCCAGGTTCGTCTGCAGACTACCGGCAACCATAGTGCTCTCACTCGACATTTTCTCTCTCCTTATGAAGCCAGATGTCTTCACCCAGGAGAGACATCCGGCTCAGGCGTTGAGCCTGACTATCGTGCTGTGCGGGCCGCTATCAACATAGCTGTAATAAGTTATTGGGTGACCCGCTTGTGTACCTTGTTGGTAATGCTG
>NZ_LAPT01000214.1 GCF_003194385.1 Pokkaliibacter plantistimulans
AGATGGCGCAACGCATGCTATCGCGGCGCATGGCCAGAGCGGACCGGGTGCTGGCCAATACCCTGCTGACCCGTCAGGGTGTCATCAACCCACCGTGTTAACGGTGGGTTATTCACTGCATTTCCTTAATTCAATTCTATTGCTGGCAATTCCTGTGCTGTGGTTAAGGAATATTGCTGCTGGTAATTGCGGCTTTTGAATAAAGCCCCGATTTTGAATTGGAATAGGTGCTCTGTTTATATCGGTGTTTATATTTGTGTTTTGTGTTTCGTCTGTAAAAGGCTGCCATGCTGTGTGGAGCGCTGCAGGTGCATCATGCTTGTGCATAAGGCTGATTTATAGGCGGTTTTTGGTTCTGATCTGGTGCAAGGGGTGTGATCTGGAGAGTTCAGGTCGCAGGCGTTAAATTTCCCTTTTTATTGCAGGTTTATTTGTTTTGGCTCAATAGGTATATTCGGGCACCAATACCCAACGTATCTTTTTGATACAGCTAAACCATAACTTGCAGATATCTGCCCAGGGGATGGAATGTTTTTGCTGCGGCCTGTGCTCTATTTAATGAACCGTACGCGCTATGCGTACAAATTTCTGATCATTTTCCTGGTATTTATGCTGCCGTTCTGCTGGCTGTCCGTTGACAAGCTCAGCAGCCTGTACAAGGACATGCAAAACGCCCGCTCGGAGCAGGAAGGTCTGGGGGTCATCACCCGCTTGCTGGATGTGTTCGAAGCGTCACAGAAGCTGGCTGGCGCCAAAGTGGTTTCCATGGCGCGCAATGAAGAGGATGTCACCTCTGCCGTCAAAGACTACCAGCAGCGTTACGACGCCAGCGTGGCGCAATACAACAGCGCGGTGAATGGCAGCCGTTATGCAGGTCTGGCCATCGATAAGGACAGCAAAGGGACAGAGCAGGGTAGCAGCACCAGTGTTCCCGTCGATACCCTCTACGTCAGCAACTTCACCCAACCTGAGCATCTGCGAGAGATTATCAAGTCGGTGGCCAGCCGGGCGCACCTGAGCAAGGACGAAAACGACAGGCTGTATAACGATGTCGACTTCATGCTCAACTCGCTGATACCGGCCTATGTCACCCTGTCCAAAGCGCGTACCTACAACGCCTATATTGTCGCCTATGGTTTTCTTGAGTCAGCCTCCAAACCCGGCGTGTTCAATCTGGTCAATGAGCTGAAAGCGATCACCGAAGGCACGGCTGCCGATCAGCCGATGCAGCAGGCCATTATTGATTCCAGCAAGGCTATTCTGGGCCGCTTCCAGACGGCAGTAATCACCAAATATGCCACTGGCAGTTTCTCCTACGATGACAAGGCACCGGCCCAATGGCGGTCACATTTTGAGGGGTATGATCAGGCGACGGCGGCGCTGGAGAACGGCCGTCAGCAGTTGCTGGATGAAGTGTCCGGCATTCTTGATCAGCGCTTGCAGAATAAACGTGCGGCACTGATTGCCTGGTCTTCGATTCAGGTGGTGATGGTGCTGCTGATTGTCTATCTGTTCGCCGGTTTCTATGTGTCAGTGCATGGCGCCATCAAGACCATCCGCACCGGTACCCGTCGTGTGTCGGAAGGGGATCTGAGTCAGGACATCCGCACTGACGCCAGCGACGAGCTGGGTGAACTGTCGAACGACTTCAATCAGATGCAGATCAAGATGCGCTCCCTGATCACCGAAGTGGCCAACATTTCTGAATCGACCACCGTCAAAGCCACGACCGTGAACGAAAATGCGCAGTCCAGTAGCGAAAGCGTGGCGATGCAGACGGTCGAGCTGGACCAGATTGCCACCTCCATGAGTGAGCTGGTCGCCAGTGTTCACGAAGTCAGCCGCAACACCCATACCGCCTCGGGCAAAGCCAGTCAGATCGGTGCCGAGTGCGAGCAGGGGCTGGTGCAGGTCAATCAGGCGGTGGCCGGTATCAATCAGCTGTTTGGCCATATGGATGCTTCGCGCAACGCCATCTCTTCAGTGGAGCAGGAAAGCGGCAGCATTTCCAAGGTGCTGGATGTAATCAAGAGCGTCGCTGAGCAGACCAACCTGCTGGCCTTGAATGCCGCCATCGAAGCGGCTCGCGCCGGGGAGCAGGGCCGTGGC
>NZ_LAPT01000215.1 GCF_003194385.1 Pokkaliibacter plantistimulans
CTTGTCCCAGAAGCTTTTCGACATCAGCACGATCCAGGGGCTGTAAACGTGCTGGGTCAGACTCAGGTACTTCTGCACTTCATAGAACTTGGACGACTCGATGGTGGTCACAGGGTTTTCCTGACCATCAACCGCTTTGGTTTCCAGTGCGGTGAACAGCTCAGAGAAGGACATGGGAACAGCGTTGGCGCCCATGCTCTTGAACAGATCCAGATACATGGGGTTCTGCATCACACGCAGTTTCACGCCATCCATATCGCTCATCTTCTCGATGGGGCGCTTGGAGTTGGTCATGTTGCGGAAACCATTCTCCCAGTACACCAGACCGACCAGACCCTGATCCTGCAGGTTGTCCAGCAATTTCTGGCCGTAGGGGCCATCCAGCACCTTGTCAGCCTGCTCGGCACTGTCAAACAAGAAAGGCAGATCCCATACGCCCATGCGCTTGTCGATCCCCACCAGCGTGGAGGTAGAGCCGACCATCATTTCCTGTGCGCCGCCGATCAGGGCGTTCTGCATCTGGATATCGCTACCCAGCGAAGCACCACCGAAGGCCTTGACCTTGAACTTGCCGCCCGACAGCTCGCTCATGCGCTGCACGAAGTAGTCAGCCGCACGACCCTGCTTGCTGTCCTGGTTCAGGCCGTAACCGAAGCGGATCAGGCGGGTGCTGATGTCAGCCGCGCTGGCGCTGACCGCAGATACGCCCAGAGCAAGGCCCAGAGCGG
>NZ_LAPT01000216.1 GCF_003194385.1 Pokkaliibacter plantistimulans
TCATCGGCAGCAGCAGCGTAGCCAGTGCCGCCGTATCGGCGATGGCAGAGCCGGACAGGCTGGCCAGAATCACCGACGCAATAATGGCGACAAACCCCAGTCCACCACGACGATGGCCGACACAGCTGATGGCCAGATCGATAATGCGGCGGGAAATACCACCGGCATTCATCACCTCACCGGCCAGTACAAAGAAAGGCACCGCCATCAGCGGGAAGCTGTCAGCACCACTGACCAGGTTTTGCGCCACCAGCTGGGCATCGAAGAAATCCAGGTGCCACATCAGCACCACGCCGGTCATGATCAGGGCAAAGGCAATGGGCATCCCCAGAGCCATGAAGCCCATCAGGGCGACAAGGAACAGACCCAGAGTCATTAATGCGTCTCCTCGTCAGCATGGAAGGGGTGGCTTTCACCGGGAATATAGGCCTTTCTACTACCGGTCAGGGCGCGCATCAGATTGGCGAAGATATACAGCGCCATGCCCAGCGCAGCGACCAGCCCTGCACCGGCCATCAGTGCCAGCGGATACTTCATCACGGTAGAGGTAATGCGCCAGCCGATCTGGTACTGATGCCAGCTCCCCTGCCAGAACAGCCACAGGGCATAGAGCATCAGCCCGTGGCTGACGATCATGCATAGCTTGCGCAGCGGTGCAGGCAGTGCCCGCTGGGCCAGATCAAAACCAATATGGATATGGCGCCCGGTGGCCAGCACCGCGCCGAGGAAAATCAGCCAGACGAACAGCAGACGGGAAAGCTCTTCCGACGCTGCAATGCCGGAACCAAACACATAACGCAGGATCACGTTGCCGAAAACCGCGACGAACATCACTGCCAGCGCGGCAGCCATCAGATACTCGATCAGCTTTTCAACACGGTTGATGAGGGCTGTCATCTTATCTTTATCCTCATTCATTCACTCATTCGGCCGCAGCGGCGCTTGCCGGAGCAGGCGCCAGGACAACAAGTGACTCAGAGACTGAGTTTTGCCATGGCATCACTCACCAGGTCATCCGGGCTCTGGCGCACGTCACAGACGGCCACACCCGGCTCCTCCAATGGCTCTTCCAGTGTGCCAAACTGACTGTCGAGCAGAGACGTCGGCATGAAATGCCCCTGCCGCGCAGCCATCCGTTGCTTGATAGTGCTGTAGCTACCCTG